>CAYQBA010000049.1:0-11786 GCA_964415605.1 uncultured Anaerolineales bacterium | reverse complement strand
GCCCGCCGACGACGATCTCGGTGGCGATGCGGATGCCGGCGGGGTCGGGGCCGCCCTGGGCCGGCGCGGCGCTGGTCGGCCGACCGGCGCCGGTCCAGGCGAGTCCGACGGCGGCCAGCACGGTGGCCAGGGGCACGAGAGCCGGCGGGATCGACGGGCGCATGGGGAGCACTCCAGGGCGGGGCGGTAGGCGGGATCGACCGGGCATCCAGTATAACGTCGATGGCGCGGGAGGGGGAAGGGGGCGGGCATGCGCCGGGATCCCGCCGGACGGTCGCGCTCACCGCTGCGGGCATGGTATACTGCCCGCTCACCGTCGGTCGGATCCGCCCCGACGGCATTCCATCCCGTGAGGAGCATCGGTCATGCAAGCGTTGTCCCTATCCGGGCTAGGTCGGTTCCGTGCCTACGGCCTGCTCGCCTTGCGCCTCGGCGTGGGCCTGGTCTTCTTCATGCACGGCCTGTCGAAGATCCAGAACGTCGCCGGACCAACCGGCTTCTTCGAGTCGCTGGGCATTCCCATGCCCGGCGTCATGGTCTGGGTGGTGATCCTCGTCGAGCTGGTCGGCGGCCTGTGCGTCGTGCTGGGGCTGCTGACCCGCCTGTTCGGTGTGCTCCAGGCCGTCGACATGGCGGTCGCCATCGCGTTGGCGACGTACCCGAACAATGGCCTCTTCGCCTCGAGCGAGGGCAAGGGCTCGGAGCTCGAGCTGCTCTTGCTGTGCGGTGCTCTGGCGCTCGCGTTCCTCGGTGCCGGTCGGCTGTCGGCGGATTGCGCGCTGGGGCTCGACTCGGGGACGTGACCCCGCGTCCCCGGCCGGCGCCGACGCCGGTCGTGGCGGGCCCCCGCTGACACGATGCTTGGCGGCCGTCTGACGAACTATCCGCCGTCGCGGCGGATCTCGACCCGGGTCACGCGGCCGCCGAGCGCGTCGAAATCGATCGCGTAGTCTTCGCTGGCCATGCCCAGGATCGGCTCGTCGAAGATCTGCGGGTAGCGGCGGTGGAGATCCGCGTACGTGTCGCCGACCCGCACCTGCTCGATGACGGCGAGCAGGGCCGCCTGTCCGACGACGCCTTCGGTGATGACGAAGGTGGCGTACGGGAAGAAGCGGATGCCGACCGGCAGGGCGACGTAGTACGCGAAAGCGACGACCGCGAAGGGGGCGACCCACAACACGGCCGGGCGCAGTGGGCGCCGCGTCTCCAGGAGCCAGTACACCGCGCCGCCGACCACGCCGATGACGACCGGCCACCACCACCACTCCGGGCTCAGGAGCATGGACAACGCCGCCGCCACGGCGAGCCACACGGCGCTGGTGGCCGCGGTCGCGATCCCGATGGCGAAGCCGGGCCGGCGCATGCGGTCGTCACGCGCCAGGAGGACGATCGGCAGCGCGACGGCGAGCCAGCCGACCAACGTGACGGCCGCCGGCCAGAACGCGTAGAACTCGAAGTCGGTGATGTAGCCGTCGACCTGCCGCCAGCCCATGAATCCGACGAAGGCGGCGAGCCAGCCGGCGAACGCTGCGAAGAAGCTGTGGGCGGCGCGTGTCATGGGGTTGCCTTGGCCTTTCGCTGACACGGGATGAGGTCGGCCATCCGAATCGGTGATGGGCGACATCGCACTCCCTTGTACCGCAAGATAGCACCGATCGCGGCCGCCGTCAAGGCATTGCGCCCGCGCGGCCGCCGCGCCCGGCATCGCGATCGCGGTCGACGACGTCTTCGCGGCGTAGCCAGGGGGACGCCGGCAAGGCCTCGGCAGCGCGCAGCGTCGCGGCGTCCCGTCCCCCTCACGGCCCTCCGATCTCGACGAACACGGGGTCGGGGCCGAGGTCGAGCACGAGCCGGCCGTCGTCGACGGGCAGCGAGACCTCGGCGCAGCACTGACCGGCCATGATCTTGGCGAACGAGAACACCCGCGCCGTGGCCCGCCGCCCGATGTCGACCGGCGCCTCCCAGCGCACGGCCTTGCCGCTGGCCGACCACGCGACGACGTGGGTCTCGCCCGACCGGGGCCAGGTGAAGCGCCAGGCCCGCACTCGGGAGGTCGAGATGTCGGTGCCTGCGCCGTTGGTGTGGCGGATCGTGTGCGGCAGGACCGCCAGCCCGGGCTTGGGGCGGTGCTGGCCGTCGGAGAGGCCGCGCTGGCCCTGGCCGCGCTGGTCGGCGACGTCGGGCGGGTAGTCGACCCAGCCGTACCAGTAGATGCGCTCGACGTCGGGCAGCGCCAGCATCGGCAGGATCTCCTGGGCCAGGAACCGGACCTGCGTGACGTAGGTGTCGGGCACCTCGGGCTGCGTCACGCGGTAGGTCTCGGTGATCCACACCGGCTTGACGAAGCCGTGGCGCGCGAGCGTGGCCACGGCCTGGCGGTGGCGCTCGGGGCCTGGGGGCTGGTACGGGTAGTCCAGAAACCAGTGGTAGTTGAGGAAGTCGAAGTAGCGCCCCCCGCCGGCGGCCAGGAGCCGGTCGAGGAAGCGGATGTCGAAGCTGTTGAGGTTGTACGCGAACGAGTCGACGTACGCCAGCCCGCCGTGCGTCACGCGCACCGACGGCGTCACGATCTTGATCGAGGTGTAGGCGGCGGCCAGGAATGCCTTGTACTCCGCTTCGCGCCCCGCCCAGCACCCGCCGTACGGCGTGGTCGGCTCGCCCTTGCCCCAGCCCGGCGGGCGCGTGTGGTCGTCGGGCTCGACGATCAGCGAGCCGTCGACCTCGTTGCCGATCTCCCAGGCCGCGATGTTGTAGGGCGGGCGGCCGTAGCGCACGGCCAGCGCGCGCGTGAACTCGCGCCACTCGGGCTCGATGCCGGGCAGCAGCCCGCCGCCGCAACCGTACTCGGTGGCCCAGCCCGGGTACCCGACGACCATGACGAGGACGTCGAACCCGGCGGCCGAGTAGTCGCCGAGGAGCTGGTCGGCGTGCCGCCAGTCGTAGCGGTCGGGCGTGGTGTTGGCCGGCTCGATCCAGTCCCACCGGATGGCGGCGCGGATGCTCCGCAGGCCGGCCGCGTGGATGCGCGGCAGCTCGATGGCGACGTCGTCGGCGTGGTGGGCGGGGCTGTGCTCCATGACGAACTGCGTGCCCCACACCCGGGGCCGCGGCGCCGCGAAGTCGCCGAGGCGGGTGAGGTACGGCAGATACGCCCGGCGCACGCCGCGGTCGGCGGTGGGGGCGGCGGTTGGAGCGGGCGTGGGCGATCGCGTCGGGGCGGGCGGCCGGGTCGCGGTTGAGGCCGGGACCGATGTCGGCGTTGAGGTCGATGGCGGCGTCACGCCTGCCGTGGGCGTCGTGGAGACGACGGGCGTCACGGTTGGAATGGTCGTGGCGGTGGTGGAGACGCTCAGCGTGGCGGTGGCGATGGCTGTGGGCGTCGCGACGGCCGTGGGGGTCGTGGCGACGGCGAGCGTCGGCGTCGCGACCGCGGTCGGTGTCGTGGAGACGGCGGGCGTGGCGGTCCGGATGGCGGTGGACGTCACGAACACCGTTGGGGCAGTGGTGATGGCGAGCGTCGGCGTCGCGACGGCGGTCGGTGTCGTCGCGACGGCGACCGTGGCGATCGGGACAGCCGTGGACGTCGCGAACGCCGTGGCAGTCACGGTGACGGCAAGCGTCGGCGTCGCGATGGCTGTCGGTGTCGTCGCGACGGCGACCGTGGCGATCGGGACAGCCGTGGACGTCGCGAACGCCGTGGCAGTCACGGTGACGGCAAGCGTCGGCGTCGCGATGGCTGTGGGCGTGGTCGAGACCGTGAGCGTGGCGGTCGGGACCACCGTGGGCGTGGTCGAGACGGCGAGCGTGGTGGTTGCGACGCCGGTCGCCCCTGGCCCGCGCCCCGCGCGCTCCGGACTCCACCGGGGCGCTCCGGCGACGACGGCCATCGCGGCGAGTGCCACCCCGGCCGCGGTGGCGACGGCGGCGGCGGGGCGGATCCAGGTGATTGCGGCTCGGCCGCTCGGGACCGATGCGCGTCGGAATGCGTGTCGCTCGTGCATGCGACCAGGACGCGCACGGCAGGGCTTTGGTTACAGCGCTTACCCGCGGACGCACCGGGCCGGAACGCTGTGCCCGCAGCGTTCCGGCCCCTTGTGCCGCCCCCATGCGGCGGCCTCCCGGCAGTCTCGGCTCAGCGCTGTGGTCGCTCGCCGAAGGGCAGGTAGAGCTTGGTGAAGCGGATCCCCGACGGCGTCGGCGTGGCCTCCGGCCCCGGCGTGGCGCCCGGCGTCGTGACGACGATCTGCTTGTCGACGAACTGTGCCATCCAGTCCCGGTCAGCCTGGTCGATGACCCCGTCGTGGTTGAGGTCCAGCTTCGGTTCCCAACGCGGCGAGCCCGGCCGCGCGCCCATCGCCGCGTCCAGCCGCGCGACGTCGCCGCGGTCGACGTCGCCGTCGCCGTCGAAGTCGAACGGGAGGCTGCCGGGCTCGCCCCCGTGGGCGCGCAGCACGCGTCCGTCGATGAGGCTGAGCACCTCCACCATCAGCGCCAGCGGCTGATCGCTGGCCAGCACCGCCGTGCCCCGCCAGCTCGGGCCCACGCAGTCCGTGGCGTCGAACTGGTAGGCGTCCCCCGCCGCCACCGAGTACACCTGACACAGGCGCCGCTCGGGTGCGCCACCCAGGCCAAGCCCGTCGAAGAGGATCGTGATGCTGGCGCACATGACGCCGGCGTTCTCGATGTAGATCACGCTCACCTCGGACTCGAAGTCGCCGAGCACCTGCGAGATGTTGTAGGTGAACCGCGACCGTGACGGATCGCTCCCCGGAGCGGGCGCCACGACGTCGCCGTGCGGGATGCCCGTGTAACCGACCGTGAACGGCGGCGATCCGGGCCGGTTGCGCGACGGCGGCACCTGGCAGTCGCGCGTCACCGACACCCCGATCGGCGGTCCGTACGTCAGCCCGAGCGGCAGGCCAGCGTACTGGCCGCCGTGCTGGAACGCCGTGAGGAACCGCCGGTAGTCGGTGCAGCGGTCGACGAACGCGTTGACGTTCGCGCCGTCCTCGAGCGCCGCGCACACCGCGTCGGCGGCCACATCGCTCGAGCCCGGTCGGATGCCGAGGTCGCCGAGCGTGCTGGCCGAAAGGCTGAACACCGTGGCGCTGTTGGTGCCCACCAGCCTGCTGTTGCCGCCCAGCCGCCAGGTGCCGCCGGGTTGGATCAGGCCGGAGCACTCGATGTACAGCGGCCCGTTGCAGTCCGGCGGGCAGAAGGACGGCTCGCCCATCGCCAGGAGGATCGCTTTGCCCGGCACCGTTCCGTTGTTGGTTACCTCGATGGTGGCTATACAGATCTCATCCTGCGAGACGAAGTTGACCACCGGCAGGTGCACCTCGGCCGCCAGCGCCGCCGCCGGAGCGTTCACCGGTGCCGCCGGCAGGCGCGCCGGCAACGTGCCCGCCGGGCACAGCGGCACGGCTACCCGCGTTCCCTCGAAGCCGCGCCACGCCTCCGCCGGCAGCGGGACGGCCGCCGTCACGCCGACCTCGTCGCCCGGGATGTCCTCGCCCGCGACCGTGCCCGAGCGCACCACCGAGGCCGCCAGCAGGCCGACGACCGCCTGGACGACGCCCGGGCGGATCTCGGTCGTGTGGCTCCATGCCGTCGCGCTGACCAGCGCGCTGCCCTTGAACCCCGAGTCGACGCCGTGAGCCGCCCGCATGTCGATGTACGCCACGCCGCCCGGCCCCAGGTCACGGCACCGTACGCTGACCAGGGCATTCTGGTCGTACACCAGCACCGCCACGTCCGTCCGCCCCGGCGTGTCGATGGCGTTGCCGACCACCAGCTCGGTGGCCAGCCCGGTGCCGTTGAGGTCATTGGCCACCAGCGGCACCGCCAGGAGGGCATGCCCCGGCCCGACGCCGCCCGCGGGCGGCACATCGGACCCGCCCGGCACCGGTTGGAGGTTGATCGAGCTCCCGAGCAGCACGTCGGCCGGCGCGCTAGCGTTGCGCTGGCGCACCTCCGCCACGGCGCTCACCTCCGGAGGCTCGATGGCCGGCGACTCTGGGTTCCACTCGCTCTCGACCAGGATCGAGCCCACGGTCGCGCCGCCGTCGGCAGCTGTCGTCGCTCCGCCGAACACCTCGGTGCCGCCCGGGCAGATCGCGCCCATCTCGGCGGCGATGATGGCGCCGGCCGCGTCGCGCAGGCTGACCCGCACGAGCGCCGGGTCCGCCGGCGAGGGGTTTGTGACGAAGACGGCGACGTTGCCGGCGACCGGCCGCACCGGCGCCGCGCTGGCCGGGTCGACGTACACCACCGGGGCGAGGAGCCGCCGGGCGGTGCCGGCCACCGGGTCTGCGCCGGCGTCCGATGCCGCCACCGCGAGCCCCGCATGCGTCAACAGCGTGTCGCGATCCGCCGTGTCGGCCACGACCGCCAGCGGCTGGTCGCTCGCGATCCACACCGTACCGCGTTGGGACGGGCCCGCGCAGGCGTCGGCGGGCAGGACGCCAGTCTCGCCCGGCGCGATGCCGCGGCCGGCGCCGCACCGCACCCGCTGGCCGCACGTGCCGGCCTCGGCGAACCACAGCTCGACATTCGCACAGGCAAGCCCGGCGTTTTGGAGGTACACGAACGTGTCGGCGCCGCTGTCGGCGGCGTGGACGCCGCTGACGGCGTACGCGTAGCGACCGGCGGCGGCCGGGGCCCCGAGGCTCGCCAAGTCGAGGCCGGAGTAGCTGCTGCCAACCTCGGTCCCCGGCGTCCGGTCGCCCGGGCAGTGCCGGATGACCTGGACCGCGATCGGGGCGCCGGCCGCCCGGCCGAGATCGACGCCCTCGAACACGTCGCCCGCCCGCAGCGCCGTGGCGAACGCGGCGTACCGCCCGGCGACCCCGCGGCCGGTGGCCGACAACATCGCGCACAGGTGATCCGCCGTCACGTCGTCCGCGCCGCCGGCCGACGCGCCGATCTCCGAAAGCCGCCGGGTCGTGAAGCTGTAGACCACGCCGCCGAACGCGCCGGTCGGGATCTGCGCGCCGAGGAGGTTCCACGTGGCTCCCGGCATGAGGAGGCCGGTGCACTCGGTCTTGTTGATGCCCTGGTCGTCCGGGGGGCACTGGCCGGCTCGCATGAAGGCCACGAGCACGCCCTTGGTCGGCTCGGCGCCGACGTTCTGGACGGCGATCCACGACCGGCAGACGTCGTCCTGGCCCTCGAAGTTCAGCACCGGCACGAACACCTCGCGCGCGCCGGCGCCCGCGGCCGGCGTCCCTTGCTGCGCGGCGTCCAAGAGGCCCACGCCTTGTGCCGCGGTCCCTCCGAGGTGTCCCGCGCCTTGTGCCGGGGGCCGGATCTGGTCGGCGGCGCCTGGCGCCGGGAGCTGGACCCGGTTGTCCGCCGCCAACGCGCGGGCTTCCCCGCCGGTCCGCGGCACCATGCCGAGCGCGGCGCCGGCACCGGCGGCCGCGAGCATGATGGCCAGCGTGGCGACCAGCGCGCGCCGGTTGCCGGCGCCGAACGATCCGACGGCCAAAGCGCGCCAGGTCAGCCCTGTGGAGGTCCGCCCGGGGCGATTGGCGATCCGCGCGGCTTTCATCAACCGTGATAGCATGGTACAACTCCTTCGGTGGTGGACGCCGGGTGGATCCCGGTGCCGTCGCGGTGGAAAGACACGTCGAGGTTTGCATGGGGTTCCATGTTCGGATTCGCCGGCCGAGATGGAACCTTGTCCGCCCCTCGGGGTGTCCCAAGGTGGAATGGCGATGACGCTCGCAGGCTTCCGAGACCCGGTCCGGGGTGCGGCGGTGCCGGCCGACGCGGCGCCCCCGTCCGCCGTGGCGCTCCCGCCGGGCGCCGAGGCGACGGCGGGCCCGCCGGTGGCGCCGGATCCCGACCTGCCGCTGGTCCAGGCGATGGCGCGCGGCGAGACGGCCGCGCTCGAGGCGCTGTACGCCCGGCATGGCGGCGGTGTGCTGGCCTACCTCGTGCGCCGGCTCGGGGACCGGACGCTGGCGGAGGAGGTGCTGCAGGACGTCATGCTGGCGGCGTGGCGGGCGGCCGACGGCTTCCGCGGGGCGGCACGGGTGCGCACGTGGCTCCTGACGATCGCGCACCACCGGGCCGTCAACGCCAGCCGCCGCCGGCGCCTGCCGCAGGTGTCGCTGGATGCGCCGGACAGCCAGCCGGCCGGCACGGCGGCCGCCATGACCGCCGTGCCGGCGGGCGGGGTCGACGGCCGGGTCACCGCGCGCGTCGACCTGCGCGCCGGGCTGCGGCGCCTGCCGGCGGACCAGCGCGCCACGCTGGCCCTGGTGTTCTTCCACGGCCTGTCGATCGAGGACGCCGCGGCCGTGCTCGGCGTGGCGCCGGGCACGGTCAAGAGCCGGCTGCACCGGGCGCGCCGCGCCCTCGCCCACCACCTGACCGCGTATGGGGAACCCGATGAAGACGTGTGACCTCCCCGCCGACACCCTGCCGCGCTTCGTCGCCGGCACCCTCCCGCCCGCCGAGGCGGCGGGGGTGACGTGCCATCTCGACGTGTGCGCTAGCTGTCGCGCCGAGGCCGACGCCTGGCGCGCCATCGCTGGGGCGGTGCGTGCCGAGGACCTTGCCGCCGCGGCTCCACTGCCGTCGCTTGGGCCGGTGCTTGCGGCCATCGCGCGCGAGGCGGCCGGAGATGCGGCGGCGGGCGAGGCGGCGGTCGGAGACGCGGCGGCACCGGCGAGGGCGGCGATCCACCCGGCCAACGGCTCGCGCGGCTGGGCCGGCCCGGTGGGCTGGCTGGCGCTGATGCTGCTGCTGGGGCTTGCTGGGCTGGCCGGGACGGTCGCGACGGGATCGTGGCCCGGCGGGGGCGGCGACGGCGGTGACGGGCGGACCTCGGGCAGACGTCTTGCGAGCCCGGTGGGCCGTGGCGGCGCGACGGCGGTGCCGCGGGTGGTGACGCCGGGGCTGGTGGCGCGCGCGCCCGGCGCCCGCGAGCTCGATCCCGGCGTGGGCATGGCGCCGGCCCCGATCGGTGGACGCCGAGGCGGGGTGGCGCCGGCCGTGCCGGTGGAGGGTGCGCGGGCCGGCGATGGCTCGGGACGCGGCGCCCTGCTCGGCCGCGGCTGGACCGGGACTGCAATCGACGCGCCGGAGCATTTGGCGACGCGAGCATCAGCGTCATCCGCCCACGCGTCCACGGCGACGGCGGTACGGGCCGGGTCGTCGACCAGGACCACGGCCGAGGCCCCCGTGGTCGAGCCGCCGATCCGCATCCCGCGCACCACGCCGCCCGCCGCTTGGACGGCGACGGAGGTCCCGACCGGTACGCCGGCCGCCGGTGGGACGCCGACCGGGTCCCCCACGGGCACGCCGGTCCGTGCCGCGCCGCCGAGCGCGACGACCTTGCCGACGCCGGACGGCGGCATCGTCGCCGGGCGCGTGCTCGGACCCGACGGCCAGCCGCGGGCCGAGATCCCGGTTCGGGCGTGGCGGGTCGGCGCGGCGCTGGGCGATGCGGTCGAGAGCCTCCCGGCGGCCGACGGAAGCTTCCAGATGGCGTTGCCGCCGGGCGCGTGGCTGATCGGGGTGCTGTCCCCGGCCCACCAGCCGGTCTGGTGGCGGGGCGGCGGGGCGGTTGCCGCCGCCTGCCCGCTGGCGGCGGCGCCGATCGATCTCGCCGCCGGGCAGGCGGTCGCGGGGGTGGACTTCACGCTGGCACGGCTGCCGGACCAGCGGGTGGTCGGCCGGGTCGTCGACGGCGCCGGGCGGCCGCTGGCCGGGGCCATGCTCGTCGCGGCGCCGCTGGGCGGCGCGGACCCCGCGGCCTGGGGGCCGGTCGCGTTCGCCGACGGCGATGGCCGCTACGCGCTGGCGCTGGAGCCGGGCACGTACGTCGTCGGGGCGGCCCAGGCCTGGACCGGGCGCCCGGGGCTGTGGTGGGACGGGGCGGCCGGCGTCGAGCAGGCGCGGCCGATCACGGTCGAGCCGGGCGCCGACGTCGTGGCGGACTTTGCGTTGCCGGGGCGGTGAGACAGGCGTGGTGGAGGTCGCCCGGATCGAAACCTCCGCCCCCATCTCCACCGCCCGCCGGTGCTCCGACTTGTGCCGCCGCCGCTAACCGGCCAGCAGCCGCGCCCGAGCGCGCCCGCGGGCGGCCGGCGGCGAGCCGCTTCACGAGGCCGCGGCTCTGCGGGGGGCGTGGAGCACCGGCGATGCCGGCTCCTGCTCGCCGCTCTGGAGGGGTGAGGATCATGGAGAGCATGGGGCGGTCACATTCGACGCCCGCCGCTCGTCAGGGGATCGACCGCGCCGGCGGCGACGCGCGCGGCGCGGCGCAAGGCCCATCTGGCCAGCCTGGACCACCGCAAGGAGGCAGCCGTGAACAGGACCCGGCCGCGTCGTCGTCTGCTCGTGCTCGCGCTTGCCCTCGTCACGGCCCTCCCGACGCTCCTCACCTTCGCCGCCCCGGCGCATCCGGCCGCCCGCGCGGTCCATCGCGGCGATGCCCTCGCCGACACCGCCGCGGGCGCGCTCGCCGCCGCCTGCGGCTCGCCCAACCCCTACCTGGCCGCGACGCGCTTCGCCGACGGCGTGCGCGGCACCGGGCTGGCCGGCGTGCCGGTGGTGTTCGCGTTCCGCGACACGCCCGATGACCTGCCGGCCGCTCAGATCCCCCTGGCCACCTACGGCCAGGTGGGGACGGTGTACGGGCTGGCGTACGATGCCGCGCGCGGGCAGCTCTTCGCCGCCGCCTTCCTCAAGCGCGGGTCGCTGTTCCCGACCGCCGGGGCCGGCGCGATCTATCGGCTCGACCCGGTGTCCGGCGCCATTGCGCCGTGGGCGGTGCTGCCCGCCGGCGACAACACCATCCACCGGCTCCGGACCGACGACGACGCTCCCGCCGCCGCCTGGGTCGGCCGCATGAGCCTGGGCGACCTCGACGTCGACCCGGCCTCGGGCACCCTGCTCGTGGCCAACCTCTTCGACGGGCGAATCCACCGTCTGGCGCTGGCCGACGGGACGAGCCTCGGCAGCTTCGCGCACGGCGCCGCCGCGCTGGCATGGGGCAAGGATGCCCGGTCCTTCGGCCTGGCGGTGCGCGACGGCTGGGTGTGGCACGGCGTCGTCGACCCGACCGGGGTCAGCCTGGGGGCGGGCGGTATGGACGGCTTCCCCGTCGGGCACATCTACCGCTCCCGCGCCGACGGCGCCGAGATGCGCGCGGTCGCGGCGTTCCGCCTCGACCCGACCGGCGACGACGCGCCGCTCGCCCCGTGGTCCGCCGCCGATCAGCCGGTGATCGCGGACATCGAGGTCCTGCCGGACGGCGCCCTCGCCGTCGCCGTCCGCAACCTGGCCCTGGACGCCGCCGTCGACGCGCTGCCGGCGCGCCTGGGCGACATCCTGCGCGGCGAGCCCGGCGCGGGCGACACCTGGCAGGTCGTGCCCGTCCCGGAACCGTTCGACGACAGCCTGGGCGGGTACGACGAGCGGTTCGCCTCCGGCTTGGCCCGCCTGCCCGGGCTCGACCTGTTCGCCGCCGTCGGCCACGCCGGCGACTGGGGCGACGACGGCGCGACGGCCGCCTGGTTCAGCGCCGCGACCGGCACCCAGGCGCGGACCGAGCTCGTCGGCGCGAACCTGGCCGCGCCCGCCGTCGCGCCCCTGGCCGGGTCGGGCGACCTCGAAGCCCTCTGCGGGCATGCGATCGTGCTCGACGACGTGCGGCGGCTTCCGACGCTCCCCTCGCCGGAAGATTTTCCCGCGGCGGTGTGCGTGCCGATTTCGACTGCCACCGTGCCGCTGGGCATGCTCTGGCTCTTTGCCGAAGCCCCGCGCGATTT
>CAYQBA010000048.1:17699-26640 GCA_964415605.1 uncultured Anaerolineales bacterium | reverse complement strand
CGCCACCCCGTTGGCGCCGCCGGCAGCGGAGGCGGCCGACGCCGATGCCGGCGGCGCCGCCGAGGTCGGCAGGTCCAGCGGCTCGTCCGCCGAGCCGATGATGGCGATCGGGGTGCCCACCGGCACGGCTCGCCCGGGCTCCACCAGGATCTTGCGGAGCACGCCGTCGTCGAACGCCTCGATCTCGATGTTGACCTTGCCGGTCTCGATCTCGCCGAGCACGTCGCCCTTCGCCACCGGGTCGCCCTCTTGCTTGGCCCAGCTGAGGATCGTCCCCTCCGTCATGTCGTAGCCCATCTTGGGCATCTCGACCTTGGTTGCCATGCGGGTCGCCTCCGTCAGACGATCTTGAGGTCGCGCAGCGCGGCCACGACCTTCTCGACCGACGGCCATGCCGCGCGCTCGAGGTTGGCGGCGTACGGCAGCGGCGCCTCGACCTGGCCCACGCGCAGCACCGGCGCGTCGAGCCAGTCGAACGCGTGCTCCTGCAGCCGCGCGGCGACCTCGGACCCCACGCCGTACGACACCCAGTCGTCCTCCACGACGATGGCGCGGTTGGTCTTCTTCACCGATGCCACGAGGGTGTCGACGTCGAGCGGCCGCAGCCAGCGCAGGTTGATGACCTCCGCCTGCAGCCCGTATGTCTCGGCCACGTGGTCGGCCGCCTGGAGGGCGATCTGCAGGCCGCGCGAGTAGCCGATCAGCGTCACGCCGCCGGCCTGGCCTTCGCGCTCGACGTGGGCCTTGCCGACCGGCAGCGTGAAGTGCCCGTCGGGGACCTCGCCCTTGATCCGGTAGAGCAGCTGGTGCTCGAGGAAGACCGTGGGGTCGTCGAGCTCGAGTGCGGCGGCGAGCAGGCCCTTGGCGTCCAGCGGCGTGCCGACGGCGGCCACGCGCAAGCCAGGGATGTGCGCGAACAGGCTGTCGAAGTTCTGGGAGTGCGTCGAGGCGAGCTGGACGCCGCCGCCGACGGTGCGGACCACCAGCGGCACGTGGCTCTGGCCGCCGAACATCGACCGCACCTTCGCGGCGTGGTTGATGATGGCGTCCGAGGCGAGCAGCGCGAAGTTGACGGTCATGATCTCGGCGACGGGCCGCAGGCCGGCCATCGCCGCCCCGGTGGCCACGCCGACGATGGCGCCCTCGGCGATCGGCGTGTCGCGCACGCGCTCGTCGCCGTGCTTCTGGGGCAGCCCGCGCGTCACGGCGTAGGCACCGCCGTACTTGTTGACGTCCTCGCCCAGGATGAAGCCGCGCGGCTCGCGGGCCATCCACTCGTCGAGGGCGGCGTTGAGCGCCTCGGTGACCGTCATGACCTTGGTGGCCGCGGGTGCCGCGGTCGTCGCCGGCGGGTCGGCCACGATGTCGGTCAGCAGCTCGGACAGCGGCGGCTCGGGGCTGGCCTCGGCGAACGCCACGGCGGCCGCGATCTCGGCGTCGGCCTCGGCCTGGATCCGCGCCCAATCGCCTTCGGCCAGCACCCCGGCCGCGATGAGCTGCGCCGAGAACACCGCGATGGGGTCGCGGCGGCGCCACAGCTCGACCTCGTCCTTCGTCCGATAGAGGTCGGGGTCGGCCATGGAGTGGGCGCGGAAGCGGTACGTCATCACCTCGAGGACATACGGCTGGCGGTGCTCGCGCACCCAGGCAACGGCCTCGCGCGTCGCGGCGTGCACCGCCAACACGTCCATGCCGTCGACGGTCGCGGCGGGGATCTCGAAGGCCTTGGCCTTGTCGGCCATGCTGTGCACCGCCGACACGCGGTCGACGGCGCCGCCCATGCCGTAGCGGTTGTTCTCGATGTAGAAGATGATCGGAGCGTCCCACACGGCGGCGAAGTTCATCGACTCGAAGAAGTAGCCGATGCTGGTGGCGCCGTCGCCCATGATGACCATGCCGATGTCGTCGCGGTCCTCGTGCAGGAGCCGGCGGCGGTACTCGGTGGCGAAGGCACGCCCCACGGCCAGCGGTACCTGGCCGCCGACGATGGCCCAGCCGCCGAGGAAGTTGTGGGCCTCGCTGTAGAAGTGCATCGAGCCGCCGCGACCCTTGGCGACACCGTCGATGCGCCCGAACAGCTCGGCCATCAAGCGGTCGGTCGGCATCCCGCGCACCATCGCGTAGCCGTGGTCGCGGTAGTGGGCCATGACGAAGTCGTCGGGGCGGAGGGCGGTCAGGGCACCCACGGCCGACGCCTCCTGGCCGTTGTAAAGGTGCATGAAGCCGCCGATCTTGCCGCGGGTGTACTCCCGCGCCGCCGCGTCCTCGAAGACGCGGATCCGCTGCATGTGCCGCAGCAGGTCGACGAGCTCGGCGTCGCTGAGCCCGGCCCTCGTCAGCGCCGGGAGCGCATCCATCTTGACAACCATGCGGCGTTCTCTTCCTTGGGGTTGGGGTGGCGGTTGGCGCTACCTGAGGGTGACGATGTCGTGGCGGCCTGGCTTCATCGTGCAAACAGAAAAATACTAGGTTCTATGGAGAGGTGGGTCAAGACGGTCGCGGCGGATCGCCGGTGCGCGGGCGCCGCGCCGCTCACGGCTCGACCGCCCCGGTCGCCCCCGCCGGGTCGCCCGCCACGCGAACGTCGCCCAGGACGACGTGGTCCGAGCCGCCCCCCGCGCGCCGCAAGCGCTCCGCCGTGGCGGGGCGGTAAAGGCCGACGACCACGCGCAGCCGCCCGCTCGGCGCGTCCGCCGGCAGCCGGACGCCGTGGCGGTCGGCGATGGACTCGCCCGCGCGCCAGGCGTCGGTCGGGCGCGACCCGCCGGCCGGTTCCGCGTCGTGCTGGGCCACCACGCGGCCGCCGGCGTCCACGACATGGACGAAGACGGTGAGCCGCTCGCGCGGCGCCGCGTCCGCGCGCCAACCCAGGGCCGCCGCCACGATGTCCCCGGGCCGCGGCTCCGCCGGCCCGACGTCGGCCGTGGCCAGCGCGATGCCGCCCTCGAAGCGCGCCGGCAGCGGCGCGGCCGCCGGCGCGACCGGCACGACGCCGGTCGCGCCGCTGCCGAAGAGCAGCAGGCGCGTCAGGCCAAACCACCGATCGGCGGCGGGATACGCCTGCGCCGCGAGGAAGCCCTCGACGTTGCGCCCGGTCGTCCGGCCAAGGGCCTGGTAGGCCGGGTACCACAGCCGGGCATGCGCCGCCATCAGCGCGCCGAGGTCGCGCGTCATCCGGTCGGGCTCGGCGCCCCAGGCGGCCCCCGGCGCCGTGTACCACCGCGGCGGCGGCGCCCCGGGTGGCCAGCCGGCCAGCAGGAAGCCGGTCTGCCACGGGAAGTCGGTGATCACCACGTCCGCCGGCCGGGCTTCGGCGGCCAGCGCGGCGACCAGCGGGCGGGGGTCCTCGGCGCTGTCCACGGGCCGGGCCTGCCACCGCCAGAGCGGGAGCCCGACCAGCGCGATCACGAGCCCGGCCTGCGCCGCCCGGGCGGTCCGGCCGCGGCCCAGCGACGCCACGCCGGCCGCCGCGAGCAGGTAGAACGCGGGCGCCGCGAACGCCAGGAGGCGCGCGAAGGCGTCGAACGGCAGCCAGAGGTTGACGGCGTAGCCGGCCGCGAGCGGGACGCCGAGCCAGGCCAGCGGCCACGCCACCGAGAGGGGTGCGCGCGACGGGGCGCCGCGCCACCAGCGGACTGCGCCGACGACCGCCAGCCCGACGAGCGCGCCGGTGACCATGCGCGTCACGCCGTCCGGTGCGGTGCCCGTCTCGCCGGTCCCGACCGCCGTGAGGTAGCGCCGGGTGAAGTCCACCAGGCCCACGATCGGATCGGACTCGGCCGCGGCCTTCCCGGCGGCGTTGCCGGCGATCCGGCCCGCGACGCGGGCCAGCCACGGCGCGAAGAGCGCCGCCGCCACGGCCTGGGACGCGAGCCAGCGTCGCCACACGGCGGCGCGCCGCTCGCCGCCGGCCGCCAGCGCCACGGCATGGAAGAGCGGGACGGCGAGCGCGTAGTAGTGGAGCCACGCGCCGGCCGCGATCGCCACGGCGTAAGCCGCCCATCCGGCGGCCCGCCCCGGCGCGACGCCGGACACGCGCACGCGGGCCAGCCAGGCCGTGGCCACGAGCGCCACGAGCGGCACGAGGCTGTACATCCGGATCTCCTGGGCGTGCGCCACCTGGAAGGCGGCGAGCGCCATGATCAGCCCCGCCATGCGCCCCACGCGGCGCCCGGCCATCCGCGCGCCGAGCGCCATCAGCGCCGGCACGGCCAGCGTCGCCGACAACACCGCGAAGAGCCGCCCCGCCGCGGCCGACGGGCCGACGAACGCCGTCCAGCCTTTCAGGAGCAGGAAGTACAGCGGCGGGTGGACGTCCGCCGCGCGGTCGGCCAGGATCGCCGCCACGCTCTGGTGGGCCAGGTAGACGCTGATGCCTTCGTCCCACCACAGCGGTTGGTGGTCGAGCCGCCAGAGCCGGGCCGCCCAGGCCACGAGCGTGACGGCCACCGGCCAGGCGCGCCGCCGCCACCGTCCAGGGGCGATCGCCGCGCGGGGCGCGCCGCAGCCGCCTGCCGGTCGCTGCTCGCGGTCCAGGGCGCCCCGCCTACGTGGCCGCCGGGACGAACAGGCGTACCCTGTGCATCTCGCTCGTGCCGTCCGGGAACGTCCCGCCCAGGACGTGCTCGCGCGCCCGGTGCTGGCGCCGCCCGGCGCCGTCGGCGGCGCGCACGAGCACGACGTGGTTGCCGGGCGGCGGATCGCGCCACACCCACTCCCACTCGGTCCACGTCAGGTCGCGGTACGGCTCGGGGGCGCGCCGGAGCGCGGCCGGGCCGACGGTGCGGTTGCCGATGACGAGCTCGACCGCCGCGACGCCCGACAGGTCGCTGAACGCGACGCCGCGCAGCGTGACCGGGGCGCGGACGGTGGCGTGGTCGCGCGGCGCGTCCATCCGCGCGTTGATCCGGATCTCCGCGGTCTCCGACCACCCCTGGCTCTCCCAGTGGCCGGCGTGGCGTGCGCGCTGGACGGTGATCCCCGTCAGCCATTTCGGCTGCTTCTGGCCGTAGCGGCCGGGGAACAGGCACCGCGCCGGGAAGCCGTGCTCGGCCGTGAGCGGCGCGCCGTTCATCGTCAGGGCGAGGTAGGCGCGCGGATCCGTGGCCAGGCTGACGGGGACGCCGGTGTGGTAGCCGTCGGCGCTCGTCAGCTTGAGCTCGGCGGCGCCCGGGTCCGGCGCCGCCAGGCGCAACACGTCGGCGAACGGCACGCCGCCCCACACCGCGTTGCCGATGAGGGTCCCGCCGGCGGGGTTGCTGATGCACTCGAGGGTGCGCATCAGCGTGACCGCCGGCAGGGCGCGGAGGTCGTCCAGCGTGAGGTCGACCGGCCGCGCGACCGCGCCGTCGATTCGCAGGCGGAACGCATCGGCGTCGACGGCCGGGACGGTGCCGTACTTCATGACATAAAACGCGTCGGCGGGGGTGAGGGCGATGTCGGTGTCGATGCCGAAATCGCGTGCCCGGGGGCCGGGCGTCGGGACGACGATGCCGCGGCGGCGGGCGACGGCCGTGGCCTGGGCGGCGAGGTCCGCGGCGAGCTCGCGGTCGGCCAGGCCCTCGATGTCGGCGGCGTCGTCGAGGATCACGCCGCGGCAGCCGCCCGCCGAGCCGGCGGACGCCAGCGCGGCCAGGCCGAGCAGCCGGCGGCGGGAGAGGCTCATCCCATGATCGCCAGGTCCGGGTCTGACTGGAACACCCGCTCGCGCGGCCGGCTGACGTTGAGCACGCTGATGCCCGCGGCGAGCTTCCGGGCGATGGCCGCGAAGGCCTGCGCCGCCGGGGCGTCGGGATCGGCGGCGACGATCGGCGTGCCGCCGTCGCCGCAGGCGCGCACGGCGGGGTCGATCGGGACGTCGCCGAGGAACGGGACGCCCATCTGCTCGGCCACGACCTGGCCGCCGCCCTTGCCGAAGATGTCGTACACCTTGCCGGTGTCGGGGGCGACGAAGCCGCTCATGTTCTCGACCACGCCCAGGACCGGGACGTCGATCTGCTCGAGCTGGAACATCGCGATGCTCTTGACGACGTCCGCCATGCTGACGGCCTGCGGGGTCGTCACGATGACGGCACCGGTCAGCGGGAGCGCCTGGGTCAGCGTCAGCTGGACGTCGCCGGTGCCGGGCGGCATGTCGATGATGAGGTAGTCGAGGTCGCCCCAGTTGACGTCGCCGAGGAACTGCCGGATGGCGCCGTGGAGCATCGGGCCGCGCCAGACGATCGGCTGCTTGGGGTCGACGAGGAACCCGATGGAGATCATCTTGACGCCGTGCGCCTCGATGGGCTCGATCTTCTTGCCGTCGCGGGAGAACGGCTTGGCGCCGGTGACGCCCATCATGATCGGCACGTTCGGCCCGTACACGTCGGCGTCCATGAGCCCCACGCTGGCCCCGGTGCGCGCCAGCGCCACCGCCAGGTTGACCGCGACGGTGCTCTTGCCGACCCCGCCCTTGCCGCTGCCCACCGCCACGGCGTTGCGCACGCCGATGTCGACGCGGCTGGTCAGGCGGTTGTCGCGCGGCACCTGGGCGTCCCAGCCGACGGTGATGGCCTCGACCCCCGGGATGGCGCCGACGGCGCGCCGGCAATCCTCTTCGATCTGGTTGCGCAGCGGGCAGGCCGGGGTGGTCAGCACGACCGTGAACGTCACGTGCCCGCCGTCGATGGCGATGTCGCGGACCATGCCGAGGCTGACGAGGTCGCGGTGGATCTCGGGGTCGTTGACCGTCGAGAGGGCGCGGATGACGTCCGCCTCGGTCACGGGCGTCGCGGTCTTGCCGAAGCCAAGCATGGTCGGTTCCTTCCCTTGTCAGCGGTGGCGTCGCCACGCGGCGGCCGGCGGCCCGGCCGGCCACGTGGATCGCCACGATTGTAGCCGCCGGCCGGAGGTTGGGGCAATCCGACGGCGGCCCGTCCGCGCCGGACTCGACCGCCCGCCTCCCGCCGCGTGCGCAGGTGACACGCGCCGCATCGTCCTGGTACAATCCGGCCGACGCGCCGTCGTCGATCGCCCTTGGAGGCTCCATGACCACCATCTTCGCCCGGATCGCGCGCGGCGAGCTGCCCGCCGACATCGTCTACCAGGACGAGCTCGTGACCGCGTTCCGCGACATCCACCCGCTGGCGCCGGTGCACATCCTGGTCGTGCCCAATGCCGTCGTGACCACGGCCGACGACATCACGGCGGACCACGAGGCCGTGGCCGGGCGCATGCTGCGCGTCGCGGCCGACGTCGCGCGGCGCGAGGGGATCGCCGAGCGCGGCTACCGGATGATCATCAACTGCAACCACGACGGCGGCCAGGAAGTGCCGCACCTGCACCTGCACCTCGTCGGCGGCCGGCCGCTCGGCCCGATGCTCCAGCGGCGCTGAGCGAGGCCCGGCGTGAGCCTCAAGACGCGCACCATCGTGCGCGATCCCGTCCACGGCGACATCCAGCTCACGGCCGAGGAGGTCCGGATCCTCGACACGCCCGAGATGCAGCGCCTGCGCGGGGTGCGCCAGCTCGGCACCGCCTACCTCGTCTATCCGGGCGCCCAGCACACGCGCTTCGAGCACTCGCTGGGCACGCTGCACGTCACGGGGCGCCTGGTCGACGCCGTCAACCGCAACCGGGCCGCCGCGCCCAGCGCGCTGATCGGCGTGGCCGACGACGAGGCGCGCATCCTGCGGGCCGCCGCGCTGGTCCACGACGTCACGCACATCCCCTACGGCCACAGCATCGAGGACCAGAGCGGGCTCCTGGCACGCCACGACAGCCCGGACCGCTACTTCGAGATGCTGGCGCCCGACACCGGCGTGGGCCGGGTGCTGGAGGACATGGGCATCCGGCTCGAGGTGCTCGCCACGCTGATCTCCGACGACCCGCCCCCGCCGGCCGACCTGCCGGCCGCCACCGGCCAGCTCGGCCTGGCCGACCCCGAGCGCCCCGGCGCGCCGCTCGGCGCCCCCGACCGCCCCCGCCTGCCGCGGGTGCCGCGGCACTGGCGCGCGATCCTCTCGGACACGATCTGCGCGGACATCCTGGACTACCTGGCGCGCGACGCGTACTTCACGGGCCTGAACCTGCGCTACGACGACCGCGTCGTGGACCTCTTCAAGGTCGAGCGCCACACCGGCCACCTGTTCGTCGACGTGGCCAAGCGCGGGCTGGTGCGCGAGGACATCCTGAGCGAGCTGGTGCGCGTGCTCGACGCGCGCTACTTCTTCAGCGAGCGGGTGTACTACCACCACGCCAAGGTCGCGGCGGGCGCCATGGTGGAGCACGTCGTGGCCACCGCCCTGCTCCACGGCGGCCTGGACCCCCCGTCGCTCTTCCGCCAGACCGACGAATCGCTGTGGCCGCTGCTGCGCCGGCACGAGCCGCTGTCGGCGGAGGCCGCGGCGCGCCATCGCGACCTCATCGCCCGCTACCGGTCCCGCCGCCTGCTCAAGCGCGCGTGCGTGTTCCCGCTCTACGCCAATCGGGCGGTGCAGGACGAGCTCATCGCACGGTTCTTCGCCCCCGGCCGCCTGGCCGACCGGACGGCCTTCGAGGCCGCCGTCCGCCAGGCGCTGCGCGACGAGGGGCACGACCCGCCGCTGGTCATCCTGTACTGCCCGGCGCGCAAGATGCAGCTCAAGGAGGCGGCGACGCACATCCGGTTCCCCGGCGACGACGCCATCCGCCCGATGTCGGACCATGGCGCGCGCATCCCGCGCCTGGCCGACCTCGAGCGCGCGTATCGCGACCTGTGGAAGCTCTACGTTCTGGCGGGGACCGACGATCCCGCCCTCCTGACGCGCATCGCTGCGATCGTCGCGCGCCTGCTGCCCGAGGCCGTCAACGTGTACCGCCCTGGGGGATGACCCCGATCAAGCCCCGTACCCAAACACAAGGGGTGCGAGGGGCGGACACCCGCCCCTCGCACCCCTGATCGGTCGAAGACCTACCGCAGCGA
>CAYQBA010000048.1:10519-17689 GCA_964415605.1 uncultured Anaerolineales bacterium | reverse complement strand
GCCCCGCGCCCCACCCGGTCCCCCCCGGGGGGGCCACCCCCCCACCCCCCCCCGCCCCCCCCCGGGGGGGGGGCGCGGGGCCCCCCCCCCCCCCCCCCACCCCTGATCGGTCGAAGACCTACCGCAGCGACGCCCGGCGCGCGGCGCCGTTGCCCGCTACCGCCCCGGGATCGTCAACGTCACGCCGGTGTTGATCCGGCTGGGGTTGGCGATGCTGTTGGCCTTGGCCAGCTCGGTCACCGACACCCCGCTGCGCACCGAGATGCCGCTCAGCGTGTCGCCGCGCTGGATGACGTACGTCTTGCCGGTGATGGCCGGGCGCGCCGTGGCCATCGTGCCCGTGACGGCGGTCGCGCCCGTCGTCGCCGGCGGCGCCGCCGCGACCGCGGGGGCTGCCGGCGACGCGGGGGCCGCCGCCACGACCTGGTTGGGCGTGCCGCCGTACGTCAGGCACGCGTCCTCCCAGAACGAGTCGTTGTGCTTGACCGACCACTCCGGCGCGCCCTTGGCGTACACCGTCACGGTGCCGCCCCGGGCCGCCGCGGCCACGGCCATCCGCACCCACTGGTCCGTCGTCATCGTCGGCTCGGCCCATACCACGCTCTCCGGCGGCGGGCAGCCCATGCAGGCCGGCACCGCGCCGGTCGGGTCGATGCCCACCCACATCCGGTAGTTGCCGGGCTTGTTCGGGTCCGACTCGAACGTCTTGCGGTCGGGGTTCCACCCGTCGGCCTCGCCGGAGTACGCCATGCCGTGGATGGCGAACGTGACCACCGCGCCCGAGCGGACGTTGACCCGCTGGTACATGCCCGCGGTGTGCGTGCCCCAGGTCGTGAAGAACTTCTGGGACTGCCCGCCCGAGCGCACCCGCATCGGGTCGCCGCCGATCCGCACCTGCTCGACCTTGAACTCGGGCTCGCGGTTGATGGTGGCGTTGCCGCGGACGAACCACGGCACCCACC
This sequence comes from uncultured Anaerolineales bacterium, assembly GCA_964415605.1. GTDB lineage: Bacteria > Chloroflexota > Anaerolineae > Epilineales > Epilineaceae > UCB3. The sequence goes on along the minus strand of CAYQBA010000048.1, from coordinate 16,727 downwards.
CGTTGGCCACCGCCGACGACAGGCTGGTGCCCTCGCCCTCGGTCTTGCGCGAGCCGCCCTCGAAGTCCGCGTTCTGCAGCAGGTTGCCGGCGCACTCGCTCGCGCCGGGCGCCGCCATGGCCGGCCGCGTCCCAGCGCCGGCCGCCGACATCGCGCCGAGCAGGGTGGCCGCGCCCAGCAGCAGCTGTGTTCTCTTCAGCATTCTCGCTCCTCGCATGTGCCTGTCGGAGGCCCGCCCGCCGCGCGGGGCCGGGCTCCGCCGGAAGAGTGACGGCCGGACACGGGTGCCCGACCTCCTCGGCTGGACCGAGGGATCGCCGCCGACCACCGGCGGCGCGAGCCATTATATCCGCGCGGGGGCGGCGGACAAGCGGCCCGCAGCCAACGGGTCCGGCCGCCCGCCATCGACCGTTGTCGCCATCGGCGCGCCTGTGCTAGCATGGGGACGGTGCCCCCGCCCGGCCGGGCTGGCACGCCTCCATCGATGCTCCTCGGCAACGTCACGCTGATCCTCGTCCTCGTCGCGCTGAACGGCTTCTTCGTCAGCGTGGAGTTCGCGGCCGTCGCCGCGCGCCGCGCGCGGATCGAGCGCTTGGCCGAGGACGGCGACGCCGCCGCCCGGATCGTGCAGGCCTGGCTCGAGCGCCCCGCCGCCCGCGACCGCCTGATCGCGGCTGCGCAGCTCGGCATCACCATCGTCAGCCTTGCCCTCGGCGCGGTCGGCGAGAACACCTTCGAAGCCCTGCTCGCCCCGTACTTCCACGCCGGCGACCTCCCGGCGCGCTGGCGAGGGCTATCGGCGATCGTCGAGGCCCTGCCGCTGGTCATCGCGCTTATCGTCGTCACGAGCCTGCACGTCGTCCTCGGCGAGCAGGTGCCCAAGGTCGCCGCGCTGCACGACCCCGAGCGCTTCGCCCTGCTCGGCGCCCGCCCGATGCGCTGGTTCGCCGCGGCCTTCAAGTGGTTCATCGACGCCCTGGACTGGGCGACGCGCCACGTGCTGCGGCTGGTCGGGCTCCAGATGGTCGGCGAGCACTCCGCGCTCTACAGCGTCGAGGAGATCAAGCGGATCCTCGACGAGTCCGAGGAGGGCGGGGTGATCCAGTCGCCCGAGCACGAGATGCTCCACGCGATCTTCGACCTCGAGGCCTTGCAGGTCGGCCAGGTCATGGTGCCACGGACCGAGATCACGGCCATCGACGCCGACGCGCCGCTGTCCGAGCTCGTCGAGATCGCGACGGCGACCAACTTCACGAAGTTCCCGGCGTACCGCGACACCCTGGACGAGATCGTCGGCGTCGTGCACGTCAAGGACCTCGTCAAGCTCCTGCCGCAGCCCGAGGCGGCCAGCCGGCGCGTCGGCGACCTGGCGCGCGACGTGCTCTTCATCCCGCAAGCCGTCACGGTGACGGCGCTGCTTCACCAGTTCCGCATGCACCGCCAGCACATCGCGATCGTGATGGACGAGTACGGCGGCACCGCCGGGCTGGTGACGCTCGAGGACCTGCTCGAGGAGATCGTGGGCGAGGTCAGCGACCCGTTCGACCCTTCGATGCTCGAAATCCAGCCGCTGCCGGACGGGACGTGGTCGGTCGACGGGCTGGCGCTCATCGACGAGGTCAACGCGGCGCTCGGCCTCGAGCTGCGCGACGAGCACTACGACACCATCGCCGGCTATGTCCTGGGGCGTCTCGACCGGATCCCCGTCGTCGGCGACTGCGTCGAGGGGGACGGGGCCCGGCTGCGGGTGGAGGCCATGGACGGGCTGCGGGTGGCGCGGCTGGTGGTCGAGGTCCCGGGCTGACGGCGTCGCGCGGCTGCCGGCACCTTGACCCCCCGCCCCCGGGGCCTATACTCCTTCATCGCACAACACAGACGGGGAGCTGGGGCAAGCCCGGCTGAGAGGGCGGCCGACGCGCCGCCGACCCGCCGAACCTGATCTGGATAATGCCAGCGCAGGGAGGTTTCCGGCGTGCCGTACGGCCGTGCCCTGCATGGGCGCGGCCGTCTTGTCGTTCCCGGACGGCGTCGCTCGTGCCGATGGCGCCGTCGCTGCCACGACCCGCAGCCGGGAGGGCCACGCCCATGTGGTCGCGCTTGGGTCGCGGTCGACCGGGACGATCCGACCTCCATGCGCCGCCGAACGGCAAGGAGGTGCTGGAATGACCGTTGGGTCGAGCGACGCGGCGCGCCCGGATCCGTCGCGGGCGACCGCCGCGGAGCGGCGTCTCGGTGCGCGCGATCACATGGTGCTGTGGGGCAGCCTCGGGGTCGGGCTCCTGGTCCTGGAGACCGGCACGTTCGTCGCCGATCTCGGCCTGGCGCGGGCGGTGCTGGCGGTCGGGCTGGGCTCGCTGATCGGATCGGCGCTGCTGGCGGCGGCCGGGCGGATCGGCGCGGCCGAGGGGCTGCCCTCGATGATGCTGCTGCGGCCCTTGCTGGGCCGGCGGGGATCGCTGTTGCCGACGGCGCTCAACGTGTTGCAGCTCGTGGGCTGGACGGCGTTCGAGCTGTGGGTGATGGGGCACGCGGCGGCCGTGGTCGGCCGCGCGGTCTTCGGGTCCGCCGGCGCCGGCGTGTGGATCGCGGTCTTCGCCATCTGGAGCACCGTGATGGCGCTCGGCGGGCCGCTGGCCGTGGTCCGGGTGTGGCTCGCGCGGTTCGGGGTGTGGGCGATGCTGGCGGCGTCGCTGTTCTTGACCTACCGGCTGGCGGCGTCGGTCGACCTCGCGGCGCTGTGGGCGCGGCCAGGATCGCCCGAGGGCTTCTGGCGGATGGTCGACCTCGTCATCGCCATGCCGGTGTCGTGGCTGCCGCTGGTGGCCGACTACAACCGGTACGCCACGTCGCCCCGGGCGAGCTTCCGGGGGACGTTCGTGGGGTATGCGCTGGCCAACACGTGGTTCTACCTGCTCGGCGTGTTGTTCGTGCTGTCGGCGGGGCTGGGCCCGGCGCCGACGCCGGCCGACCTGGCGGCGGCCATCGCCGCCCTGGGCGGGGGGGCGGTGGCGCTCGTGGCGATCCTCGTCGACGAGACCGACAACGTGTTCGCCGACATCTACTCGGCGGCGGTGTCGATCCGCAACGCGCTGCCGGGGGCGGACCAGCGCGTGCTGGTCGTGGGCCTCGGGGCGCTCGGCGCGATCCTGGCGGGCGTGGCGCGGATGGACGCCTACTTCGACTTCCTGGTGCTGATCGGATCGGTGTTCGTCCCGCTCTTCGGCGTGCTCCTGGCGGACCACGCGGTCGTCCGCCGGTCGCGCCCCGCGGTGCCGGGCGCCGGCGAGACCGGGCCGGATGATGCCGGCATCCGCTGGGGCGCCGTGGCTGCCTGGGCCGGCGGCGTGGCGGTCTACCACTGGGCGGCGGCCGCGCTGCCGGTCGGCGGGAGCCTGCCGGCGCTGGTGGCGGCGGGCGCGGCGCACGTTGCCCTGGCGCGGCTGGGGCGGGGGTCGCGCGGCGCCCGGCCGTGACCTTGCCTGACCCTGGCGACGGGCCTCGAATCCAAGACGTCCGGCATTCCACGCCGCAATCTGATCGGGAGGTTGGCATGAACGAAGCGACGCGCGCCGCGGCCGCGGTCGTCGACCGCTTGCGGGCCACGCGGCCGATGGTGCACCACATCACCAACGAGGTCGTGATGAACGACACGGCCAACATCACGCTGCACTTCGGCGCGGCGCCGGTGATGGCGATGGCGCTCGAGGAAGTGGAGGAGATGGTCCAGCACGCCGGCGCGCTGGTGCTCAACATCGGCACGCTCGTGCCGGAGCGCGTGGCGGCGATGCTGGCGGCGGGGCGGGCGGCCAACGCGCGCGGCATCCCGGTGGTGCTGGATCCGGTCGGCGTCGGCGCGACGGCCTACCGCACCGCGACGGCGCGGCGGCTGCTGGACGCGTTGGCGATCGCGGTGATCCGCGGCAACGCGGGCGAGGTCGCGGTGCTGGCGGGCGCCGGGGGCGAGGTGCGCGGGGTCGACAGCGTCTCGGGCGGCGGCGATCCGGCGGGCGCGGCGGCGGCGCTGGCGGCGGGTACCGGTGCGGTGGTGGCGATGACGGGACCGGAGGACGTGATCACCGACGGCGCCCGTGTGTGGCGGGTGGCCAATGGGCACGCGCTGATGGGCGCGATCACCGGCACGGGCTGCATGTCGACGGCGCTGGTGGCGTGCTGCGCGGCCGTAGAGCCCGACCGCGTGCTGGCGGCGTCGGCGGCGCTGGCGGGGTTCGGGATCGCGGGCGAACGCGCGGCGGCCGAGGCGCGCGGACCGGGGAGCTTCAAGGTGGCGTTGTTCGACGCCGTGGCGGGGATCACGGGGGCGGACGTGGCGGCCCAGGGGCGGCTGTTCGAGTCCGAGGTGGGGGACGGTGCCGGGATGTGAAAGTGGGGTAGCGACGGCGATGCGTTACGCCGTCACCCGTCAGACCCGAGCGCGGGTTGCACATCGCAATGATTGGTGCCATGCCCGCGGATTCCGACACCATAGGAAATCGTCCGAAAACCTGTCCGATTTGTGTGGAAAACCGCTCCTTTGACGCGGTACGCTGAGGCCATGACGTGTTCCCCGCGCGGTCTTGTTGCGCGGGAACGACAACGTCGTGTGTATCCGTTAGCTCAAGGGAGGGAGATTGTGGAAGGACGTGCGAAGTTGGTGGTTGGGGCATGCATCGTGGCATGCGGTGTGTTGGCGGGCGACGCGCTCGCACGCGGCGCGGCCCAGGCCAGCCCGGCGCCCGCGGCGCTGCAGCAGGCCACGAAGTGCGACTGGAAGGACGTCGGCAACCTCAACCGCAGCGTGGCCTACGCGGCGTCCGCGATGGACACCGACAACGGCGTGATGTACGTGTACGGCGGCTATTCGGACCCGAGCGCGCAGTTCCAGACCCAGAGCGCGATCAGCACGATCACGTTCGGCGCGACGCTGACGTCGGGCGACACGAAGGTGGCGGCGTTGTCGGTGTCGGGCAACCCGGACCGCGAGGCGCTGGCGGGGGTGTACCGCTCCAAGGGCGACGACTCGGCGGTGTACTGGATCGGGGGCCGCAACAACTCCGGCGACACGTCGAACGACGTCTACGAGTACAAGATCAAGGCGCGGTCGTGGTCGCGGCTTTCGACGGCAGGCTCGTTCGGCAACCGCGACGAGCACGTGGCGGTCTACGACCCCCCAAGCACGACGTGATCTGGGTGGCGGCGGGCGAGAGCAAGGCCTGCACGTCGGTGCCGTGCCAGGCGCCGGCGATGCCGACGAACTACCTGGCGTTCGACGCGATGACGGGCGCCGCCACGTGGCACGAAGGCCCGTCGGGCGGCCCGCACGCCAAGGGCCCGACGGCGGTCTACGACAGCAAGAAGGAGCGCATGCTGGTGTTCGGGGGCACGCCGGACGGCTCGAAGGGCACGGGTGACCTGTGGGCGCTGGACCTGTCGGACCCGGACGTCACGAAGGCCAAGTGGGTCGAGGTCAAGCCGAGCGGCACGGGGCCGGCGGTGGCGGTGCAGGGCACGGCCTACGACGCGGAGCGCAACTGGATGGTGGTCTACGGCGGCATGAAGACCAACTACGCCGTGGGCAACAAGGAGACGGGCGAGACGCGCACGTTCGCGCTGGACCTGAACGTCGACCCGCCGGCGTGGCGGAACCTCGGCTCGACGGTCGGCGACCGGATCCAGCCGGTGATGGAGTACCTGCCGCAGCACAAGGCGGTCGTGATGACGGCGGGCCGCGTGGCGATCCTCGACCCGGTCCAGGACCAGTTCAACAAGCGGACGATCCACGCGCTGGTGTGCACGACGACGGCGGCGCCGACGCCGACGGCGACGTCGAGCGGCGGCATGGCCACGAACACGCCGGGCACCGGCCCGCAGCCGACGGCGATGCCGACGCCGACGCTGAACGCGAGCCCGGACATCTGCGAGTCGGTGAAGCGCCGGGTGCCGCCGGCGGTGCTGAACGCGGCGGCCAGCGCCCCGAACACGATCGCGGGCTACGGCCAGGCCTGCAACCCGAACCTGCCGGCCGGGCCGTTCAATCCGCTGCGGCGGTTCCTGAACCTGCAGAACCCGAGCGTGCGGTTCCACCCGCTGTACAACGGTGTGGTGTGGAAGTGCGGCTGCCAATGACGGGCGGCCCACGCGCTTCCTGCTTCCAGGCCTTCGCATGACCGTGTGAGCGGACACGGTTGACGAGGCGCTCGGTGTCGCCCGG
>CAYQBA010000048.1:0-10509 GCA_964415605.1 uncultured Anaerolineales bacterium | reverse complement strand
CCGCCCCGCCCGCCCCGGGCCGGGCCCGCGGCCGCGGTGGCCGGCGGGGTGGGGGCGCGCGGGGGGGGGGGGGGCCCCCCCGCGCCCCCCACCGCTGGGTGGTCGGCGGGGTGCTGACAGCGGTCGAAGGCGGCTGAATGAGCTTTCGTGGCACGTGCGCCGGACCACGCGGCCTGACACGACGCGGGGATGGAAGGGAGCCGGCTCATGGCGATACCTGAGCAAACCGGCCATACGCTTACGTTCCTGTTCACGGACATCGAAGGCTCGACGCGGCGCTGGGAGGCCGAGCGGGCGGCGATGTCCGGCGCGCTTGCACGGCACGACGCGCTGCTGCGGGCGGCCATCGAGGCACGCGGCGGGTTGGTCTTCAAGACGGTCGGCGACGCGTTCTGCGCGGCGTTCGGGAGCGCGGCGGCGGCGCTGGGGGCGGCGGTGGACGCGCAGCGCGCGCTGGCGGCGGAGGACTGGTCGGCGTTCGGGGCGAACGGCGGGGCCGCTCCGGACGCCGACGCCGATGCGGACGCCGTCGGGGGTTCGGTCGGGGGCGTCGCCGGGGACTTCGGGCCGCTCCGCGTCCGCATGGCGCTGCACACCGGCCACGCCGAAGCGCGCGACGGCGACTACTTTGGCCCGCCGCTGAACCGGGTGGCGCGGCTGCTGGCGGCCGGGCACGGTGGACAGGTGCTGCTGTCGCTGGTGACTCAGGAGCTGGTGCGCGACGATCTACCGGCTGGGGCGGGCCTGCGCGACCTGGGGGAGCACCGGCTGAAGGACCTGTTCCGGCCGGAGCGGATCTACCAGCTCGCCGCGCCCGGGCTGGCGGCGGACTTCCCGGCGCTGCGGACGCTGGACAGCCGGCCCAACAACCTGCCGGTGCAGCCGACGTCGTTCGTGGGGCGCGAGGCCGAGGTCGCGGCGATCAAGGCGCGGCTGGCGGACGTGCGGCTGCTGACGCTGACGGGGGTGGGCGGGACCGGCAAGACGCGGCTGGCGCTGCAGGTGGCGGCCGACGTGCTGGACGAGTATCCGGACGGGGTGTGGTTCGCGGACCTCGCGCCGATCGTCGACGCGGAGCTGGTCGGTCAGACGGTCGCGACGGCGGCGGGGATCGCCGAGCAGCCGGGGAAGGCGATCGAGGCGACGCTGACGGAGCAGCTGCGGGACAAGCGGGCCCTGATCGTGCTGGACAACTGCGAGCACGTGATCCAGGCGGCGGCCGCGCTGGCGGCGCACATCGCGAGGTCGACCTCGGAGGTGCGGCTGCTGGCCACGAGCCGCGAGCCGCTGGGGGTGGCGGCAGAGGCGACGTACGCCGTCCCGACGCTGGGCACGCCGGACGAGGGCATCCCGACCCACACGGCGGCCGACGTGCGGGCGCTGGCCCAGTACGAGGCGGTGCGGCTGTTCATCGACCGCGCCGTGGCCGTGAGGTCGGACTTCGCGGTGACGAACGCGAACGCGCCGGCGGTGGCGGGGATCTGCCAGCGGCTGGACGGGATCCCGCTGGCGATCGAGCTGGCGGCGGCGCGGGTGAGGCACATGCCGCCGGAGCAGATCCTGGAGCGGCTCGACCAGCGGTTCCGGCTGCTGACGGGCGGGGGGCGGGACCGGCTGCCGCGGCAGCAGACCCTGGCGGCCGCCATTGAGTGGAGCCACGGGCTGCTCGACGCGACGGAGCAGGCGGTGTTCCGGCGGCTTTCGGTGTTCCGGGGCGGGTGGACGCTGGAGGCGGCGGAGGCGGTGTGCGGTGGCGGCCCGGTGGAGGATTGGGACGTCGTCGACGTCCTCATGCGGCTGGCGGACAAGAGCCTCGTGGTCGTGGGGGAGGCTGCCGGGGCCGCGCGGTACCGGTTCCTCGAGACGGTCCGCGAGTACGCCCGCGAGCGGCGCAACGCCGCGGGGGAGCGGGACGCGTATCGGGGCCGGCATCTGGCGCATGTGGTCGAGCTGGCATCGACCGTCGGCGTCGCCGGCGACGCCGCAAGCACCCGTGCGCCGACCGACCCCGAACGGCTGCTGGCGCGCATGCGGGCCGACAACGAGAACATCCGCGCCGCGGTCGAGTGGGCGTGCGAGACACGCGATGCGGCGGCCGCGGTGCGGTTGGGTCGCGACCTGTGGCAGTATTGGGCCGACAGCGGCCAGCTGACGGGCGGGCGCGGTTGCCTCGAACGCATCCTCGCCTTGGGCGGCGACGGCGATCCGCGCGCCCGGAGCTTCGCCCGCTACGGCCTGGCCTTGATGGTTCGGATGCTTCGGGATCCGGCCGCCGAGGCGCACTTGGACCGAGCGCTGGAAGACTTCCGGGCCGTCGGCGAACGCCTCGGCGAGGCCTGGTGCCTCAACGATCTCGGCTTGGTGCTCCTGGAACGCGGGAACATCGACGTGGCCGAAGCGCACTTCGATGCCAGCCTTGCCATCAAGCGCGAGGTGTCGAGTCCGTTCGATCAAGCCATAACGATCTTGAACTTCGGCGTCGTCGCCGAACAGAGAGAAGCATGGTCGGCTGCCCTGGCGTACTACGACCAGTCCTTGGCGATCTGCGACACCGGCCCTGCCCCGGCCACGGCCCAGGAAGTGTCCCAGCTCGCCCAGGCCCGAATCGTCGGCTATGGCAATGGTGGGGACGTGCTCCTCGACATCGACCGGTTGACCGAGGCCGAGACTCGTTATCGCCGATCGATGTCGCTCTGCACCAGCCATGGCGTGTGGGTTCAAATCTCCGAACAGGTCGCCCGCTTCGCCTGGCTTGCCGCCGCACGGGCCCAGTGGACGAGGTCCGCGCGGCTGATCGGTGCCGCCGAGCGGCTCTTCGCCGCCCTCGACACGACGTTCGATACCGACATCAGCCGCCGGCGCCACGCCCGCGCCACCGCCGCCACGCGCGCGGCGCTCGGCGACGCCGCGTTCGACGCCGCCTGCGCCGAGGGCCGGGCGATGGACCGCGACGCGGCGGTGGCGTATGCGCTGGGGGATGGCGATGGTTGACCTGCCGACCGGCACCGTGACGTTCCTCTTCACCGACCTCGAGGGCTCGTCCCGGCACTGGGAAGGCCGCCGCGGCGGGATGATGGCCGTCCTGCGCCGCCACGAGGCTGCCCTTCGCGCGTCCGCCGCGGCGCACGGCGGGTGCGTGTTCAAGACCGTCGGCGACGCGTGCTACGTCGTCTTCGCCCACGCCCCGCGCGCCCTGGCCGCCGCCGTCGCCGCCCAGCGCGACCTCGTCGCCGACGAGGCGCTCGCCGGGCTCCGCGTGCGGATGGCGCTGCACACGGGCTCTGCCGAGGAACGCGACGGCGACTACTTCGGTCCCCCGCTCAACCGCGTCGCGCGCCTGTTGGCCGCCGCCCACGGCGGGCAGATCGTGCTGTCGCACGCCGTCGAGCAGCTCGTGCGCGACGACCTCCCCGCCGGCGTGGCGCTCGTCGACCTCGGCGAGCACCGGCTCAAGGACCTCCACCGTCCGGAGCGGGTCTTCCAGGTCACCGCGGCCGGCATCCCCGCCGAGTTCGGCCCGTTGCGGGCGCTCGAGAGCCGCCCCAACAACCTCCCGAGCCAAACGACCTCGTTCATCGGGCGCGCCGCCGATCTCCCGGCCGTCAAGGCGCGGCTGGCGCGCAGCCGCCTGGTGACCCTGACCGGCGTCGGCGGCGCCGGCAAGACCCGGCTGGCGCTGCACGTCGCCGCGGACGTGCTCGACGCCTACCCGGACGGGGTGTGGTTTGTCGAGCTGGCCTCCGTCGCCGCGCCCGACCTCGTCGCCTCCGCCATCGCCGCCGCCGTCGACGTGCGTGAGGAGATCGGGCGCCCGGCCCTCGCCACGCTGGTCGACCAGCTCCGCCAACGCCGACTGCTCGTCGTGCTCGACAACTGCGAGCATGTCGTCGACGGCGCCGCCGTCGCGGTCGCCGAGATCCTCCGCCGTGCCCCAAGCGTCGCCGTGCTGGCCACCAGCCGCGAGCCGCTGGCCGTCGCCGGCGAGGTCGTCTGGCCCGTCCCGCCCCTCGGCATCCCCGGCGGCGACCGCCCTGTCGCGACGCCCGCCGACGTCGCCGAGCTCGCCGCCCATGCCGCCGTCGAGCTCTTCGTGGCGCGCGCCGCCGCCGCCCAGCCCGCGTTCACGCTCTCCCCGTCCAACGCCGCCGCCGTCGCCGCCATCTGCCGCCGGCTCGACGGCATCCCGCTCGCCATCGAGCTCGCTGCCGCCCGCGTCGCCCACATGGCGCCCGAGCACATCCTGGCGCGCCTCGACACCCGCCTGCCCGCACCCTCGGGCCGGCGGCGGTCCAAGGCGCGCCAGCGAACCCTGACCGCCGCGCTCGACTGGAGCCACGACCTGCTCGACATCCCCGAGGTCGTGTTGTTCCGCCGCCTCGCGGTGTTCCGCGGTGGGTGGTCCGTCGAGGCCACGGAGGCCGTGTGCGCCGGCCGGCCCGTCGACGCCCGCGACGCCCTGGACATCCTCGGGCGGCTGGTCGACAAGAGTCTAGTGGTGTTCACCGACCGCGACGGCGCCGGCCGCTACCGCTTCCTCGAACCGGTGCGCGCCTACGCGAACGCCCGCCTCGAAGCCGCCGGCGAGTTCGACACCGTCCGCGCCCGCCACCTGCGGCACTTCACCGCGGTGGCCGAGGTCGCCACGGGCCGCATCGCCGCGCCCGAGCAGTCCGCGTGGCGCACGCGCCTCGACGCCGAGCGCGACAACCTGCGCGCCGCGCTCGAGTGGGCCGACCGGGTCGACGACGCCGAGGCCGCGCAGCGCCTGTGCGGGGCGCTGTGGCGCCATTGGCTGCGCGACGAGCGCATGAACGAAGGCGTGGGGATCGCCGACCTCGTCGACCTGCCCGCCCTCTGGCAGGCCGCGGCGGCCAGGCGATCCGGCGGCGGTGCGTCCTTGTGGCATGCCATCGAAGATGCCCTGCGCGAGCGCGCCCCGGCCAGTGGCACCCCACACCCCGACGCTCCCACCGCGGCCACCGATGCGTCGTCTGAGCCACAACTTTGACAGATTCCGCACTTTTCGGGAACATTCCGCGCGGGTCCGTGTATAAGGCACCAGAAGCAGGAACAGTCGATCGATCGGCGCAGCGGGGCTCCCGCGAGACCGATGGCAAGCGGGAAAGGAGGCCGGCCCTTGAGGAAGGTGAAGCACCCAACCCAACGCGAATCGAAGCCCACCCGATGGGCACAGACCGATACGGCATCGAGCCACCCGAACCTTTACAACAACCACAAGGAGAAAGCGACAATGCGTTACACTCGTTTGTTCGTGGCCATGCTGCTGGCGACCGCGACCTTGACCGCCGTGGCGTGCAGCACGTCCGGCAACGACATGTCGGGCTCGGCGGTGACCGGCGGCGAGCCCGCTCCCGCGGAGCCGGGGCAGGGCGGCGAAGAGCCTTCGGGCGGCGAGCAGCCCGGCGGCGGCGCGGAAGAGCCGGCGGGCGGCAGCACGGGGTCGGAGCCGGGCAGCGGCGCGAAGCCGGGCGAGCCGATCAACCCGAGCGGCGGTTCGACGGGCGGCGCCCAGGGCGCCCAGGGCAGCCAGGGCAGCCAGGGCTACGCGAGCCCCGAGGACTACCTGAACTCGCTCTCGCCCACGCAGCGCGTGGACTGGGCGGGCATCGAGGACGCCTGCGGCGCCAACGCGCAGTGCACCGAGGCCGTCGCCAACTTCGAGACGCACCTGCAGACCATCTGCCCGCAGAAGGCCGGCTGCACGGATTCGGTGGCCAACCTGCTCTACAACACGCGGTCGGCGTCGATGGTGTCGAGCGGCACGTTCCCGGCCACGTTCCCGCAGGCCAAGGACGTGTTGGCTGCGCTCACGGCGATGGACGCCGGGTCGAGCGGTGGCGACGAGCCCGTGGCGCCGGCAGGCGTCGAGGAGATCGTGGCCGAGGTGACGACCGCCCTGGCGGCCGACAGCGACGGCACGGTGACGTGGGAAGACATCGTCGCGGAGTTCGCGAAGGCCGGCGACACCGGCGCGGTGTCGGACGCCATCGCGGAGGCGCTGAAGAACGTGCCGGCTGGCGCGTCGTACGCCGAGACGGCCGAGGCGCTGACGAAGGGCGAGGAAGTGTCGACGACGGACGCGGCGACGGTCATCGCCGAGCTCGCCATGGAGATCGAGGGCTGATCGGCGGGTCACACCGCCAGGCCTGAGCTCCGCCGGACCGACTGGACGAAGCAAGCAAGGGAGGGCATCCTCAGGGGTGCCCTCCCTTTTTGCGTTGACCCGCGCCGGCCGCCACGCTGTGGAGCATCGCCATGGACAACCAGACCGTCGGCGACCTCGGCGAGTTCACGCTCATCGACCGGATCGTGGCGCGCCTCGGGCCCCAGCGGGCCGATACCGTCGTCGGTGCCGGGCCCGACGACACCGCCGTCCTGCGGCTGCCGGGCGGGCGGTTGCAGCTGGCCACCATCGACAGCCAAGTGGCCGGTGTGCACTTCGTCCCGGGCCGCACGCCCCCCGCCTGGATCGGCCACAAGGCCGCCGCCATCAACCTCAGCGACATCGCGGCCATGGGCGGGTCGCCCACGCATGCGCTCGCCGTGCTGGCCGCCCCGCCTGAAACACCGGCCGGCGACGCCCTCGCCATCGTCGACGGCATCGCCGCCGAGCTGGCCCGGTGGGGCGCCGATCTCGTCGGCGGGAACCTGACCCGCGGGCCGGCGGTCACGGTGGACCTCGCCCTGCTCGGCGAGGTCGATCCCGCCGGCCTGCTCCTCCGATCCGGCGCACGCCCGGGCGATGCCGTCCTGGTGACGGGCGACCTCGGCGCCGCCGCCGCCGGGCTGGCCGTGCTCCTGGCCGAGATCGAAGGCCGCGTGCTGACGGTCACCACCGCCGACCGCGACGCCGTCGTCCAGCGCCAGCAGCGGCCATCGCCGCGGCTCGAGGTGGCGCCGCTCCTCGGCCGCGCGGGCGCCACGGCCGCCATCGACATCAGCGACGGGCTGGCCGCGGATGCCGGCCACATCGCCCGTCAGAGCGGCGTCGGGCTGCGGATCGACGCCGAGCGGCTGCCGGTGGCCGAGGCGACCCGCCGCGCGGCCGCGGCCCTGGGCGCCGACCCGCTCCACTGGGCGGTGGGGGGGGGGGAGGACTACGAGCTGTTCTTCACGGCGCGCCCCGAGGCCGCCGCGGACCTCGTGGCGCGGGTCGCCGACGCCACCGGCGTGGCGGTGACGCGGATCGGCGTCGTCACCGCGGAGACCCGGACCGTCCTCAGGCTGCCCGACGGCTCCGAGCGGCTGCTGGCCGGCGGGTGGCGGCATTTCGGCTGAGACGCTATACTCCCATCCGACCGCATGGACCTCTCGACCAGCGCATTCCAGATGACCATCGCCGCGTCGCGCCGCGCGGCACCGCTCGATTTGCGGCTGTACGTGCTGATCGACCCCGAGCATCTGCGCGGGCGTTCCCCGGCGGACGTGGCGGCGGCCGCGCTGCGCGGCGGCGCCACGGTGCTGCAGGTCCGCGCCAAGCGCGCGAGCACGCGCGACTTCGTGGCCTTGACCGAGACCGTGCTGGCCGTCGCACGCCCGGCCGGCGTCCCCGTCGTCGTCAACGACCGCGTCGACGTCGCCGCCGCCGCCGGGGCCGACGGGGCGCACGTCGGCGACGACGACCTGCCGCCCCGCGCGGCGCGCGCGATCCTCGGCCCAGGCGCGTGGCTGGGCTGCTCGGCGGCCACGGCCGCGGCCGCCATCGCCGCCTGGGAAGGCGGCGCCGACCACCTCGGCGCCGGCGACGTCTTCGGGACCGCCACAAAGTTGGACGCCGACGCTCCGATCGGCCCCGCCGGCCTGGCCGCGATCGTGGCCGCCACTCCGCTGCCGGTGGTCGCCATCGGGGGGGTGACGGCGGCCAACGCCGCGTCGGCCGTTCGCGCCGGCGCCGCCGGGGTCGCCGTGATCTCGGCCGTGACCCTCGCCGACGACGTCGAGGCCGCCGCGCGTGCGCTGCGCGCGGCCGTCGACCGGGCGCTGTCCGGCTGAGGCCGCGTGGATCTCTGGAGCCCTGGGGAGTGGACCGCCACCCAGGCGGCATTCGCGGCCGTGGTGGCCGCCGCCGCGGTCGTGGCCCTGTGGCGGGCGGCACGCGACTCGTACCGCACGGCGTCCACCCGCACCGTCGCCTATGCGGTCGTGCTCGTGGCCATCGCCGTCGCGCTGGGCCAACTTTCGGTGCCGGTGGGCATGGCCAAGGTGGCGCCGGCCCAGCACATGGTCAACCTCATTGCCGCCGTCCTCCTGGGTCCGTGGTGGGCCACGCTCGTCGCGTTCGTCGCCGCCGTCGTGCGCAACGCCACCGGGACCGGCACGCTGTTCGCCTTCCCCGGCGGGATGATCGGCGCGTTCCTGGCCGGCGTGGCATGGCGGGCCACCCGCCGCCCGGCCATGGCCGCGCTCGGCGAGGTCGTCGGGACCGGGATCGTCGCGGCGCTGGTCAGCGCCTGGGTGGTGGCGCCCGTGATTCTCGGTCGGCCCGTGGCGATGGCGGGGCTGCTCGTGGCTTTCCTGCTCAGCTCCGTCGGCGGCAACGCCCTTGGGCTTGCGGTGTTGTCGGCGCTGCGGCGGGCGCGCGTGGTCGACCTCGACGTCGCGTCCGGCCCGGACCTCGGCCGGCCCGGCGATTGACCGGTCTACCGGAGAACACGAGGCCAGCCTGCCCGCGGTGATCGAGATCCGTGGCTTGCGCTATGCCTACCCGGCGCAGGCGCCGAGCCTGGACGGCGTGGACCTGGCCGTCAGCACCGGCGAGCTGGTGCTGTTGGCGGGCCCCAGCGGCTCCGGCAAGAGCACGCTCCTGCGCTGCCTGAACGGCCTGGTGCCGCACTTCCACGGCGGTCAGGTGTCGGGCGAGGTCCGCGTGGCCGGCCGCGATGTCCTGCGCCAGCCCCCGGCCGCGATGATGGAGGCCGTGGGGCTGGTGCCGCAGAACCCCGCGGGCGCGCTGTTCAACAGCAGCGTCGCGCGCGAGATCGCGTTCGGGCTCGAGAGCCTGGGTGTCCCGCCTGCCGAGATCGGGCCGCGCGTCCACGGCGCGGCCGCCCAGGTAGGGCTCGGCGAGGCGCTGGACCGTGTGCCGCACACGCTGTCCGGGGGCGAACAGCAGCGGCTGCTCATCGCCGCCGTCGTGGCGGCCCGACCGGCGGTCCTGGCCCTCGACGAGCCCTTCGCCCACCTCGATCCCGAGATGGGCGAGGTCCTGGTCGACGTCCTCACCCGCCTCGCGGCGTCGGGCATCACGGTCGTCGTGGCCGAGCATCGCCTCGGCCAGCTGCTCCCACACGCCGACCGCCTGGTGGTGCTGCAGGCCGGCCGCGTCGTCCACGACGACGCCCCGGCCGCGGTCATGACCAGCGACGTGCGCCGGTTCGGGCTCAACGTCCCCCTCGCCGTGCGGGTGGCGCGGGCGATCGGCCTGCGGCCGGTGCCGTTGTCGCTGGACGGGCTCGTGTCGCGCTTGACGCCCGCCGCGCTGGCGGACCTGGACATTCCGGTTGCCGACGCCTTCCTCCCGCCGCCGGCCAGCGCCAGATCGCCCGACCCCGCCGGCCCGCCCGCCCTGGCCTTCGAAGGGGCCACGCTGGCCGGGCCGTCCGGGCCGCTTCTGCACGGGCTGGATCTGGCGGTGGGCGCGGGCGAGGTGGTGGCCATCCTCGGGCGCAACGGCGTGGGCAAGACCACGCTGCTCAAGCACTGCAACGGCCTCGTCCGCCCGGCCAAGGGCGTCGTGCGGGTGGCCGGCGTCCCGACCACCGCACGCCCGGTCAGCGCGTGGGCGCAGGCCGTCGGTTTCGTCTTCCAGAACCCCAACGACCAGATCTTCCGCCCCACGGTCCGCGACGAGCTCGTCGTCGCCCCGCACGCCGTCGGGCGGCACGACGCGCCCTGGCTGGCGGGGCTGGTCGAACGCCTGGACCTCGGGCCGCTCCTGGATCGATCGCCGTTCCGGCTCAGCGAAGGCCAGAAGAAGCGCGTGACGTTCGCCGCCGCGCTGGCGGTACGCCCTCGGATCGCCGTCCTGGACGAGCCGACCACCGGGCAGGACGAGCCCTTTCGCGAGGCGCTCGTCGCCCTGTTGTCCGACCTGGCACACACGGGCAGCGCGGTGCTGATGGCCACCCACGACGTCGAGCTGGCGGATGCGGCCGCGTCGCGCTGGGCGGTGTTGGCCGACGGGCGGTTGGACGCGGTCGGACCGCCGTCCGCCGTGATGGCCGACGTCGAGACCTTTCGGGCCGCCGGGCTGCGGCCCGGCGGGTGGACCTGGCTCCGCCAGGTGCTGTCGGTGGCGGGGCGGTTGGGATGAGCGAAGCGCCTTCCGTCGACCCCGCGCGGCAGTCTCGGCTGGACCCGCGCACCCACGTCGGGCTCTTGCTGCTGGCGGTGGTCGCGTTGGCGGCCACGCCGAGCACGGGCGGTCTGGCGGTGGCGCTGGCGGCGGTGCTGGGGGTGGCGGGGCTCGCGGGCGCCCTGCCCGCGGTG
>CAYQBA010000047.1:13023-26753 GCA_964415605.1 uncultured Anaerolineales bacterium | reverse complement strand
GGCAGCTCGCCGAGCGTCGCGGCGCCGGCGCGGCACACCGCCACGTCGGCCGCCGCCAGCGCCGCCGCCATGTCGTCGTCGTGCAGGTAGGCGTGCAGGTGATAGCGCCCCCGCGCCCCCGCATCCAGGATCTCGGCGGCCGCGGCCGCGGCGGCGTGCCCCGCTGGACCCGTCACGTGGATCACGTGTGCCCGCGCGAGCAGGCGAGCCGCGCCGCCGGCCACCGCGGCGTTCAGGCGCCGGGCGCCCTGGCTGCCGCCGAAAACGAGGATCACGGGATCGTCGTTCGCCGCGCCGAGCCGCCGCCGGGCGGCGGCGCGATCGGCGGCGCGGATGGCGGACCGGACCGGATAGCCCGTCACGCGCGTGCGCCCCGCGTCGAAATGGCGCGCCGCCGCGTCGCACGTCACGGCGATGCGATCGGCGAGCCGCGCCACCAGCCGGACCGCCAGACCCGGCCGGACGTCCGGGAGGTAAACGAGCATGGGCACCCGGCGGAGCCAGGCGGCGATGGCCACCGGCACGCTCACGTAGCCGCCGGTGATGAACACGGCGCGGGGCCGGGCGGCCCCCATCGCGCGCCAAGCGCCCCAGCACCCGCGCAGCAGCAGGCCGAGGCTGGTCGCCAGCCGCCAGCCGCGCCGACCCAGCACCGGGCCCGCGGGGATGGCGCGGAAAGCCAGCCCCTTGCGCGGCACGATGGTGGCCTCGAGCCCGGTCGACATGCCCATCCAGAGAAACTCCGTTGGATCAGCGCCCGAGGCGTCGAGCACGGTGAGTGCGGGATAGACGTGACCGCCGGTCCCCCCGCCTGAGATCCAGATTGCCATAGAGGTTCACCCGCGTGGGCTCGACCCACCGCGACAGGTTGAGGAGGAGCCCCATGCCGGCCATGCACGCGACCATGCTCGATCCGCCGTAGGAGATGAAGGGCAGGGGCACGCCGGTGGTCGGCACGAAGTTGGTGGCCACCGCCACGTTGAGCAGCGCCTGGCCCACGATCCAACACGTCAACCCGGTGGCGAGCAGGCTGGCGAACCGGTTGGGGACGCCGGCGGCAACCCGGAAGCCGCGCCACGCCACGACGCCGAAGAGCACGAGCACCACGAGGCAGCCCAGGAGCCCGAGCTCCTCGCCCACCACCGCGAACACCGCGTCGGTGTGCGGCAACGGCAAGACATGCTTCTCCTGGCCCTGGCCGAGGCCGACGCCGAACAGGCCGCCGCGCTCGAACGACTCCAGGCTGCGGATCACCTGCCAGCCGCCGTGCCAGGGGTTGGCGTAGGGGTCGAGATACGTCGCGATGCGCTCGAACCGGTACGGGCTGCGCACGATGAGGCCGACGATCACGAGCCCGGCCATCCCGCCCGACGCCACCATCTGCCCGAGGTGGGCCCCGGCCGTGAAGAACATGGCGGTGGCCACGGCGCCGATGAGAATCGCCGTCGAGAGGTGGTTCTGCAACACGATCAGGCCGCACACCGTGCCGATGAGGATGGCGAAGGGCATGAGGCCAAGCGTCACGTCGCGGATATCGTCGCGCTTGCTCGAGAGCCAGTCCGCGACGTAGATGATGACGAGCAGCTTGGCCAGCTCGCTCGGCTGGACCGATCCGCCGGCCAGCAGCCACCGCTCGCCGCCGTAGCGGTTGACGCCGAAGACCAAGGTCACGAGCAGCATGATCAGCGTGCCGACCAGGAGCGGGACCGACCATTGCCGCCAGACGCGATAGTCGACGGCGACCATGACCGTGGCCGCCATGAGCCCCACCCCGACCCACGCCGCGTGGCGCAACAGGTAGCTCGTGCCCGAAGCGCCGAACTCCAGCGCCACCGGGAAGCTCGCGCTGAAGCTGACGACCAGGCCGAGCAGGATCAGCGCGCCGGTCGCCGACGCCAAAAACCCGTCGACCTGGCGGCGCCGGACGCGCGCCGGGGAAGGCGCCGCCGCGGCGGCGACGGCGGCGGGATCCGCTGTGGGGACGATGGCGGGGGTCGGATGGAGCATCACGCCGCCTCCGCCCGCCGCGCCGGGCATGACAGGAGCGCCCGGAACGCGTCGCCGGGCGCCGGGCCGCCGAGCACGTCCGGCTCGCAAGCCGGGCTGAAGAGCACGGTGGCGCGGGCGGGCGCGACCCGGGCGGCAACCGCCACGGCATCCTCAAGGTCGGCGCATCGCACGATCACGGCCGGCCGGCCGGCGCGGGCGATGGCGTCGGCCAGCGCGTCGCCGCCCGATCCGAAGAGGAGGACCGCCGCCGCGTGGCCGGCCACCGCGGCCGCCCATCGGTCCAGCGGCTGGCCTCCGTGCCGGCCGCCGGCGATCACCACGGCGCCGTCCGGCAGCGCCGCCAATCCGGCCGCCGATCGCCCCGGCCGATTCGCCGCCGCGTCGCTGATCCACGTGAGGCGGTGCCGGTGCGACACCACGCCGCCGTGATCGGCTGGCGCGGCATAGGCTCGCGCGGCATCCCGGATGGCATCGATCGAGCCCAACGCCTGGGAGGCCGCGGCCGCGGCCAGGAGCGCGTTCGTGGTCAACGGCGACCGCGCCAGCGGCGTGCCCGCCAACCGGCAAACCCGGCGCTCGATCCCGAACGCCGGGTCGAACACCACCATCTCGCCGTCGCGGACGGTCGCCTCGGCCCCCCGGTCGTGGAGGGACGCCCGGATGATCGGTGCCGGCGACTCGAACGCCAGGCCGAGGGCGCGCGCGTCGTCGGCATTGACGATCACGCCCTCGGACGTGCCGGCCAGTGCCCGGCGCAGGCCGTCGAGCACCTCGGGCATGGTCTGGTGCGGCGCCAGCTCGTCGGCCGCGAGGCCGGTCAGCACCAGGAAGGCCAGGCCCTCCGGCACCCCACGGACCATCGATGGCATCAGCTCGACCACCACGCGGTCCGCCGGCGTCAGCTGCTCGGCGCACGCCAGGGCGTCGGCCAGCCCGATCTTCACCTGGAAGCCGTCGGCGCGCAGCATGGCGGCCAGCAAGCCGGCCGTCGTCGACTTGCCGCTGGTGCCGGCGACGGCGATCACCGGGGCCGCCGACCGCGCGAGCAGCGTCTCGAGCGCGCTGATCGGGCGCGCCAGCGGGCGGCGCAGGAGCACGTGAGGAGGGGCCGTCAGTTGCATGAGGAGCCTCGCTTGACGGG
Source organism: uncultured Anaerolineales bacterium (assembly GCA_964415605.1). Classification (GTDB taxonomy): domain Bacteria; phylum Chloroflexota; class Anaerolineae; order Epilineales; family Epilineaceae; genus UCB3. The sequence goes on along the minus strand of CAYQBA010000047.1, from coordinate 23,602 downwards.
CGACGGATGACGGGCGGTCAAGGCTGGAGCCCCATCCACCGGTAGGTTCCGACGGCGACCAAGCCGCCGGCCAGGCCGGCCAGCCAGAACCAGCGGACCACGCGGGTCTCAGGCATGCCGCCCTTCTCGAAGTGATGGTGGAGCGGCGCCATGCGGAAGAATCGCCGGCCGCCCGTCCACTTGAAGTAGCCGATCTGTACGATGTCCGACACGACCTCGGCGACGAAGACGACGCCGAAGACCGGCAGGAACAGCCACGCGCCGGTGACCAGGCACGCGGCGGCCAGGGCCCCGCCAAGGGCCATCGACGTGACGTTGCCCATGAACACCCGGGCCGGGTGCCGGTTGTGGACCAGGAAGCCGAGGCACGCCGCCGCGACGACGGCGGCGAACGTCGAATCGGACCAGATCCGTGCCGTCCACTCCGTCGTGTCGCCGGCGATCTCGGCGGCCGCCACGCCGGAGGCCTTGGCGGTCCCGAGCCAGGCCACCCATCCGAACGCCAGCGCCAGCAGCCCGGCGGCCAGGCCGTCCAGCCCGTCGGATAGGTTGACGCCGTTGACGGTGCCGACGATGGCGAAAATCGCGAACGCCGCGGCCAGGCCAAGGCCCAGCGGGCTTGCCGGGGCGGGCACCATCGCGGCGCGGTAGGCGATCCCGACGAGGCCGCCCGCCACGAGCACCTGCGCCGCCAGCATCTGGCGCGCCGTCAGGCCAACCCCGATCTCGCGGGCGCCGGCGCGGCGGGCCAGACCCTGGAGGTCGTCGACGAGCCCGAGCGCCCCGAAGCCCAGACCGGCGAGGAGCGGCAGCCCGATCCCCCATGTCACCGCGGGCAGCCCCGCCTGGGCGGCCCGCCACAGCATCCAGCCCGCGATCGCCCCGATCACGGCGAGCAGGCCGAGCCCGCCCATCGTCGGCGTGCCGGCCTTGGCGGCGTGGTCGGGCCCATCCGATCGGATGGCCTTCCCGAGCTGGCGGGCCCTCAGCCAGCCGGTCAACGGCCACGTCACGAGGGCCGTCGCCGCGAACGCGGTCGCGGCCAACACCAGCGACTGGACCGCGGTGGGGCCGCCCGGCGCTTCGAACGGGTTCATCGATCCGCCTCCACCATCGGCCGATCCGGCGGCAGGTCGAGCGCGTCGATCACGGCCGCGGCCACGTCGCGGAAGAGGGGGGCCGCCACCTCGCTGCCGCGCACGGCCTTGGGTCGATCCACCTTGGCCAGGATCACGACCTTCGGGTCGGCCGCCGGCAGGAACCCGCAGAAGCTGGCGATGGTGGCATCGTCCTCGTAGCCGCCTGCGGTTGGGATCTGCGACGTCCCGGTCTTCCCGGCGATGGCGTGGCCGGGGATCGCCGCTTGCGTGACGTGGTTGTCGACGACCTCGAGCAACATGGCGCGCACCGTGCGTGCCGTCTCGGCGCCGATGACCTGGCGCCGCGGCCGCGGTTCGACGACCGTGGTTTCGCCCCCGGGCCGGAGGATCTCGGCGACGACGTAGGGCGTCATCAGCACGCCGTCGTTCGCGATCGCCCCCATGGCCGCGGCCATCTGGAGAGGGGTGGCCGACATGCCCTGGCCGAAGCTGTTTGTCGCCAGGTACACGGGGGCCCAGCCCGGATCACGGTCAGGCCACCGGATCAGGCCCGCGACCTCGCCGTCGAGGTCCACGCCGGAGAGGGCGCCGAACCCGAAGGCCTCCAGGGCCGGGTAGAACCGGTTGCCGCCCAGGGCCTGAGCGACATGGACCGCCCCGACGTTCAGGCTGCGCTCGAGCATCTCGGTGACCGTCGTCGACCCGTGCGCCAGGTGATCCCAGTTGGCGATGGCGATGCCGTCGATGTCGATGGTCCCGGTGTCGTCGTACCGCATGTCCGGGGTGATCGCGCCGACGTCGAGCGCGGACGCGACGGTCACCGCCTTCACGACGCTGCCCGGCTCGTAGATCTTGCTGATGGCCGGATCCAGGAATGCGTCCGAATCGGCCTCTGCATACCGGTTCGGGTCGTAGCTCGGCCAGCTGGCCAGGGCCAGGACCGCACCGGTCCGCACCTCCAGCACCACCACGGTGCCGCTCGAGGCGGACTGGTCGGCGACCACGGCGCGCAGCGCCCGGCTGGCGGCCACCTGGAGGTCGCGGTCGACGGTCAGCCGCAGGTCCGCGCCGGAACGCGACGGCCGGAAGGCGCGCGGATCGGTGCCCTCGTAGCCCGCCAGGGTCCCCGGTTGCCCGGCCAGCTCGGCGTCGTAACGACCCTCGATGCCGTAGTGTGCTTCGCCGTCGAGGTTGAGGAAGCCGGTCACGTGCGCGGCGTCGGCGCCGAGCGGATATGCCCGGCGGGGGAGGCGCTCGGCCGTGAGCCCCATGGTCTTCAGGTCGACGGCATCGTCCCCGAGCGGTACCCGGGCGCCCAAGAGCCGGTTGAGCGCTCCGGCGTCGACCCCGCGGGCCAGGCTCACCCAGCGGCGGCGGGGATCGGCGCGGCCGCCGGCGATCGCGGCCTGGATGTCGGCGACGGGCCGGTCGAGCGCCGGCGCCGCCGCGGCCGCGAACGCCGCCGCGTCGAATCCGGCCAGCGTCGGCAGGTCGACACCGATGTCGTACGCGTAGGTCTCGACAGCCAGGAGGTCGCCGTCGCGGTCCCAGATCGAGCCGCGCGGCGCCTCGATCTCGAACGTCGAGACGGCCGCCGCGCTGGCGCTGCTCGCGCGCGTGGTCAGCCAGGCCAAGCGCGCCGACAGCGCCACCACCACGGTGGCCATCGCCGTCGCCACCACGGCGATGCGCGGGTAGAGCGGCCGCTCGCGATCAGGCGTCATGGCCCGGCAGCCTCGGCGGGCGCGATCTCGTCGGCGTGAGCCCGCTCGGCCGCGCCGACCGACAGCAAGAGCGCCGGCATGTCCCGGGCATCCGCGTCGTCGCCCGCGGCCGCCGGGCCCACGGCGCGGCGCATGATCGCCAGCGGGCTGTTGGGGTCGAGGCCGGGCGCGTCGGCCAACGCCGGCGCGACGGCGATCCCCAGCGGCTCGGCGGCCGCCGGTGCAAACCCCAGGGCCCGGGCCGCGTCTTCGATCGCCCGGGGATCGCTGGCGGCGGCATACGCCGTCAGCGACTCGGCCCGGCGCTCGAGGAGGGCGGCGCGCTCGGACTCGAGCTCGTTGATCAGCCGCCCGTTGGCGGCCAGCCGGCTGGACACCGACAGCCATGCCATGCCGGCGGACATCAGCACGGCGGCCGCCGCCACGGCCGCCACGCGCATGCCGTGCGCCCTGCGTGGCCTGGCCGCTGCCAGCGCCGCGGCTCCATTGGCGTTGCCTTGGTCCTTGGGTGGGGTCATCGGAGCATCTCCTTGGAGGCGCGTGGCGCCCGCTCAGGCGGCCAGGCGCTCGGCCACGCGCAGCTTGGCGCTGCGGGCGCGCGGGTTCGCCTGCACTTCGACCGCGGACGGCTCGATCGGGCGGCGGGTGACCAGCCGCAGCCGGGCGCGGTGACCGCAGCGGCACTCCGGCAGCCCGGGGGGGCACACGCACTCGCGCGCCTCGTCGCGGAGGGTGTGCTTGACGATCCGATCCTCGAGGGAATGAAAGCTGATGACCGCGAGCCGCCCGCCCGGCGCGAGGCGGTCGATCGCCTGCGGCAGCACGGCCGCCAGCGCGTCGAGCTCGCCGTTGACGGCGATCCGCAGCGCCTGGAACGTGCGCGTCGCCGGGTGGATCCGCCCGGCATGGCCGCCGGCGGCGCGGGCGACGACGTTGGCCAGCTCGGTGGTGGACTCGATCGGCCGGCTGGCGACGATCGCCCGCGCGATCCGCCGGCTGCGCCGCTCGTCGCCGAGCCGGTAAAGGACATCCGCCAGATCCTGCTCGGCCAACGCGTTGACGAGGTCGGCCGCGCGTTCCGGCGCGCCGGGGTCCATGCGCATGTCGAGCGGGCCCGTTGCCTGGAACGAGAACCCGCGCGCCGCGTCGTCGAGCTGGTCGGACGAGAGGCCGAGGTCGAGGACGACCCCGTCGAGCGGGGAGAAGCCGTGCGCGTCCGCCACGGCGCCGAGGTCGGCGAAGCTGGCCTGGACGCAGACGGCGCGCTCCCCAAAGGGCGCCAGGAGGGTCCGGGCGCGCGAAAGCGCCGCCGGGTCGTGGTCGAGCCCGAGCAAGCGGCCGTCGGGCGCCGATGCCTCGAGGATGGCGCGGGCATGGCCGCCCCCGCCGAGCGTGCCGTCGACGTAGCGGCCGCCGGCGCGTGGGCGCAGCGCGTCGATGACCGCCTCGAGCAGCACCGGGACGTGGCGGGTGGTGGCGCGCGGTTCCATCACAGCCCCAGCTTGCTGAGGTGTTCCTGGAACACCTCGCCCGCCTGGCCGGCCTTGGCGACCATGGCGCGCCAGCGCTCCGGCTGCCAGATCTCGATCCGCTCCTCGGCACCCGTGACGATCACGGTGTCGACGAGCGTCTCCGTCCCGTCCTCGGCCTCCTCGACCAGCCCGGCGTAGCGCCGCAGCTCGGCCGGGAGCGTCAGGCGGCCCTGGCTGTCGAGCCGGGCGGGCTCGCCCGCGAACAGCAGCCGCTTGAAGTTGCTCGGCATCGGCATCGCCTGCGCCTTGGCTTCCACTTCGTCCCACTTTGCCTTGGGCAGCACCCAGATGCAGTGGTCGACCCCGTACGTCACGAACAGCCCGGCTTCGAGGTCGGGGCGATAGCGGACGGGGATGATCACCCTGCCCTTCGCATCGATGTTGATGGGGTGCGTGCCGTAGAACATGCGTCCTACAATTCTCCACTCGAGTGGCGATTTCCACGGGATTCGTGGGTAAAATCGCCTCCAATCTCCACCAAACTGCTCCGTTACGCCATTCTACAACAGTTTTGAGCCATTGTAAACCCCTTTGAGCCTTCGAGCCCCATTTCTTAAGATTCGACCGCCCTGCCCCGTGATCGCGGCTGTCGCCAGCCTGTCGCGGAACCTGTCGCCAGGGGCGTTGACAGGGCGCTTCGGGTAGGTATAATAGTCGCCGAACTAGAACATCTTTTCTAGTGTTTGACCGCCACCGCAAGGTCGTCACCCACGATCCATCTTCAGAAAGGAGCCTCACATGTATCAGCGCGTCGTCATCGTGGGCAACCTCGGGCGCGACCCCGAGTTGCGCTACACCTCCAACGGCACGCCGGTGACCAGCTTCCCGGTCGCCACCAACCGCAAGTGGACGGACACCGACGGCACGAACCACGACGAGACCACGTGGTTCCGGGTCAACGTCTGGGGACGTCAGGCGGAGATCTGCAACCAGTACCTCGAGAAAGGCCGGATGGTGCTGGTCGACGGTGAGATCCGCACCGGCCAGTACGACGACCAGCAAGGGGTCACGCGCTACACCTGGGAGCTGCGCGCGAGCGCGGTCAAGTTCCTCGGCGGCCCCGGCGAGCGCGGCGCGACGCCGGCGTTCGAAGGGCACATGCACGACGAGGCGCCACCATCCACGGCGGGTGCCGGCGCCGGCGCCGGGGCACCGCCCATGCGCGGTGGCCTGGCGGAGGAGGACATTCCCTTCTAGGCGGACCCGGCGCGCCGCGCCATGTGCCGCCCGCGTGCTGGGGATCTGGCGGTTCGAGGCGGTGTCCATGCCCGCCGGCCATGCAAGGAGCATGCCACACCGCGATGAGATGCCTTGACGGCGGGGTGGCGGTGCCCATCCACGGCCATCGTCCGGTCGACCGGGCCCATCCTCTTCGTGGCCAGGCGAAAGCAAACCCTCCGTTCCGACGAGGAACGGAGGGTTTTTCCACACCCAGGTGGGGGTCCCGCACCACGGGATCGACCACCTTCCCGAAGCCCATGCCACCCGTCGGCGGTCCCGAGCGTCGGCCCGCCCCAACGGCTGGCGCCGCGGCGCGACCGGAGCCGTCAGGTCACCGGGCGGGCTCCGGCAACGTGAAGGTCTGCACGCGGTTGTTGCGCGTGTCGGCCACGAACAGCTGGCCGTCATGCACCTCGATCCCGCCCGGCCCGTTGAACTCGCCCTTGCTCATGCCGGCCCGCCCGCCGACGGCGCCCAGGTAGCGTGTCGGGTCGGCCAGGTCAAACGCCTGCACCGCGTGCGACATCGACTGGCTGACGTAGATGCGGCCGCCGGCCGTGTCGATGGCGATGCCGGAGGTCCGGAACAGGTTCTCGTCGAGCGATCCCTGCCCGAAGGTGTCCAGGTAGGTGCCGTCGGGGTTGAAGCGCTGCACGAGGAAGTCGTCGCCGCTGCCGACGTAGATCCGCCCGTCGCTGTCCACGGCCACGACACGCGGCGCCGTGAACTGGCCGCTCTGCGACCCGCGCTCGCCGATCGTCAGCAGGTGGCGGCCATCGGGGCCGAACTTCTCCACCCGGGCGTTGCCGCCATCGGCCACGAAGACGTTGCCGGCCCCGTCCACGGTCAGCCCGCTCGGCTTCCTGAGCTGGCCGGGCTGCTCGCCGGGCTGGCCGAGGGTCCCGGCGGGGTTGCCCTCCGCATCGAAGATCAGCACCTGCGCCTGGGGCCCCGCCACGTACAGACGGCCGTCGGGCGCGACAGCGACACCCTCGGCCATCGGCACCGTGCCCTCGCCGACCCGCCGCATGAGCGAGCCCGCCGGGTCGAACAGCTGCACGCCGGTGGAGTCGCCGACGTAGACGTTCCCGCCGCCGTCGACCGCCACGTCGAACGGCAGCATGATCTGGCCGGGCTGCGTCCCCGCCACGCCGAAGCTGGTCTGGAAGCGCGGCATCTGCTCGGCCTGTTCGGCCGCCTTCTGCCGCGTGGCCTCGGCGGCCGCCTCGGCCGTTGGCCGGGGCGTCCCCGGCGTGACGGCGGTGGAAGCGACCGGCGCGGCGGTCATGATGGTGCCGGCGGCCACGGCGCTCGGGGTGGCGGCGTTCTCGACGATCACCGTACCGGACGGGCCGGGGTCGACCGTGCCGCCGGGCCCGGTGGCGGCTTCGTCGCCGCGGCATGCGCTGCTGACGGCGACAACCGCGAGGGCAACGCAGCGGCCGAGCGCGCGGCGACGGGAATGCCTGATGGAAACGGAAGTGGGCTGCATCGGGTCTCTCTCTGTTGGGCGGCCGGGGTCGCGGGGGGCGCGGGGGGGGGGCGGGCGGGGGCCGGGGTTCGGGGGTGGCGAGCCGCCCACGTCGACGCCCGGCGCGACCGGCCAGGTGCCACGCAGACGGCAGTGAGCTGACGGCAATTATACGGATGGGATCGTCGGTCCCGCCGCCGCGCTACGGCTGCGGCGCCGCGGGTGGGATGCCAACCAGGTCGAGGACGCCCGTCAGCTCGCGGACCGTCGCGCAATCTGGGTTGGCCGCGCGCCCGGCCCGGTCGAGAAGCACCGGGGTCAGGCCGGCGGCGCGCGCGCCCAGGACGTCCTTGATGTAGGTGTCGCCGATGTAGACGGCGCTGGCGGGCGGGACGTGGATGCGCGTGAGCGCCATGCGGAAGACCTCGGGGTGCGGCTTGCTGATGCCCAGGCGCGACGAGACCACGAGGAACGCGAAGTAATCGCCGAGCTCGAGCTCCAGGAGGATGCTCTCGAGGCCATGGCCCCAGTCGGAGATCACGCCCATGGTCACGCCCGCGGCGCGAAGCGCCTCGAGCGTCGGCAAGACGTCCGGGAACGCCGCCCAGTGCCGGATGTCGTGGAAGGCCGCGTAGATGTCCGCCGCCAGACGCTCGGCGCGCACCGGGTCGTTGCCGAACCCCGGCAGCGCGTCGAGCCCGATGCGGTAGGCCGTGACGAACAGCTCGCGCACGGTCAGCTCGCTGGCCCACCAGTCTCCGTGGTGCCAGGTGGCTTCCAGGTGGCCTTCCGCCCGCGCCATCGCCGCCGCCAGCGCGTCGGGATCGAACGCGATGCCCGCGCCCGCCAGGACCTCGGCCGCCACCTCGGACATGGGCGTGACGCTCCGGATCAACGTCAACCCGGCGTCGAAGATCACCGCGCGCAGCGGCGGGTCGCCGCCGGCGCGTGGAACGATCGTGGCGGGCGTCATCCGCGTGCCGGCCGGTGGCGGACCGCCCCTGCGCGCGTGGTCATGGGACGGGGTCGAGCAGGACGACCTGGGGCTCCTCGGGCAGCCGGGTGGCGTCGACCTTGAGATTGGCGCGCGGCTCGAGGTCGACGGCGCCGAGCTCCTTGGCGAAGCGGTCCATCGGCCCCCCGCTGCCGGGTGGCTCGGCGGGGTCGTACAGCGGGATCACGATGGCCGGCTCGATCTGGTTGACGACCTCCAGCGCGTCGGCCGGGCTGAGCGCGCCGTCGCCGGGGCCGATCGGGACGAGGAGCACGTGGACCACGCCGAGCGCCTCGAGCTGACCCTGCGTCAGGCGATGCCCGAGGTGGCCGAGGTGGCAGACGGTGACATCGTCGAGGTCGAGGCAGTAGGCGGTGTTGCGCGGCGCGCCGGGCTTGTCGGCCACGGCGGTGTCGACGCCGATGAGGAACACCCCGCGGGCCTCGTACTCGCCCGGGCCGGCGACGATAAACGGGGTGCCACCGACGGGCAGCTCGGCGCCGGTCGGCGTCGGCGGCGTGCTCAAGGTGGCGATCTCGACCTTCAGGTTCGCCAGACGCGCCCCCCCGATCGCCTCGGCGGGGTCGGTCACGACCACGCCGCCGCCGGCCCGCAGCTCGACGCAACCGCGGCCATGCCAGATGATCTCCATCGTGTTGTCTCCTCGCGCAAACGCACGGCACAGTCACCTGTGCCGTGCGTCAGACCCTCGATCCGTTCGCTGGCCGCCCCACCGGCGGCGTCGCGTCCCGATCGACGATTCGAACCCGTGGTTGCCGGGTGGGGACGAATGCCCTATGTCCCCGATGGCGTCGTGGCGGCGGGCACGGGGTTGGCGGCATCCTTGAGGTCGTCCACCATGATCTCGATCTTGGCCGCCTTGCGCCGCTCGTCCTGCCACGCGATCAGCTTCTTTTCCTTGAGCCGTGTCCGCTGCGCCTCGTCGAGCGCCCGCTCCGGATCGCGCTCGATCAGCTCGATCACGTGGAAGCCGAAATCAGTCTGGACGACGTTGGACCGTGCGCCGGCCTCCAGCCCGAACAGTGCGTCCTCGAGCTGTTGACTCGGCAGCATGCCGCGGGTGACCCAGTCGAGGTCGCCGCCGCGGTCACGCGTCGTCGGGTCTTCCGACACGTCCTTGGCGACCGCCGCGAAGTCCTCGCCGCCGTCGAGGCGGAGGAGGGCGTCCTGGCACGCGTCGGCGGACTTGCACAGGATATGGCGGGCATGCACGAACTCCGCCGTGGTCGGCACGTCGCCGGCGATCTGGTCGAGCATCTTCTTGCCGATGATGCCGGCCCGCTCCATCGCCGTCACCTGTTCGCGCGTCGAGCCGGTGTCGGCCAGCGACTGCTCGAACTTGTCCTCGCCGCCCAGCTCGTCGATGTACTTCTGGAGGCTGGCCTGAATCTCGTCGTCGGTCGCCGTGATCCCGAGCTCGGCGGCCGCCTGCTCGATCAGGGTCTGGTTGATCATGTCGCTCAACACCTGGCGGCGCAGGAACAGCAGCTGCTTCTGCCCGTCCTCGGTGTTGGGGTCGATGCCGCCCTGGTCGACGAAGTAGCGCTGCGTGTCGAACGCCTGGCGCTGGAACTCGCTCAACGCGATGGGCTGGCCGTTGACCGTCGCGATGATCTCGTCGGCGCTCGCCCCGCCCGTGCTGGCGGCTTCGGAGTCTGGCGCGGTGGTCGCGCCGGCGCCGGTGTCACCCCCGACGGGCGCGTCGCCCGCCACGGGCGTGGCGCCCGTCGTCTCGCCCGCGTCGGATGCCGTGGTCGGCGCGCCGCCGGCGTCGTCGTTCGATGGCGTGGTGTCTTGTCCCGTGCATGCCGCCAGCGCGATGCCGGTCGTCAGCGTGATCGCAAGGGCCGTCCATTGACGCATGGTCGATCTCTCCCACTCCGTGGTTCGTCCGTCGTTCGTCCGTCTTGTCCGGATCCGGGGCGCGTCGCCGGCGCGTGCCGGCCGCGTCTCGTGCGCGGTGCCGGGGCACGGCGCCGTCGGCGCCGGGAGCCGTCCCAAGCCCGCGAGTATATGCGGGCGGCATGCGGTAAGCAAGATGCGGGCCACGTGTCCGGCGCCCCGCGGCGGATCTCAGCGGCGGCGCTTCACGCGGCGCCATCCGAGCGGCATCGCGGCCCGAACCAGTCGGTCGCGCACGCTCCGCCAGGCCGATGCCAGTCGGCCGGACTCGCCGTCGGCGGACGGGCGCCGCCCGAACCGCTCGCGTACGTACGCGTCGACGATCGTGGAAATCTCCGCATCGGTGTCGGAGATTGACGCAGCCAGGCGCTCGCCGTACTCGTGCGGGGTGTCGCTGGGCCGCGGGCGCAGGCCGAGCCAGCTCGCCACGCGGACGAGGCGCGCGAACATGCCCTCGGCCGGGCTGAGGCCGCGCAAGGGGCGCTCCCACGTGACCCAGCCAAGGCCGGCGATGGGCCCGAATTTCCCCGCGGAAGCCCGCACCGGCCCCAAAGGCAGGGGGGGGGGGGGCGGCCGGGCCGCCCCCCCCCCCGCCCGCGGGGCCGGGGCGCCGG
>CAYQBA010000047.1:0-13013 GCA_964415605.1 uncultured Anaerolineales bacterium | reverse complement strand
CCCCAGCCACGGCCGGCGATCGCCGCGATTGCCGCGGCGATCGCCAGCAGCGTCCCGATCGGCAGGCTGGTGGTCGCGGCCGGCGCGGCCGCCGCGCCGGCCGGCTGGCCGGGCGCCGGGGCGTCGCCGCGCGCCATCCGTTCATCCTCGGGCAGGAAGTCGGTGGTCTCGTCGACGCTCGCCGACGGGTCCTGGGCATTCTCGCCGGCGGCTTCGGCCAGATTGGCGGGGCGGTCGATCGGCGGGTGGCCGGCGCTGCCGGTGGGCTCGAACTCTACCCAGCCGAACTGTGGGAAGTACACCTCGGGCCAGGTATGGGCGTTGTACGCGCGCTGCCGGTAGGTGATGCCGTCGGGCTGGCGCTCGCCGGTGGCGTAGCCGGCCGCGACGCGTGCCGGGATGCCGGCCGCGCGCGCCAGCATGACGAAGGCGGAGCTGTAGTAGTCGCAATAGCCGCGCTGTTCGTCGAACAGGAACCACTCGACGCGGTCGATGCCCTCCGGCGGGGTGTTGATGGACTCGCTGTACGGGATTTGCCGGAGATACGCCTCGATGGCGGCCGCGGCGTCGAAGCGGTCGACGGCGCCGACGGTGAGCTGGGCCGAGAGGTCGCGCACGCGCTCGGGCAGGCTGTCGGGGACCTGGAGGTAGCGCTCGCGGATCCAGCCGGGGTCGGCGTCGCCGGCGTTGCGCAGGCTCTCGACGTCGGCGCGCGACAGGCGCGACACGGCGGTGTAGCGCGATTGCGCCGCCAGCGGCGCCACGCTCTCGACGGTCAGGACGTCGAGGTCGCTCTCGGCCGCCTCGGTGCGGATGGGCAGGTCGAACCGGTCGGGCTGCGGCGCGGCGTAGAGCTGGGTGGTGGCCGGCTGGTAGGTCGTGATGGTCTGGGTCACGGGGACGGTGAGCGCGTAGTCCACGCCGATGTCGAGGGCGCCGGGAGCGCCTTCGGCGACCTTGGCGGCGGTGCGCTTCCAGCCTGTCCCGTCGTAGGTGTCGAACACGGCCTGCCGCCAGTAGCGCGGCGCCGGGCTCCCGGTGGCCAGGGTGGCGTCGAAGATGACGGCGTCGCCGAGCTGCAGCGCGCCTTGCAGGCCGATCTCGCTGCCGAAGGCGTTGCCGCCGCCGCGGGTCGGATAGGCGAGGTTGGGGAACCACTGGTTGACGCGCTGGGCGACGGTGCGCTGCGGGCTGGCGGTCAGCTGCCGCATGAAGTCGCGCACGGCCGTGCTGGCGAGCTGGGACGGCAGGAGCCAGCTCAGGCCCAGGACGGCGACGGCGACGATGAGGCCGTCGCGCAGGAAGTCGAGCCCGATGTCCGGGCTGTACCCCACGCGCTCGCGCCGCCAGCGCTGGGTCTGCAGCGCGAGGTAGGTCTGGGTGGCCAGCAGGAGCGCGCACAGGAGGAAGAACGTGAGGTACACCAGGTGGCGCTCTTCGGAGGGAGCGTTGACGAGGTTGAAGACGAGCGCGAATCCGCTGGGGAGGACCGCCCCCCACCAGCTCATGTAGCGGACGATGAACCACGTGCAGATGTAGCTGAGGAGCCAGATCAGCATGGCCATGGTGACGGCGAAGAACAGGTGCGCCAGGTCGTTCTGGTGGGCCGGCGCGTACGCGAGCGTGGGCTGGATGGCCTCGTAGCTGGGCGTGGGCATCCGCACGAGCTCGATCCACGCGAGGTACCAGTCGCGCACGACCTCCATTCGCTCGTAGGTGGAGAGCTGGGCCAGGGCGGCGGCGGGCGCGGTCTCGAAGGTGTGGATGGCGAACGCGGCGGCCACGACCGTGGTGAGGATGCCGGTGACCATGCTCCAGGCATGGCACAGGCCGGTCGGCAGGCGCTGCTGCGCGCCGAGGATCGCGCCGACGATGACGCCGCCGATGACGACGGGCGTGAGGATCCCGATGCCGGGCCACGGCTGCGCGGCCTCGATGGACCACGCGACGGTCAACAGCATCATGCCGGCCAGCACGACGCTGGCCCAACCGGATGGGGGTTTGTTCAACATGCGCCACTCATCGTTCTGGTGTTCAGCGATCGGCGGCGGGCAAGCTGCTGCCCGGAACGCAAACCGCCCCGTGCGCACGGCGATGCCGTGTTCCGCGGGGCGGCGGTCTGCAGTGATCTTACTGCCCTGACGGCTGGCACGGTTCAATCATAACGGCGCGGCGGCGCGCCGGCAAGCGCATCTGCCCGACGCCTGCCCGACGGCTGGCCTGCGGGGCGTGGGCGGGGACGGACGCGTGCCGGTGCCGCGGCGTGGGGCGCGAGTGCTCGAATGTCCTGCGTCGGCTGGCTCCGCTCAGCCTTCGCACCCGCTGATCTCACGCGCCCAGCGCATGAGCACGGCCGCGAGCGCGTCGGCGTCGCCGGCATGCGCCACGCGATCGGCGCTGCCGACGATGGCACCGATGCTTCGATCGGCGATGGCGCCCACCACGACTGCCCGCAGGTCGATGCCGGCGGATCGCAGCCGCGCCGCGCGGTCGATCACGGCCGGTGTGATCTCGCCGTCGGCGCCGGGCGCAAGCACGAGGATCGCGTGGCGGCGGACCGAAATGCCCTGTGTCGCATCGGCGAGGCGTTCCGCGCCGGTGGGGGGCACACGCGTCGGGGAGACCTCGACGACCGGCTGGAGGAAATCGTCACGATGGTCGCGACTCACCGCGGCGAGCGCGAGATCGAGCCGCCCGGTCTCGTCGCCGCCGTCCGGGGCGCGTCCCGCGACGATGGCCCGGATCGCCCGTTCGAGCTTGACCGGGTCGCGGGTGCCGGGCGCGCGTTCGGCCTGACGGTCAAGCCGGACGAGGCCGACGGCGATCGGCCGGTCGCGGACCGCGACGGCGACCCTGCGCAGCGCCGCCTGGGCGGCGACCAGGCGGGTCTCGGCACGCGGCGCCATGGCGTGAAAGGGCTGCCACATCGGGCCGGATGCGTCCACCACAACGGTGACGCGGACCGTTGCCAGAGCGATGTCGGCGCATCCCTCCGGGGCTCTCGGCCCCGCCGCCCCGCCGAAATCCACATCGTGGCCGGTCTCCGTGCCGCCGGTCAGCGCGAGCGGCAGGTACTGGCTCGCCCTGACTGGCCTGGGCAGCCGGCCCTCGTCGAGGCTGAACAACCCGGCCTCGTGCCGCAGCAGCAGCACGGCGCTGCCTGCGACGGTGACGTCGCTTGTCCCGACCCAATCGCTGCGGCCCCACGGCAGCGCAAACGGGCCGAGGAGACGCGGGCGCGCGGGTTCGCGGACGTCGAACACCTCGACCCGCGACGGCTGGGCGGCGATCAGTCGCCCGTTGGCGACGTCGGTACGTCCGACCACCATGTGCTTCAGCCGGGCCACCTCGACGGGCACCGCGGGGTTGGCCAGCGATAGCACGGCGAGGTCGCCGTATCCGCCGGAAAGGTACAGGTGGCCGCCGGTGCCGCTCAGGCGATTGAAGAACACGTCGAAGTCATGCGTTCGTACATAGCGCGGACTGGCCGGCTCGGTGGCATTGAACACGTGCAGGTGCCCGATGTTGAAGGCCCCGGCGGCCGTGGCGTACGCGAACCGACCGACGATCGCCAGGCTGGCGATGCCAAAGCCCGCGCGCACGGCGACCGGGACGGGGCGGGCCGGGTCGTGGATGTCGAACACGCGGAGCGATCCATCGCCATCCCCGACGTACAGGTGCCCCTCGCGCACGGCCATCGCGCCGACGGTGTCGAGGCGGGGGAGGGGCAGGCCTCCACCGACCGGCTCGGGCGATGCGGGATCGCGGACGTCGAACACCCACAGCCCGTCGTCCCGGGTCAGTGCGAACACATATCCGTCCACGTGCTGCACCCCGCGGATCGCGACGGGGCGCGCCGATCCGTCGGGCTGTCCGACCTCGCCGCGCCACGCACCGACGACACGCCACGGGCTGGCGGCCGTGTCGACGACGTAAAGCCCGGCCGGCCCGGCGGCGGCGTAGACATACGGTGGTCCTGTGCTGATGTGGTCCAGCGGCGGCAGGATGGGCTCGGTGGGCCCGAACGGCGTGGTGGGGGCAACCTCGGCCGCGATGCCGACGGTGAACAGTCCGGCACTGCCCAGGGCGACGACGGCGTGGTCGTCGGCGATGGCGACGCCGGCTTGGGTGGACGGGAACGCGGCCAGCCGTGTCCGGCCGGTGAGCCGGGGGCGGCGCGGATCGCGGACGTCCAGCGCCACCATCCACCGCCCGTCCCCATCCACGACCGCCGCCGTGTTCCCGGCGGCCGCGATGGCCTTCGGGGAGGTGGTGAGCGCGTCGGCTCCGGCGCCGGCGGAGAGGGTGGCGACGAGGGTCGGTCCGTCCGGGTGCGCGAGATCGACGACGTCGATGCCTTGGGGCCCCCGCGTGGCCCAGACGACATCGCCGGCGCGGGCGAGGCCGAAGGCCGGCGCATGATCTGCGCCGAGTGCCCTTGGGCGAGGCTGGAGAGGGTCGCGCGTGTCGACGGCGAAGAGGCCGGCGGGATGGGCGGCGATCACGCCGTCGCCGTCGGCCGTTACGAGGAGCGCACCTGGGTGCCACGGCGCGCCGCCGGCGGGCGCGGTGCGGAAGGTGGCGGTGGCCACGACCGAAGGCCGGCGCGGGTCCTTGACGTCGACGACCACCAGCCCGTCATCGACGAGCACGAACGCGAAGGCACGCGCGACCGCGATGGCGCCGACTTCGCCGGTGTCGAGCGCGACGCCGGCGACCGGCCGAGCTGGCACGCGCAGGTCGAACACCCAAAGGCGCGCCGCGCTGCGCTCGCCCGTCGGTCCGCTGCCGGCCGTTGCGCGCGTGCCGACGAAAAGCAGGCCGTTGTCGACGGCGACGGCCTCGGGAACCTCGGGCAGCACGCCCGTGTGACCGGTTGGGCGGGGGGCGCGCGGATCGCGCAGGTCGTAGGCGACAACGCGGGCGCCGACCACCGCGAACGCCGTGGGTCCGGCCTCGGTCGTCGCCACGGTCACGGCCGTCGTCGCGCCGCCGATCTGGCCGACGGCGCCGTCGACCAGGGGAGGGTCGACCGGGGCGCCCGCGTCGACGCGTGGAGCGCCCGGCGCACCGGAGGCGGCCAGCCAGGTCGCCACCACGCACACCAAGGCCCGCCGACCTGTCTTCTCGAGGACCGGGCCGCACCGCAGCCCGCGAGGTCGAAGAGGGGGAAAGTGGATCACGGCGCACCTCCTGTCTGCAGCATGAAGTCGACGCGCGGCGCACGCGCCGGCTCGGCGGCGACGGCCACGGCGACCGTGCCATCCGACGTGTCGAACGGCCGCCAGGTGCCGTCGACCCAGGCGCCGACGGTCGCCCCGTTGCCGGAGCCGGCGTCAAGCGCGGCGCGGTAGGCGCCGGGATCGACGGACATGGCGAAGGTGCCGTCTTGTTCGGTCCGGGCAAGGATCTCGACGGTCCCATCGACGGACGTGAATGCGACGATGAGGCCGGCCACCGGTTCGCAGAGGGCGTCGACAACCCGGCCACCCACGGCGCGGCGGCCGTTCGCAGCCGTGTTAAGGTGGGCAAGCGGAGCGGCCAGGCACGTGGGGTAGGCCGCAGGACGTGCCGCCGCGCCGCTCCGCGATCTGGCTGCTGCTGTCGGCGGCGCGGCCGACCGGGACGGGCGGATCCGGTCGGCGATCGGGGCCGACGCCTCAGGGGTGGTGCCGCCGATGCGCGCTCCAGTAGGATCGGCGACTGCCTTGTCGCCGGTGCTCCGGCGGAGAGTCGCCCCCGGCCTGGCAGTGGATTGGCCGTTCGGACGGCTGGCCGGATCACTCGGGTCCGCCGCGCCTCCCGTCGACGCACCAGATGGGCCGCCGTCCGCGGCGAGGATGCCGCGGGCGTCCACGCCGGCCGCGGTCGCGTCGGCGGCGCCATCGTCGATGGCGGCCGTGACAGCATGGGCACGGCCTGGTGCGGGCGGGGCGGGAGCAGCCCCGCCCGCACCAGGCGGCACACCTTCGGTCGGTGCGGGCCGAAGGTACGCCGCCAGGAGGGCGACGCCGACCCCGGCGATCAGCACGATGCCGGTCATGCGCGCCGCGAGCGCGGTGCCCCCCGCAGCCGGAGAGCTGCCTGCGCTTCCACCCCCTTCGGGGCCGAGTGGCGACGGGGATGGCGCCGGGGGATAGTGCGCGGCCGCCAGGCCGATCAGCGCGTCACGCATCGCCACGCGCCGGGCCTCGGGCAACGCGCCGTCGTCGCGGAGTGCCGCCGCCGGGGCGACGAGCTCGGCCAGCCGCGAGCGCAGCGACGGGTCTGGGCATGCGCGAACGGCATCGACCGGCGCGGCGCCGGATTCGACACGCGCGAGGCATGCCTGGAGGGCATCCATGAGCGCCTCTGCCTCGGGTTCGCGGGGGCCGATGGGTGCCATGCTCACACCGGCCCCTCGTGGCCGGCCAGCCGCTTGCGCAATTGGGCCAGCGCGCGGTGCTGGAGCTGCTTGACCGCGTCTTCCGACACGCCCATGGCGTCCGATGCCTCGCGCAGCGTCATGCCGGCGGCGAACCGCAATCCGAGCACGTGCTGCTGCGCCTCGGTCAACCGGTCGGCCTCGGTCAACACGCTGGCCATGCTCAGGCGCTGCTCGATGATGGCCTGGACATCGTCTGCCGCTGCCAGGCCCGCCTCGGCTGCGCCGTCATCGCCGAGGCCCGGGCGATCGTCGCCATCGTCGAGCGGCACGGGCGGCGCGCGACGGTTCGCGGCGACCCAGTGGTTGACGACGCGATGGTGCGCGATCCGCATCAGCCAGGCCCCGAACCGGTCCGGATCGGCGAGCGTCGGGAGCCCCTTGATGGCGTTCTCGAACGCGTCGTGCGTCAGGTCGCCGGCCAGCTCGGGCTCGCGCACGCGATAGTGTACATAACGATAGACCCGGTCGATGTGTCGGTCGTAGAGCGGCCCGAATGCCGCGGGGTCGCCGCCCAGCACCCGTCGGACGAGGTCGGCGTCGGTGGTCGACGGTGCGGTGGTGACCGAGGATCCGGTCGGGTCGGGCAGGCTGCGGGTGGCCAAGCGGCACGCTTCCTCCACGGGTGGCGCGGCGGTCGGATGCTGTCACGAGGTTACGACACTGCGGCGGCTGGAAAGGTGACGGGGGCGAGGGGGATCCGCGCGAATCGCCCCCCGCCCCCGGCCGGCCCGACGGCCCTGCGCCGCATGCACCTGCCCCCGCGCAGCCCTGGCGCGCTTCAGCGCGCCGCGCCGACGCGCGACAGCCACGGGAAATAGACCCTTGCCAGCGGCACCAACGCCAGGGGGGAGGGGTCCGGCGGCGCCGAGGCCGCCTGATGCGCCACGAGCGGGCCACCGGGCAGGCGCGCCATCGACTGGTTCAACAGCAGCGGCAGCGGCCGCGCCCGCCCCGCGAGGCCCGCCGTGGCACCCGTGCCGAAAGCCCGGTACATGCTTGCGTCCGACGTCAGGCTGCGCGACACTTCCGCCGCCGTCACCAAGACCGGCCGGTCGGCGCGCACCGTCGCGCTGCCGTAGCGGTTGAGAGGCCAGGCCGTGAAGCCATCGGTGACGAACAGGTGCGACTCGCCCGGTGCGATCGTCGCCGCGCACGGCGCGCCGCAGGCGATGACGGTGTTGAGGCGGGCGTCGAAGATCTCGACCTCGACCGCGGCGGGCGTCGTCCCAGGGTTCAGCACGGCGATGTCGGTCGACAGGTAGTTCGTGGTGTGCACGCGGCGCACGATGGGCAGCGGCATGGTCCGCGCCGCGTCCGACGCCCGGAACAGGTTGTACGCGGCGGCCGTCCGGACGATCGACCCCGCGGCGGCTTCGACGGTGTCGATCGCCACGCCGAGCACGCCGCCGGTCGCTTCGAATCGGACGGCGGCGGCGCAGCCTTCGGGCAGGCCGGCCCCCGCGAGGTCGAACAGGCCGACGCCGTCGGGCGGGACCGTCGCCGGTTCCGCCGTCTCGACGACGTCGCCGGCGCAGGTTCCGTCGACGCCGGTGAACCGCGCCGTGACGTCGACGCTCGTCGTCCCCGGGTTGGCGATGGCGATCCGCGTCTGGTTCCAGCCTGCCGCCGGTCGTGCCGGGTCGACGGGGGCGTGGTGCCGGGCCAGCGGCACAAGCAGCGTGGACGACGCCGACACGGCGGGCTCGCCGTTGAAGCCCGCGACCCCGAGCGGGCTGTGCTCGAAGTCGACAAGCGCCGTGGCGGCGATGCGCGTGGCAGCCCTTGCCCGCAACGTGCCCATGAACCCGATCGGCGCCGCGGCAAACGCGGGATCGCGCCCGACGTCAAGCAGGATCGACGTGCCCGGACCGACGGTCCGGTCGACGCTCACCACCTCGGTGCCATCCTCGGCCGTCAGCGTGATGTGGATCTCGGCGTTGGCCGCAGCGTCGTAGTTTTGGACGGCGACGATGGTGTTCTGCCCGCCGACGCCTTTGACCACCCACGGCACGACGATGTCGGTGGCGGGCGCCACGTCGTCGTGGATGACATGGGCGAGCGAGCTCGGCCACAAAGTCAGGGCGAGGGTCCCGATGGCCGCGTCGCCGGTGGCGATGCCGGCGTGGGCACCCTGGGCGACATCCGTGATGCCCGGCACATAGAAGTTGTGCGAGCCGAGCGGCGGCACGTGGGTGCCCGCGGCCGAAACGGCGGGGCCGCCAGCCTGGGGATACAGGTCGAGCGTGAGCGTCGCCGGGCCGTCCCCGAGGTTGGCGACGATGACGCCGCTGGACGCCGCTCCCTTCGGCGCGGCCGCCGGCGGGGGGCCGGCGGTCGGGACGGCGGGTCGGGGCTCCCGCGATGGTGGCGTGCAAGACCGCGTCGTGAAGTGGAAGTCGCGCCGCACCGAGCCGAGCACGAAGTCATCAGGGCGCAGCACGCGCTGGGTCGTCTCGTTGGCGCAGGGCGCGTATGCCGACGCAGGCGGCTCTAGAAGCACCAGGGTGTAGCTCTGCCCCTGCGCCAGACGCGGCACGTTGAGCAAGGCCCGCTGCAGGTGTGCCAGCGGCTCGGATGTGGTCCGGGCCACCTCCTGGCCCGCATCGTCGAGGAGCGCGTAGGTCAGCCGTGGCAGGGGCGATTGCGACGCCAGAGTCATGTCCTCGGGGCCGAACACGCCGTCGCAGCCCGGGCATGCCGGGTCTGAGCCCCCGAACGCGTCGACGAAGCCGATGGCGAACACCGTGACGGTGTCTCCCGACGACGGCGTCGCCGTCGCCGCGGGCGAATCGCCGCCGCGTCTCAAGTTTGGGAGCGGTGCGGTCCACGCACCGGCGCCGGCACCGGTGGCCGGTGCACCGTGGCCGCGGTACAGGCTGGTGTCGAATGTGCCTGCTCGCGACACGTCGGCGGCGATGGCCACGACCGGGCCGTCGCCTTCGACGCGCGCGCTGCCGTACTGGGTTGCGGTGAAGCCGGTGTCCTCCGCCAGCCAAGTGTGGGCTGAAGCGGCGGGGAGCACGACCTCGCAGGCGGTGCACATGGGGGCTTCGGAGCCGGTGGGACCGAACAGCCGCAGGCGCACCGTGATCGCGGCGGCTCCGGGGTTCAAGGCGGTGATCTCGCTCGACAGACGCATGCCGGTGTGCGCGTTGCGGAAGAGCGGCAGCATCACGCGTGCGGCGGCCTCGTCGGCCCGAAAGGCGTTGTAGCTGCCGGCCGCGATGACGCCCGTGGCTGGCCGCGCGGGATCGCGGGCGAGGTCGACGACCACTGCGGCGATGGCCGGCGTTCCCGTTCCGGCGGCTTCGATGCGCGCGGTCCCGAGGCAGCCGGGGGGCAGGCCGCTGGCGCCCGTGGCGAAGCCGGCCCCGTCGGCACCTTGGCCGAACAGCAGGCTGGCCCCGGCGGGGATGGCGAACGCCCGATCACCGTGCGTCGCGACGAGGCCGGCGCAGCCGCCGCCCAGGCCGGCGTAGCGCACGGTCACGTCGACGCTGGCGGCCGACACGTTGGCGACGGCGATCCAGGTGTCGTGGGTGGCCACGGTCGTCTCGCCGGGCGTGGTGGAGGCGTCGTCGGCGCGGACGCGGGGCACGAGGAGCGCCACGGCGCCGCGATCGGCGCCGTGGTGGTCGAACGTGGCGCGCGGGCTCGCCGCGAAGTCGCCGAACACGTGGAGGGCGATCGGTGTCGCGGATGTCGCCACGAGGCTGCCGGCAAAGCCGTCGGGCAGATCGGCGAAGGGGGGGTCTCGCGCCAAGTCCAGCGATCGCGACGTGCCGGCTGGGACAGTCACGGTGGTCTGGACGATCGCCTCTGACTCGCCGAGCCGGCGCACGGCGATGCCGACCGTGGCCGGCGCGGCCGTGTCGACGTTTTGGACGGTGACGATCGATGACAGACCGCCGAACCCGCGCGCGACGAGCGGCGCAGTCACCGCCGTCCCCGCCGGCGCGGCGTCGTCCATGGCGGCCGCGCCGCTGGTCGGCCAGTCCGTTCGCGCGATGGTGCCGATTGGCCGATCGCTCGAGACGAGCGCGGCGTATGTTCCGTCAGCCAGCCGGCTTTGCGTCGGGAGATAGATGTTGGCCGCCCCGAGCGGCGCGATGGCCAGCGGTCCGATGAGTACGCTCGGTGTGCCGGACTGGCTGGAGAGGCGAGCGTTGGCGGCGGCGGCGTCGGCCGGGTCAAGGTTGGTGATCTGGATGCCGGACACGCCGGCGCCGGCGATGCCGGCGAGCCGGCCGGCACCGGCCACGCGCCGTGCGCCGTTCGGCGCATACGCCATGGCGAGCGCGGCCAGAGCAGCCAGCGCGAAGACCGTTCGGCTGGACCCCCGCCCGACGAGGGCGCCGCGGAGGATCGGCATGCGCGGGACACGGCTGGCTGGGTCCGCACGGAAGGAACATACGGCACGAACGTCGCGGATGGACATGAGGATGACCTCCAGTGGGCGCCGGGGGCCCGGCCGCCCGGTGCTTCGCGTGATCGTGGGCCTGGGATCGACGGCTCGGCTGCCGCGGACACCCTTGCCTCCGCCATGGTTGACAATGCGGTGGGCAAAAGGTGACGGGCCCGGGCGGCGGCAGCTCGAGGCTTGCCGGCTCTCCGCCTTCCCGGACTGGCACCCCCGACCCATGTCCACGGCGCCCCCGTGTCCGGGTTCGCCGGGGCACAGGGCGTCGTTGCGCCTGCGCGCTCGAGTTGCCGCACGCCTCGCGGCACGCGCGTCGGTCGGTCCTTGGCGTCCTCCCGGCACGCCAGCGATGCGGGCGAAGGCCTGGTTGGCGCGAGCAGGCCTGGGCCTCGCCGTACCTGCCCGCACATTCACTCCGGCGCTGTCGAAGGGGAGCGCCGGAGCCATCGCTGCGACGAGGCGCAGGCCGTTGCCGCGTGGGGGTACTCGGATGTGCCGTGCCATCATCTGGCGGAATCACGGCCAATCCCATGCCGACTTCTCGCCTGCGTCCTGTCAGCGGTATTCCGCTCGATCGGTCAGTCCCGCCAGGCCGTGTCGCGAAGGTCAGTCGTGGCCCGGCTGCCGTCCGCGGGCCCGTCGTCGGTGAGCGACAGGCCTGCGAATCCGCGCGCGGCCCCCGGCACCGTGTGCTCCGAACGCACACCGGCCGGCCGACGAGCGGCAGGCGTCGCCGCGACGGTGGCGGCGACGGTGCCGCCGGCGTGGCGAACGTTCCCCAGGCACCATCCGGGAGCCGCGGACCAGGCGGCAGGCGCCCGCCGTCGACGTCGGGGCAACGCGGCCGCCGTCCACCCCGCCGATGCCTCCGTCGCCTCGGGCGCCACGACGGTCGCCGCCGCCACGACCATCGCCGCCGCGGCGCCCGCCGCCTCCGACGTCGCCTCCGGCGACGTCGCCATCGCCATCGCCCTCGACCGTCTCGCGGCGCTCGCCGCACTCCATCCCACCCGCGGCATCCATCGCCGCCGGTGCCCGGCGCGGCCGCCCGCGCCGGACCGCCGGGAAGACCACGTCGACGCTCACCCCAAAGCCCGCCAGCACCCCGCGCACCCAGGCCTCGACGGCCCGGCGCGTGCCAAGGTCGATGCCCTCGATCACCAGCGCCACACGGCCGTGGGAATCGACGGCCCGCCGCAGCGTCAGCCGCCGCCCCGCTACCTCGACCGACGCGGCGACGCCCGCGTCCGTGTCGACGCCGGTTCCGCCGCCCGCGCCGCCAACCACCGCCACCCTGGCCAGCAGCGGCGCCGTCGACCGATGCGCCAGGCCCCGCATGCGCGGCGCCACCACCGCGTGCAGCCTGCTGCTGCTGATCGGAACCCCGAGCACCGTCAGCGCCAGGCTCACGTCGCGGTACGAGAGGCCGAGGAAGTGCAGCGCCGCGGCGAAGCGCTTGATGCCCACGGCCACGTTCCCGCGGTCGACGCCCCGCGGGTACGCTCGGAACGAGCGCCCACATGTCCGGCACGCGTAGCGCATCGCGGTCACGGCACCCGCCGACGGGCCGCCATGCGCCGCAAGCGCCCGC
Organism: uncultured Anaerolineales bacterium; assembly: GCA_964415605.1. Taxonomy (GTDB): domain Bacteria; phylum Chloroflexota; class Anaerolineae; order Epilineales; family Epilineaceae; genus UCB3. The sequence continues at coordinate 575 of CAYQBA010000047.1, read as the reverse complement.
GCGTCTCGCACCGGCTTGGCGACGGCCTGGAGCCGCCGCAAGCGCCGCCCGCCGCACCCGGCGTGCGGGCACGCGTGCGGCGGCGGCACTCGCGCGTCCTCCGCGGCGCTCGGCACGAGCCAGAGTTGCATGTCGTTGGGTCCTTGCGTGTGATCTTCGGATACGATGACGCGCGATGCGCCGAGCCGCCGGCCACGCCCGCGGCTGGATATCCAACGCCGTCCGGCGCGGAAAGGTTCCCGCGGCCTGCTGTGCTAACGTCACGCCCCACCATGTCCACCATCCCGCGCCACCCGCCGCTCGACCTCGACGCGCGCGACCGCGCCGCGCTGACCCGGTGGCTCGCGGCCGTCGCCGCCGGCGGCGCCCCCCGCCACGACAGCCCACCCGCGCCCGCCGACCCCCGCCACTGGCGCGCCGTCGCCGCGCTCGCCGAGGGCCATGGCGTCGCCGCGCTCGTGTTGCCCGGACTCGCCGACGGCGCCCCGCCCGACGCCCGCGCCGCGATCGCGGACGCGGCGGACCGGACCGTCGCCCGCGGGCGACGGATGGCGGCCGATGCGGCCGCCGGCGGG
>CAYQBA010000046.1:0-26861 GCA_964415605.1 uncultured Anaerolineales bacterium | reverse complement strand
GACGGTCACGGCCGCGGTCGCGACGCCGACGCCCACCGGCCCGGACCCGACGGTGGCGCCGAGCCCGACGACGAGGCCGTCCGCCCCGCCGGCGGCGATCTACTTGCCGATGACGCGCAAGCCTTAGGGAATCCGCCATCGTCGTGGGGGGCGATCCTCACCGCTCCTCCCTCGATCCGACGCCCCCACGCACGCCGGGGCGGGCCACTGGCCCGCCCCGGCTGATGCTTCAACGGCGGTCGTTCAACGGTCGTCGGGTGTGGCTCCCGCGCGGGCGGCCAAGCCGCCCGGCGGGGTCATGGGCAAGTCGTCTCGATCTCGAGGCCGGCGTAGATGCGGGCCAGGTCCCCGGTGCCGGGCGCCCTGAAGTAACGCGCCGGGTCGCCGGCGACCCGCGCGAGCAGGCCGTCGTCGACGAGCGCGCCGAGGCCGATCGCGTACACGGTGATGCCGGTCCCGCGCGCCGCATCGGCGGCCGCCAGCACGGCGGCCCCGTCGACGCGCTCGGCGTCGGTCAGGACGATAGTCGCCGCGGTGGCGTCCGGGCGCCGGGCGGCGAGGGCCTCGACCGCCGCCGTGATCCCAGCGTCGATGCGCGAGCCGCTCCCGGACGGGATGTCCGCAAGGGCGATCCGTGCTGCACCGCGGCCGGCGGTCAGCGGCACGACGATCCGCGCGCCCGCGTCGAACACGACGACCGCCGCCCGGTCCGCCGGCGCGAGCGCGTCGAGGAAGCCGATGGCCGCGGCGCGGGCGGCGTCGAGCTTGGAGATCCCGCCCGGCGCCGTCGGCGCGTTCATGCTGCTCGAGACGTCGATGACCAGCGCGACATCCACCGGCCGGATGGCCGCCACGCAGTCGCTGTGGTTGCGGTATGCGATCGGCAGGTAAAGGTCGCGCGGCACGGGCGTGAGCGTGGCGGTCGGCACCGGCGGCTCGGTGGGCGCCGGAGGCGCCGTCGGCGACGGCGTCGGGGTTTGGGTCGGCACCGGGGTGGCGGTCGGCGACGGCGTCGGCGGCGCGGCGACGTCGATCTCGGGCACCGGGAAGGTCACGTCGCCGGCGCCGTCCCAGCCGTCCGTGAAGCGCGCGCCGGCCCGCACGTTCGTCGCCAGCCGGCCGGTCGTGTTCGGCCGGAGCCGGTAGGTGAGGCGCGTGCCGGCCGGGGCGTCGGTGAGCTGCCACGTGATCGTGCGGGTCGCCGGGTCCCAGGCGCCGGCGGGTTGGATCGTCGCCGGGTCGAGGTCGAGCTGCGGCGGGATCTCGTCGGTGACGGTGGCGGACTTGACGAGCATGCGCGGGCGCAGCCGCTTGGCCACGCGCTGGTACACCGGGACGGTCGACGTCAGGTCGTTGTCCCAGATGCTGAGCACGTCGAGGTCGCTGGCGGCCAGCAGGCTGCTGTCGCCGCTGCCGTTGACGACGACGACGGTCACGCCGTCGGCGCGCAGCGCCTGGGCCACGCCCTCGGCGTCCTGCTGCTCGGCGCAGTCGGGCCGCTCGGTCTTGACACAGTACTCCGGGCCGACGAGGACGATGACCTTGCGCCCGACCACGTTGCCCAGCAGGCGGAGCTGCTTCTGGGCTTCGGCCAGGGCGTTCGCCTCGCTCGACTCGCTGCCGCCGCCGGCGTTCAACTGCTCCAGCCCGGTGACGATCTTGGCCGCATCCTGAGTCCAGCGCACCTTGAAGTTCGTGCTGACGTAGTAGCCGAGGAGCCCGAGGTTGTGGCGGCTGAAGTCCGCCAGCGCCACGATCCGGCGCGCGGCGTCGAGGGCGTCGGTGCGCTTGGTGTTGACGACGAGCAGGATGTGGGCCGGCTCCTCGATGGCGCCGCACGACCCGGCGAGCGTCAGCGTGAGGTCCACGGGGTCGCCGAGCATGACCTGCCCGGGCGTCGCCGTCTTGTCGCCGTACACGCGGCATACCTGGCCCTTGAGCACGTTCGGGCGCCCGTCGCGCGGCGCGTAGACGTTGATCTCGCTCATCAGGCGGTTGGCGACGAACACGCGGCCGCTGGTGTCGACCGCGATGTCCGACAGGTTGCGGGCCTGCGAGAACTCGTTGGGCTTGCCGTCGAAGCGCACGAGCTCGGCGCTGCCCTGGTCGAGCCGGACGACCTCGCCGAACGCGGTCAGCGCGAAGACGGTGCCGTCGGGGCCGCCGGCGATGCGCCAGGTATCGGAGGGCGACTTGATGGTGCGCACGAGATTGCCGGCCGCGGTGCGGACCTGGATCTCGTCCCGCAGCACGTCGAGGACGTAGATCTGGCCGTCGGGCCCGGCGGTGACCCCGGCGAAGATGGCGGTCCGGTCGGAGCCGCCGAGCGGCCAGGTCAGCTTGCGGCCCCGCGCGAGCCGGGGATACGCCAGCAGCTCCTGCTCTTCGTTGTTGACGAGCAGCAGGAGGTCGTTGGATGCATCGTACGTGAACCCGGTGATCTCCTCGGGCGGCGGCGCCGACGACGTCCACACCGGCTCGAGGTAGTCCCGTGGCTCGCCGCGGTGGTTGCGGGTGCGCACGACGAACTGGCCGAGGCACGGCGTGCTCTGCGGGCGCGGCGATCCGGCGTTGAGGCACGCCCCGTAGCCGATGACGCCATCCGGCGTGCCGTCGCCGGTCGCCATCTGGAGGGTGATCGAGATCGGCTCGGTCGGGAAGGTCTCGACGGGCAGCAGGCGCTGCTTGACGCCCTCGGGCGAGAACAGCGACACGCCCTCGTAGTCCTGGATGTAGACGGCGCCGCTCGGCCGGACTTCGATGTCGGTCGGGGCGCGGAAGGGGGTCTCGTTGATGGTGGCCATCGGGAAGACCTGCTCGACCTGCCGGAACTGGCGGTCGCGGTAGCGGACGATGGCCGGGGCGAGCGGGTTCCGATCGTTCTGGTCGTCCTCGTCGTAGATGGCCATGGCGTAGTACAGGCCGGCCTCGGCGTTGACGTACGGGAAGAAGAACCCGAAGATCTTGGAGCCGGGCTGCGAGGAGTTGAGGAACTCGACGGTGTTGTCGGTGATCATGCACGGGAATGCGAACAGGGTCTCGTCGTCGATCGACACGAGGTCCCAGGCCGAGCACTGCTGGAAGTAGGGCGCGCCGCGCGGCCATCCCGGCGGCGGGGCGCCGGCCTTGCGGTAGCGGGCGTCGCGGAGGTTGAGGGTGCGCACCAGGCGCACGCCGTCGCCCTCGCGCCGGAAGACCTGGATGCGCGATCCGCCGCGGTCGCCGACGTAGATGTCGCCGCCGGCTGCCACGGCCACGTCGGTCAGCTGGCGGAGGTTGCCCTGGCCGCTGCCGCGCTGGCCGAAGCTGAACACCTCGGCGCCGGCGGGGTCGAACACGCGGACCGTGTTGGACAGGCGATCGACCACCCACAGGTTGCCGTCGGGACCGCGCTCCATGCCGGACACGAAGATGTCGGGCACGTAGCGGATGAAGTTGCCTTCGAGGTCGTAGACGACCAGACGATAGCTGTCGTAGTCCGCCACGTACACCTGGCCGGCAACGTTGTCGACCTCGACGTCGTTGGGGTTGTTGACGCGGTCGGGCCCGACGCCGCGGTTGCCGAAGGCGCGGTTCCAGTCGCCGTCGGGGGTCATCACGGCCACGCGGTTGGCCAGGAAGTCGGCCAGGTACACCGTGCCGTCGGCGCGGACCGCGAGCCCGCCGGGGCTGCCCATCTGGTTGAGCGGGGTTTCGCTGGGCGGCCATTGGTCGACCAGCACGTACTGGATCTCGGGCTGGGCCAGCGCCGGCGTGATGCCGAGAAGGCCGACGGCGGCGGCGGCGAGGGCGCCGAGGACGGCGCGCCGGCGCGTGGGGACGGGCGCAGCTCGCATGGGACTACCTCCTAGCAGTGACGGGTTCATGCGTTGGTGAGATGGGGCGGGGCGGGGATTGGTTTCAGCGTCCGTTCAAGGTTGCGGCGATGGATCGAGCGTCGATGGCCGCCGGTCGGATCGTGCCGGCGGAGGCGCTTTCAGCGGTCGTCGTTCAACGGTGGTGTGTCAGCTTACGGTTCAACGTCGGTTCGATGTCGGCCGTGACCCGGAGCGGGATCCGGGCCTGGCGATCGTGTCGACGATGCCTATTTACGGCGGTAGACGACCAGGGGTTTCATTAACTCCATCCTAACCGGCCTGGGACCTGTCCGGAACGACCGCGGCCCGCTTGACACGGGTCGCCTGGCGACCCGGCACGCCGTCCACGATACCCGACACCGGTTGCGATGGGATTGTGAGCGGCACCGCGGAGGTTAGGGTTTCGCAACGCCGGCACCGATGGGATCGCGCCGCCGGGCCGCGGTCGCGCCGGGGTGCGTCGCCTCGCGGACGCGCTAGGGGGGGATGGGGCGGCCACGGGCGGGGCGGCGGTCCAGCTCGGCCGTCGGTCGGGCCCGTCGCGGGCGGTTGACGGCGGCAGCGACGGGGCTTATGGTTACGGCCGGCGAATGGAGGCCAGGGGACCCGGCATGGCGACGACCGATTCTCCATTGCCCGCGGACCTGGTGTCCGGGGCGATCGAGCACATGAACAGCGACCACGGCGAGGCCGTGCTGGCCTATGCCCGCGGCCTGGCGGGCCTTGGCTGGGCGACGGCGGCGCGCCTGTGCGCCATCGACATGGCTGGGATCATTGTGGAGGCGACGGATGGCGCGCGGCGCGAGGAAGCCCGCATCGCCTTCCCGCGGCTGTTGGCGGAGCCGGCGGCGCTGCGGATGGCGCTCGTGGACCTCGCCCGCGCCGCTCGCGCCGTGCTCGACGCCGGCGCCCCGCCGGCGGCCGGGCATTGAGGCGGCATGGACGATCAAGACTTCCGCAAGCTGGCCGGGCAGCGCAAGCCCAAGCAGTCCGAGGCAGATCGAGCCCGCGGCATCGAGGCGCAGATCCGCGAGGCCATGGCGCGCGGCGACTTCGAGAACTTGCCGGGCAAGGGCAAGCCGCTCGTCTTGGACGACGCCGCTGATGGCGAGCACTGGCTTGCCCACCACCTGCTCAAGAACGAGGGCCTCCGGCCGGCGTGGATCGACGACGACCGCGCTATCCGCGAGGCGCGCGAGGCGCTCGACAAGTCGCTCGCGGACTTCGTGGCGTGGTATGCCCAGGCGACGGCGGACCTCGGCCGCCTGACCGGCGAAGCCTCGGCCGACCGCCGCGCCGAGCTGGCACAGGCCACCGCTCGGCGCGTCGCGGACTTCCGGGTGAAGGCCGAAGCGTTGAACCGGCAGATCGACCGATTCAACCTCAGCGTGCCGATCGCGGGCCAGCAGCGCCGCCGCGTGCGTGTCGACGACGAGGTCGAAGCATTTCGCGGGCGGCTGGATGCCGTCGAGCGCCAGGCATGAGCGATCGGCGATCGCGGACCCGCACGCGGCTCATGGTCTTCTCGAACGCCACCCAGCGGCACCTCGTTGTCGCCGTTGATCATGCGGCCATGGCACCGCGCGTCAATGCCCCCGGGGAGGTGATCCATGCCTGATGTCGACGCCACCGCCAGCCTCTGGCTCGTCTTCCTCGCGGGCCTGTCGGTCGGCGGCCTGACGTGCCTGGCGGTGCAGGGCGGCCTCCTCACGACGCTCGTCGCCCAGCGCGCGCTCCAAGCTCGCCAATCGGGCGGCACCGGCGACGTGCCGGTGGCCGGCGCGCCGACCGGTCACATCGCCCCCGTGGCGCAGTTCCTCGCCGCCAAGACCATCGCCTATACGGCCTTGGGGGCCATCCTCGGCGCCATGGGGTCGGCCGTCCCCGTCCAGTTGCAGGGCTGGCTCCTGGTCGGCGCCGGCGCCTTCATGGTCATCGTCGTCCTCCAGATGTTCGACGCCCACCCTTTCTTTCGCCGGTTCGCGTTTCAGCCGCCCAAACGTGTCCAGCGCCTGCTCCGGCAGGTGTCGCGTGAAGGCGGCGCGCTTGGTCCCGTGCTCCTCGGCACCCTGACCGTGGCCATGCCGTGCGGCGTGACGCTGGCCATGGAAGCGCTGGCGATCGCGTCCAACGATCCCGTGCGTGGGGCGCTCATCATGCTCGTCTTCACGCTGGGCACGCTGCCGTTGTTCCTCGGGTTGGGGTTTGTCGCCGCCCGCTTCAGCCGGGCGGCCTTCCGGGTCTTCCAACCGGTCGCGGCGGTCCTCGTCGTCGTCGTGGCCTTGAGCTCGATCGTCTCGGGAACGCGGCTGCTGGGACTGGGCGGTCGCGACGTTGGCGGTGAGGTGGTCGAGGCGGTGGTCCAGCCGGCGGGCACGGGCGGCGTCGACGACGCCGAGGCCGGGGATTCAAGCGTCGCTGCCGACCGATCGGCCGCGAACGGCGATGCCGGGCCGGGAGCCGGCGGCGTCCAGGAGGCCACCATCCACCTGCGGACCGGCGCCTACGACCCCGCGCATGTCCGGATCCGGGCCGGCATCCCGGCGCGCCTCAACCTCGTCACCGACGGGACCGAGGGCTGCATCCGCGGGTTCGTGATCCCGTCGCTGGGGGTGCAGCTCGCGCTGCCGGCGAGCGGCCGCCAGGCGGTCGATATCCCGGCTTCCCAGCCCGGCACGATCCCGTTCACGTGCGCGATGGGCATGTACAGCGGCGTCATCGAGGTGGTCCAATGAGCGCCCCGCCGGTCGACCGGACGTTCGCCGTCGACGGCATGCACTGCGCGTCGTGCGCGATGTCGATCGACTGGGAGCTCGAGGACGTCGAAGGGGTCATCGAGGCCAAGACGTCGTACGCCAAGGCGCGCACGGACGTCCGCTACGATCCGGGCAAGGTGTCGGAAGCCGACCTCGTCGCGGCCATCGAGCGCGCGGGGTATTCGGTGCGGGCAGGCGGATGAGGGCGCGCGGCCCTCGCCCTCGCGTCATCCAGCGGGGAGGAGTCCGAGTCGAGATCCGTGCAGGAGCTCAAAGAGCGATCGAGGAGGTCGACAGATGAACCGATCACACGACGACGCCGCGATCCGCCGCGTCGTCCTCACCGGGATGGGTGGCTTCTTCGCCGTGGCGCTGATCGCGCTGGCTGTCCTGTTGCGCGTCTACCGCGAGCCGCCGGCGGCCACGCCGCCTCCTGTTTCGGGGCCGGTGCGCGAGATCCGCGTGACGGCCAGCGAGTTCGCGTTCGAGCCGGCGACGTTCGACGTCGCGCCCGGCGAGACGGTGCGGTTCGTCGTCACGAACACCGGCCAGGTGCAGCACGAGTTTCGGCTCGACACGCAGGCGGCTATCGACGCGCACCTCGCGGAGGGGCATGCCAGCAGCGCGCACGGCGAAGACGCCGCCGAAACGGGTGCGCCGGCGCCGATCCTCGTCGACCCGGGGGAGACCGCGACGCTCGAGTGGACGTTCGGCGATGGGCTGGCTGGGCCCGACCGCATCGCGTGCCTGCTCCCCGGTCACTTCGAGGCTGGCATGAAGGGCGCCGTGACGGTTCGATGAGGCTGGCCGGCTGGCAGGCTGTCGGTCGGTGGGCCCGGGTGGCGGGCGTGGCGGGCGCGGCGGCGCTCGCCGTGGCGGCGGCCGCCTTGCCTGTGCGCCGCCGGATGCCGGTGGAGCCGAGCCATGCGGCCGCGCCCGGCCGACCGGGTCCGAGGGAGCCCGCCCGCAACGGCGGCACGGCGGGCGACCACACGGCGTACTTGCCGTCGATCCGACACGGGCCGTACTACGAGGGCGCCGTGACGTTCGCCGTGGTCGGCGACTACGGGTGGTGTGGGATGGAGGAGCACGGCGATTGCCGGCCCGCCGAACGGATCGCCGCCATGGTGGCCGCATGGGATCCGGACTTCATCGTCACCACGGGCGACAACAACTATCCCGCCGGCGCGGCCGAGACGTGGGACGTCAGCACGGCGCCCTACCGCGCCTTCATCCCCGATCGATTCGAGCCGGCCGCCGGGAACCACGACTACCACTGCGCGACGTGCCCGGAGGATCCGTTCGTCGATCGCTTCCGCCGGGCGACGAGCCGCCAGTTCGCCAAGCCCGACGACGGCAACCCGCTCGTGCGGTTCTTCATCGTCGACAGCAACGAGGCCGACCCTGGCAGCGGCATGGTCCGCAAGAAGGCGACCCGTCTCGAACCGCTGGCCCCGCAGCGCGACCGGGTCCGGAACGGCCTCGCCGGCCTGCGCGCCTGCTGGAAGCTGGTGGCGATGCACCACCCGCCTTACACGTCGACCGCGAACCCTGGCTCGATCGACCTGCTCAACTCGGCGTCGGGGTGGACCTACCGCCAGTGGGGCGCGGACGTCGTGCTGGCGGGGCATGCCCACAACTACGAGCGCATCACCCGCGACGGCGGCTTCGCATACATCGTCAACGGCGCCGGCGGGGCGCCGCTCGACCCCGTGTTCACGACGCCCGTGGCGGGCAGCGTCGTGCGCATCGCCGACGCGCACGGCGCGATCCTGGGCCGCGCCGACCCGACCCGGCTGGTGCTCGAGTACTACACGCTCGACACGACCGTGCCGGAGGCCGTACCCATGCTGCGGGACGTGCACGCGATCCAGCGCGACTGCAACGCGCCGAGGGCTGGATCGCCCCCATCACGCTGAGCCCGGGCCGCGATCCTCGACACCCCGACGATCCCCGGGCATCGAGACGCTGCCCAGCACGGGCAAGAACGCCCGCCCGAAGGGGACAGGCGTCGGATCCGCGGGAACGGTCGCGCTCGGGGAGGACGTCGGCGCCGGGCTGGGCGTCGGCCGGGGCGGGCGCGGTGTGGCCGTGTTGCGCGGCGTGGGCGTTGGTGTATCCCCTGGCGGCAGGGCCGTGGTCGTGGGCAGGGCGGCCGCCGTCATCGCCGGCGCCACGGCCGGGCCATGGACCAGCCGCATGACCGACAGGCCGGTTGCCAGGAGGAAGCCGTCGCCGAGCGCGATCTCGCCGGGCTCCCAGTTCCGGAAGTAACGGGTGGTGCCCGACCAGATCAGCGCTCGATCCGGGTTGACCAGTCGCGGAGCGGCGGCATCGCTGACGTCGACCACGGCGATGCTGGCGTTGGTGCTGATGAAGGCCAGATTCCCCGCTACCGCGATCTGGCCGTTGTGCGAGTAGCCGACCACGGTCTCGCTGACGAGCTGAGGGTGCCCCGGATCGGCCAGGTCGTAGATCGCCAGGCTCGCGCGCGAGCTGCCGTCGCCCATCCGACCCGTGAGGTAGAGCCGATCACCCGCCACCGCCACGCCCGAGATGTGCTCGACGCGCGGCAGGGACTGGGTATCGACCAGCCGCGGGGCGTCTGGATCCCGCACGTCGACGGTGCGCCAGACCTCGCTCATGGCCAGGTACACGTGGGTGGGCGAGGCGGCGATGTCGTAGGACCCGCCGTCGATCCCGCTCGCCACACCGCGCGGGCGTGGAGCGGCGGGGTCAGAGATGTCCAGGACGCTCAACGTGTCGCCGGCGGCGACGTAGGCCATGCGGTCCCGCACCGCCAGGCCGCCGCGCCATTGGTTGACCTCGAGATGGGCAACCTGCGCGGGTTTCGCCGGGTCGCGGACGTCGAACACCCCGAGCCCGTCGCGGGTGTCCCAGGTGAAGACATGCCCTTGGCTCACTTGGATGATCGCGGATCCCACGGCATCGGCCGCCCGGCCGATGATCTGCGGCCGCTCGGGGTCGCTGACGTCCGCCACCAGCAGGCCGTTCGACGATACGTACGCCGTGTTGCCGACGACGGCGAACTGGCAGTGCTGGCTGGGCAGGTAGAACGTGACCGGGGCCGACAATCCGGCCGCCTCGGCCGCGCGGAACACGTGGACTTCGCCTTCTGTCCGGGCCGCGATCACCTGTCCGTCGCCCGCCGCCAGCACGTCCATGAAGTGGCCCAGGGTCCACCCCTGGATGACGCCGACGGGCCGGGGCGCACGCGGCTCCGAGGCGTCCAGCACGTGGATCTTCCCGTTGGCGAGCGCGGCGTAGATGCGCGTACCGTCCCGCGTCAGGTTGGTCACCGGTGGGTCGAGGCGGATCTCCGACACGAGGTGCGGCCCGTCGGCATGGCCGAGCTCGGCCATGTAGAGACCACCCATCTGCGCGATGACCAGCACGTCGTCTACGATCTCGAACTCGATCGACTCGTCCTCGTCGAACTCGAGGTACTCGTAGCGCAGGCTGGTGGACGACGTGATGGCCGGGCGCGCGGGGTCGCGCACGTCGACGACGTGCAGCACGCGATAGTCGTTTTCGTCGGCATCCGTGTTGAAGGTCAGGAAAGCGACGTGCTCGGCCGTGGCGGCGATGGCGCCGACCCACGGCATGCCGTCGTCGTCGGGCGGCCTGGGCACGCTCAGCCGCGCGAGCTCGCGGGCCGAGCGCGGGTCGCGGACGTCGACGACGGCGACGTATGTTTCCCGCGGCGACCAGTGCGGGTACGGGGCGCCGGCGAGGCTGACATAGGCGAGGCCGTCGACGACTGCCAGGGCGTGGGTCGAGGCGACGGCCGGCGGCGGGCTGAGCCGCCAGCGGTGCGCCGGCACCGGCACGGGATTGCGCGGGTCGCGGACGTCGATCGCCCACAGCGTGTCGGTGCTCGTGGCGAACACCCAGTCGCCTTCCGCGACAAGCTTGTGGATCGGCTGTTCGGGGTCGAGGATGGCCCGCCCCGCCACCGGCAGCCGGGCGGGATCGCGGACGTCGAATACCGTGACGGTGCCGTAGCCGGCCTGGTAGACGTGGCCGCGGTGCACCACGGCGTCGGTCCAGCGCGAGTCGAGCCGGCCGAGGATCTCGAGATAGGCCACGTCGCCGCCGGCGGCGGACGCCGCCGGTGTGGATGGCTGGGTGAACGACGGTGCGCAGAGAGCGGTGGCGACGGTCGCGGCCGCCAGCGCGATGATTCGGTGGCGCAGCATCGGGCGCTCTCCTGGAGTGGGGAATCGGCTCACGGCGCGGGTGAGGCGGGGGTGGTCGAAGCCCGTGGCTCATAGATCAATCCGCTGATGAGGGCGGTCAGCGGCGCACGCGCCAGCAGGAGCAGGATCAGGCCCGCCGTGGTGAGCACGAGGTTCAGCACCTCGGGTCCGTGGACGAACACCTTGGCTTCACCAGATGCCGGGCTCGACGGCGGCACGGTCTCCAACAACCAGGCCGTGACACGGTCGCCGCGTGTGGCGGGCTGCGCCGAAGCCTTGTCGTCCGGCGTGATCGCCTCCAACAAGACGTCGATGCGATCGGCAACCGCAGTCACTCCGGCCGTGCAGGCCGGGACATCCGCGAAGCATCGTTCGCTACCCATTCGGAAGGGCTGTGATCCCGCGAATACCGCAAGCAGGCCCGCCATCCAGAGCGAGAACGTCAGCACCGGGTGACCCCAGCGGGCCAGCCATCCGCGCGGCCGCCGCGGGCCGTCGCTGCGCCACCACGGATCACTCGGGGAGTGCCGTAGGTCGAACTGGGAGGACGGCTCGGCGTCGGATGTGCGGGCTGATTGCCAGTCACTCGGGAGGGGATGCGACCACTCGTCTGGGTTGAGATCGCCGAGCAGCCGGCGGATCAGCGGCATGTGGACGTCCAAGTACTCCGTCCAGTACCCGGTGTGGCTCGACACCGGGGACTTGTGGGCCAGTGACTTGACGTTGGTCGGTCCGCGGTCGTCGATGCCGCTCCCGTATCCTTCGAGCGATCGGAACTCCGGGATCGGGTCGCCGCTGTTCCAGACGTTGATCCAGCGGTATTGCGGCGGGAAGCCCGGGTCGGCACGCACGGGGAACCGCTTCACCGAGAAGTGATCGAGGACCGTGTCGATCTGGTGGTAATAGTTGAGGACGGATCCGGCCGTGACAAGCGTCCAGACCTTTCGGCGATCCTCGCCGGGTAGGTAGTGGTAGAGCGTCTCGTACGCGATCGGGGTCCCTTGCGAGTGCGCCACGACGTGGACGCGGTCGACGTCGGCACGGCGCGCGAACGCGTGGATCGTGCCGATCACCGAGGATCGGATGCGGGGGGCCTGGGCCGGATCCGTGGCATACACCGTGATGTCGCCCATGGCGCCGCTGATGAGCGTGCTCACAAGGCCGCTGAGCCGGCCGCCGAGCGATCCGATGACCGGAATGCTCGGCGGGATCAGCTTCAGGACCCACACCAGCATGTACGTGATCGACACGAGGGGCAACACGACCACCACCGTGTACCGGTACAGCCATTGGGGCAGCCAGTAGCCGCGGATCAAGCGATCGAGCAGGTCTCGCCCGGTCGTGTCACTCACGTACCGTGACGTGTCGACGTCGGCGTCGCGCTGCAGCGCCGCCGCTTCCCGGTCGTCGTCCGTGGCGAAGTCGCGACGGCACGGCCACGTGATGTCCCGGACCGTCTGCAGCACCACGTTGAACGCGAGCAAGTGCAGGATGCCGATGATGTACCAGATGGGGGACATCAGGAACGTGGCCATCAACATGGTGTACGGCGCCCACGTGCCGACGTCGGGTCGCTCCGATGGCCAGCGGCGCGTGCCCTTGCGGATCTCGCGCGTGTGCAGGCGTGCCCGGACGATCAAGGCGATGGCCAGGACGACGACGATGACAGTCGGGAGCAGCGTCCTGGAGTTGAACGCCGCCAGGTACGACAGGAGCGGCAGACCGCTCAGCCATGCCGTGATGCCCGCCTCGTTGTCGATGATCGGCAGGTCGATCAGCGGCCGCTCGTGTACTCGGTCGAAGTAGACGGCCATGGCACCGAACCCGGCCACGAGCGCAAGCTCCACGAAGAAGAGCCAGCAGAGTCCAACCCACCACAGCCGGTCGCGCCTGTCGCCGTGCATCGCCTTCAGGTGCGGCACGGGCATGGTCACGTACGCGAACACCGCGTTGCGCCACTCGGTGAAGAACACGGTCGTCGGCGCCGGCGGCCGGATGTCCTTCTCCCAGTACGCCTCGGCAAGCCAAATCCGCCGGTTGCCGCTGAGGACTTCGACGACCTCGCCCGCGATGCCGGGAACGCGCCGGCTCAAGACTCCGGCTCGCTGGTCGGTGGCTTTCATGGCAGGCCAAAAGCCGCGCATGAACATGGCCAACGACGCATCCTGGCCCTGTTGGCCGGCGCCCTTGACGACGACGACGGCCTCGGTGCTGGTGATGGCCGCGACCGCGTCGGGCGCGGCGGTGACTCCCGATGGTTGCGTGGACGAGGTCCCCGTCGCCCGCACACGATCCGTGGCCCGAGGATGGGTCAGGCGAAAGGCCGTCTCGATGAGCCGGCGCAGGGCTACGGCGTCTGGAATGGCGGCCGGTGCGGGCTCGGCGGCGGTCGTCGCCGCCGCCAGCGCCGGCCCGTCGCCGCCATCCGCCGCCCCCGTTGCCGCCCGGATCATGGCCGCCAGATGCTCGCCGCCGCGGGCGGGGTCGAAGCACCGCCCACGCGCCTTGATCGGCGCCTGGCGGTACAGCGCGGCCAGGTCGTGCGATCCCCGGATGCCGGCAGACACGAGCAGGCGGGCCAAGTCAAGGGTCATTCCCTCGACCCGCAAGAGATCGGCCTGCGCCACCCAGTCGGTCAGCTCCGCGAACGACCACCCGAAGCGCTGCGCCAGTCCGGCGCGCTGCGCCGGCGCGCCGGCGGAACGGAACAAGACATCGAAGTCGGCGGCGGTTCCCGTTGCCGCGACCGTTCCGCCGGCGGCCAGGGTGTCGCGCAGCCGATCCAGTCGATCGTCGCCGACGCCGAGCGCCCGGAGCGCGGTGTACAAGGCCTGCAGGTCGTTCTCGCGCGCCATCGCAAGCTCCCGTGGACGGGCCGCGGCCGAGAGATCTCCGCGTGTGGCGCGCATGATACCACGCCCCAGACGGCGTGCAACCGGCGGTCCGGCTACTCTTCCGGCGGCCCGTCCTCGACGACGATCCGCTTGAGCTTGTCGAGCGTCTGCAGCACGGCGAGGTTGCGCTGGTTGTGGCCGTAGCGCAGCCCGCGCTCGGTCAGCGCCGCGCCGTAGCCGATGGCGTTGGGGTGGATGCCGTCGGCCTCCATGCCGCGGCGCGCCATGTCCGGCCCCTGCAGCGCCCGCCAGACGTTGACGAGCGGCACGTTGCGCGCCGCGGCCACGTCCATGACCGCCACGTTGTAGGCCGACACCCGTGCGTTCGCGCTCTCGCGGTCCGTCCGGTGGGGGATCGTGCTCAGCACCGGGATCACGCCCGCCGCCAGCAGGTCGCCCGCGATGCGGTCGACGTTGGCCTGGAACTGCGCGGGCGGGAGCCGGTTGGCCACCTCGTTGGTGCCGAACATCACCAGCGCCACGCCCGGCCGCGTCAGCCGCAGCTCGCAGCGCAGCGGCGTGTCGTCCGGCGGCGGGCAGTCCGGCATGGGCGTGGCCGTCGGCGTGGCGTCGCCGCCTTCCGCCGCGCCCGGCGTGCCACCGCCCGACGGAGCGCTCGCGGCGTCGTCGCCGGTCGAGCCGGCCGCACCTTCCCGCGACCCCGCTGCCCCTTGCGCGGCGGGCGTCACCATGTCCGCCTGCAACGTCCCCGTCAATGCCCCCGATTCCGCGGCGGTGGCCTGGCGGTCTTCCGGCGACACGAAGGGGACGAACACCTGGATGGCGGTCCATCCAATGCCCGCGGCGATGCTGCGCCGGGTGAAGCTGTTATGAGCGTCGCAGCGCGCCAGGTTGGGCCACGGCGGCAGCGGCTCGGCGCGGTAGAAGTCGACGACCGTGCGGAGATCCGCGAACGGGCCGAGGTCGCCGCCGCCGCAGCCGAAATCTGTCAGGAAGAAGCCCGACACCGTGATGCTGTCGCCGACCTTGGCCAGCACGTTGGGCCGCATCCCGGCGGCCTGGCCGCGCTCCAGGACCTCGCGCAGGTGCCCCTTCATCGCGGCGTCGATGCTCGGCAGCACCGGCACGAAGGCCTCCGGGGGCGGGGTGGGCGTGAACGTCGGGGTTGGCGTCGGCACCGTCGGGGTCAGCGTCGGCGTGGCCGTGAGCGTCGGCGTGGCCGTGGGCCGCTCCGGCGCGGGCGTCGCGGGGACGGGCGTCGCCGTCGCGGCGGGGCCGCACGCCAGGATGGCGAGGCCGACGCCGACGGCCGCCAGCAGCGAAGCGGCGGCGCGCGCCGCCCGGGAGCTGCGCATAGCGCGGGTCAGTTGCGCGACGCGGTTGGGGCGGCCGCCTCGGACGGGTCGTACGCGCACAGCGGGTCCTCGCCGAGGATGTCGCCGCACGCGGCGAACGCGCGCGCCCGCGAGCCGCCGCACGGCCACCGGAACTCGCACTGCCCGCAGCGCCCGCCGAAGCCGTCGGGGTCACGCAGCGCCCGGAACATCGGCGCCTCGCGGTAGACGGCCACGAGGTCGTCGGTGCGCACGTTGCCCGCGGCGAGCTCGAGGAAGCCGGACGGGCAGATGTCCCCGGTGTGCGAGATGAACAGCACCCCGTTGCCGTCGCGGATGCCGGCGCCGTGCGCCACCGGGGCGCCGCGCGGGGCTGCCCCAGCCGCGACGGCCGGGTGGTCAGAATGGCCCGGATGGCCCGAGGGCCGTGCCACTGGTCCAGGCTCGGGCGGCGCCGATGGCTTCGGATGGGCGCCGTGCCCCATCTCGCCCTCGCGACTCGGCGCGGCCGGTCGATCGGCGGATGCCGGATGTCCCGCGCTCCCCGGATGCCCGGCGTGCGCAGCGCCAGCGACGCCCTGCTGCGCCAGCACCCGCCGCAGGTGCGGCGCCTCGGTCGTCGTGACGAGCGGCCCCGGGCGGCCGCGCAGGCCCGTCAGCCAGGCGAGCAGCCGTTCCGACCGCTCCGGCGACAGCGACGCCAGCACTTCACCCCGGCCGACCGAGACGAGGAAGAACAGGCTCCAGCGCGCCGCGCAGAGCTCCGCCGCCAGCGCGTGGATGGCCGGCAGGTCGTCGACGGTCTCGGCGCTGACCAGCGTGTTGACCTGGTACGGGAGGCCCGCGTCGCGCGCCGTGCGCGCCGCCTCGAGCGTGCGCTCGAAGGTGCCGGGGATGCCGCGGATGGCGTCGTGCCGCTCGGCGGTGGCGCCGTCGAGGCTGAGCGAGATCGCCTCGACGCCCTCGGCCTTGAAGCGCCGGATGGCGTCCGCTGTGAGCAATGGCGTCGCGCTCGGGGCGACCGAGACGCCCAGACCAAGCCCCCGGGCGTAGCGGATCAGGTCGAACAAGTCGCCGCGCTTGAGCGGATCGCCGCCGGTGAAGACCACCTTCGGCAGCGGCGGCCCGAACGACGCGATGGCGTCGAGCAGGCGCCTGCTCTCGGCGGCGTCGAGCTCGTCGGGGTCCGCTTCCGGCATGGCGTCCGCGCGGCAGTGGCGGCAGGCGAGGTCGCACGACCGCGTGACCTCCCAGTAGATGCGGAGCGGCGCCCGGTCGAAGCGGTAGGCGCTGGGTGCGGGCGAAACGGCGGCAGGCGGGGCGTTCGAGGTGATCGGCGCCATCGGCGGACTCGCTTGGAGGATCGGGTGAGCCGGAACGCCTCCAGATCGGGCGGCGGACCAGCGTGTCTTGCAGTGTAGCCGACCGTTCGATGGGCGGTCAACTTGCGGTGGGCTCGGCGGCGGCTGCGGCGGCGCGGCCGGCCGTACCCGCGGGGTCCGGATCGTCGTCGGGGCGGGCGCGTGTCGGATGGGTGGTGAACCGCCGGCTTGCGTCCTGCGCGGAATCGCCCCGTCTATCTGGACGTGCGTTACAATTTCCACCGGGCACGGCCCTGGCCGCGCCCCACGATCGGAGGAACACCGATGACCACGACCGCGACCGCGGCCCCCGCCGCCATCGCCCTGGCCGACGACCCCGCCGCCATCAAGACCGCGGTACGCCGGCGCTACGCCGAGATCGCCCTTGGCGGCGGCGCGTGCTGCGGTGGCGACGGCGCCAGCACCTGCTGCGGCACCGCCGCCGAGAGCGGCGCGGCCACCACCGGCAGCACCTGCTGCGGCACCGCCGCCACGCTGGTCGACTACGGCGAGCTGACCGCCGACATCGTCGCCGCCGCCGACCTCGGCCTCGGCTGCGGCTTGCCGACCCGCCACGCCGCCATCCAGCCGGGCGAGACCGTCCTCGACCTCGGCAGCGGCGCCGGCATCGACGCGTTCATCGCCGCCCGCGCCGTCGGCCCGGCGGGGCGCGTGATCGGCGTCGACTTCACGCCGGCCATGATCGAGCGCGCGCGCGCCAACGCCGAGTCGGCCGGCTTCGCCAACGTGGCGTTCCGCCACGGCGACGTCGAAGATCTGCCGGTCGACGCCGGCACCGTCGACCTCGTGCTGTCCAACTGCGTGCTCAACCTCGTCCCGGACAAGGCGCGCGCGTTCGCCGAGATCCGCCGCGTGCTGCGGCCCGGCGGACGGTTCGTCGTCTCGGATGTCGTCTCGTTCGGCCCGGTGCCGGCCGCCGTCCGGCAGGACATGGCGCTGTGGTCCGGCTGCATCGCCGGTGCGATGGACCGCGATGCCTACCTCGACCTCATCCGCGCCGCCGGCTTTGGCGACGTTGCCGTCGTGGCCTCGACCGCCTACGATGCGTTCCGCGGCGACGACCACGGCCTGATGAGCGTCACCGTCCGCGGCGTCAAGCCGTGATGTCCGTGACGGCCCCGACGATCGCGCCGATCCCCGTCACCGGGCCGCCGCCGGTGCCTGGACCAGCGCCCTGCGGGGCGCCGGCCGTGCCGGCGTCGCACGGAGCGCCGGCCGGGTCGGTGAACGTGTGGGATCGGCTTGGCGCCCAGGTCCGCGCCTTCGTCGCGCGCCGCCTGGGCGACCCCGATGCCGTCGACGACGTGACGCAGGAGGTCTTCTTGAAGCTGCACGCCGGTCTGGACGGGCTGCGGGATGCCGAACGGCTCGCGCCGTGGGTGTTCCAGATCGCCCGCCGTGCCATCGTCGACCACCACCGCCGCCATGGCGGGGCCCGTGCCGCGACCGTCGACATCGACGCGGCGGGCGTGGACAGCGGTCTCGTCGCGGACGACGTCGAGGCGGCGCGGATGGAGGCGGCCGACCGCGCGGCGGAGCAGCAGATCGCCGCGTTCGTCGCGGGACTCGTCGACGGCCTGCCGGAGCACTACCGGCAGGCCGTCCGGCTGTCGGAGATCGAGGGGCACGCCCAGCGCGAGGTCGCCGACCGGCTCGGCCTCTCGCTCAGCGGGGCCAAGTCGCGCGTCCAGCGCGGGCGAGCCATCCTGCGCGAGCGACTGCTCGAGTGCTGCCACGTCGAGCTCGACCGGCGCGGGCACGTCATCGACTTCCGACCGCGCGTGGCGTGCTGCCCGTTGTGTGCGTGCGGGTGAGCTCGATGCCGCCTGACGCCGCGGCCCCGCCGCCGGAGACCCCGTCGTTCCACATGCCGCCCGACGCGTTCCGCCGCTGGGGGCACGCGCTTGTCGACTGGATCGCCGACTACCAGGCCCGGGTCGAGGACTTCCCGGTGCAGAGCCGCGCCCGCCCCGGCGACGTCCGCGCCGCGCTCCCGCCCACCGCGCCGGAGCACGGCGAGCCGTTCGACGCCATCCTGGCCGACGTCGAGCGGATCATCCTCCCCGGCGTCACGCACTGGCAGTCGCCACGCTTCTTCGCGTTCTTCCCGGCCAACGCCTCGGGCCCGTCGATCCTGGGCGAGCTGTTGTCGGCGGGACTGGGCGTGCAGGGCATGCTGTGGGTGACCAGCCCGGCCTGCACCGAGCTCGAGACCCACGTGCTGGACTGGCTGGTGGACATGCTCGGCCTCCCGGCGCGGTTCCGATCGGACGGGCCGGGCGGCGGCGTCATCCAGGACACCGCGTCCAGCGCGGTGCTGTGCGCGTTGTTGGCGGCGCGCGAGCGGGCGACGGGGGCCCGGGCGGGCGCCGCCGGCTGCGACGGTCGCCTCGTGGCCTACACGTCGACCCAGGCCCACTCGTCGGTCGAGAAGGCCGTGCGCATCGCGGGGCTCGGGTCCCGCAACCTGCGCCTGATCGAGGTCGACGAGCAGTTGCGGATGCGGCCCGACCGGCTCGCCGAGCAGATCGCCGCGGACCGGGCCGCCGGGCGGATCCCGTGCTTCGTGTCCGCCACGGCCGGCACGACCTCGACCGGCGCCGTCGACCCCGTCGAGGACATCGGGCGGATCTGCCGCGCCGAGGCCATCTGGCTGCACGTCGATGCCGCCATGGCGGGCACCGCCGCCGTGTGCCCGGAGCACCGCTGGATCCAGGCCGGCCTCGAGCACGCCGACAGCTACTGCTTCAACCCGCACAAGTGGATGTTCACCAACTTCGACTGCGACTGCTTCTACGTCGCCGACCGGGCGGCGCTGATCGGCGCGCTCTCGGTGCTGCCGGAATACCTGCGCAACCAGGCGTCCGAGAGCGGGGCCGTCGTCGACTACCGCGACTGGCACATCCCCCTGGGCCGGCGGTTCCGGGCCCTCAAGCTGTGGTTCGTGATCCGCCACTACGGCGTGCGGGGGCTCCAGCATCACGTCCGGCGCCACGTGGCCCTGGCCGGGCAGCTCGAGGAATGGATTGCGGCGGATGCGCGCTTCGAGCTGGCCGCCCCGCGGGCGCTAAACTTGGTGTGCTTCCGGCTGCGGGCCGGCGACGGCGCCAACGCCGACCTGCTGGCGCGGCTCAACGCCGGCGGCGCGCTCTACCTCAGCCATACCCGGGTCGGCGACCGCCACACGCTGCGGATGTGCGTCGGCCAGACCCACACCGAGGCGCGGCACGTGGCCGCGGCGTGGGCGGCGATCCGCGCCGAGGCCGCGGCTGTCCTCGAAGCCCTCGGCTCACCGCAAGGAGATCCAGCATGACCCAAGGCGACGCCGCGACCGCGACCGCGCGCCCCGTTGGCCGAACGCCGGTCGGCACGCCACCGGCGGATGCGCCGCCGGCGGACGGGCCGGCGACGGCACCCGCCGCGCTCGCGACGGCGCGGGCGAACGACGCGCGGGTCGCCCGCTGGCTGGCCGTGGTGTGCGGCTTCATCGTGTTCATGATCGTGTTCGGCGGCTTCGTCCGCCTGACCGAGTCCGGGCTGTCGATCGTCGAGTGGAACGTCGTGATGGGCGTGCTGCCGCCGATCGGCGAGGCCGCGTGGCGCGAGACGTTCGCGCGCTACCAGGCCACGCCGGAGTTCCTGCACGTCAACTCGGCGATGACGCTGGCGGCGTACAAGCGCATCTTCTACATCGAGTACATCCACCGGCTGGTGGCCCGCGTGGCGGGCCTGGTGGTGGCGCTGCCCCTCCTCTACTTCCTGGCCCGCGGGATCATCCCGCGCCGCCGCGCGCTGCCATACGTCGGCATCGGGCTGCTCTTCGCGTTCCAGGGCTTTCTGGGCTGGTACATGGTCAAGAGCGGGCTGGTCGACCAGCCCGCCGTCAGCCATTTCCGGCTGACCACGCACTTGTTGGCGGCGCTGGTGCTGCTGTGCGCGTCGTTCTGGCAGCTCCTCGGCCTGCGGGCCGGGCCGGCCGGCCCGCACGCGGCGGTCGACGTCCCTGCCGCGCGCGCCGGCCTGGCCGTGCTCGGGCTGCTCTTCGCCCAGATCGCCTACGGCGGGCTGGTCGCGGGGCTCGACGCCGGGATGGCGTCCGACACCTGGCCGCTGATGTACGGCCGCTGGATCCCGCCGGGCTGGCTGGCCACGCTCGAGCCGTGGTGGCGCAACCTCGTGTCGGCGCCGGCCACGGTGCAGTTCGTGCACCGCTGGCTGGCGTTCGCGGTCCTGGCGGCAGCCGTCGCCCTGGCGCGGCACCTGCGGGCGGCCACCGTCGCGCCGGCCGTCCGGCGCGGCGGCCGGCTCGTGCTGGCGCTCGTGCTGGCGCAGATCGCGCTCGGCATCAGCGTGATCTGGTGGCGCGTGCCGCTCGTGCTGGCCCTCGGCCACCAGGCGCTGGCCGTGGCGCTCCTGTTGGCGGTGGTGTGGGTCAATTTCCGGCTGCGGCACGGGGCGACCCCGCGGCTGGCGTGGCGACGGCCTGGCCCGCAAACGGCAGCCATAGCCTGAACCACGCCGGCGCGGCGGGGGGCGAGGCCCCGCCCGGCAGGCGCGCCAGCGGCCGCCCGGCCGTCACGCTCGCGCGGGCCGCCGAAGGTGCGTCCGGGGCCACCTTCCCGCGCCGCACGACGACGGCCGCCAACCCGACAAGCGGCCGCCGCTGTCCGTCCGCAGTCGCCACGGCGTGATCCCAGGCCGTGGCCGACACCAATGCCGTGCCGCGAAAGTTCGGGGGCAGCGCCACGCCGGCCGCCGCGGTCGCCTCGCGGACGTCGACGACCGTCGTCGCGCCGGCCGGCAGGCTGCGTTTGAGCGTCGCCACCGTGCCCTCACGGCCGATGATCGCGATGTCGACGTCGGTGCGGCCGGGCACGGGGACGAGGTTGGACACGACGATCTCCGCCATCTCGAGCGGGTCGCGCAGGTCGGCGACGTCGGGCAGCGCGATGACCGCCGCGCCGCTGGCCTGGCCGCCGGCGCCGGCGCCGACCGGCCACCGGTACGCTCCGGCCTCGGGGACGAGGTCGTAGGTCAGCATGTCCAGCGCCTGGGTGCGGTCCGGGTCGATGTGCCGCAGGAGCAGCGCGGTCGCGACGACCGGGGGCGGCGGGGCGCCGGCGCGGGCGGCGCGGCTGATCACCCGGACGCTTCCGACCTCGCCGGCGCCGGGGAGGTTGTTCGTCACCGGCACGAAGAACGTGTCGGTCCCGCCGGCGCAGATCGTGCGCTCCTGCGTGCTGAACGGCGTGCCGCCCGGGTCGAGGAACGCGACCTGGACCTGCGCGTCGTGCGTGAGGCTGAGGTTCTTGACGTTGACCCCGCTGTCCCAGGCATGCTCGGGGTCGTGGATCAGCGGGCCGTACGCCACGCGGGCGGCGCCGCGCCCGGGCAGCCCCGCGGCGTCCGTCGCCGGGTCGCCCGGCACAGGCCCGACCGGCACGCCCGTGAAGTCCGCCAGGCCGCGGCCGTGGACTTCGCCGACGATCGCGAGCGGCTGTGAGCTCTGGATCCACGCGCTGCCCTGCCAGTCCGGCCCGACGCACAGCCTGGGGTCGAAGATCGCCGTGGCCCCCGGCGCCACGCGCATCCGGTCACAGCGCTGGCTTTCGGATGCGCGGTCGCACGCGGCGATGTGGTCCATCCACACGTCGACCGCGGCCGGTTCGAGGCCGGCGTTCTGGACGAAGATCCGGGTCTCGAAGCCGGCGATGTTGACATAGGCCAGCGGCACCGCGTAGTCGAAGGCGCCGCTCGCGGGGTCGAACGCGCCGACCTCGGTCGCCGCGATGCCTTCGTACGCGAGCACGACGTGCCCGCCGCCACGGCTGGCGTCGCCCGGCGACACGCACGTCCGGCGAACGTCGGCGGCCAGCGGCGCCCCGAGCACGCGGTTCATCGGCACGTCGGCATACGTGCCGCCGCCGTCGTAGGCGTGCCGGAAGCGCAGGAACGCGTCGCAGTCGCCCGCGAGGTCGGCCTGGAGCCGCGTGCAGAGGGCGTCGGCGACGACGCCGGTCCCCGGCAGTCCGAGGTCCTCGAACGTCTCCGCCGTGAACGAAAAGACGATGCCGCCCGCCACCGCGCCGGAGCGGTCGGGCCCCGGCGTGTTGATCCACGTCCAGCCCTGGCCAGGCGCGATGAGCCCGGTGCACTCGACGCGCGCGGGCGGGGCGCAGGCCAGACCCGCCACGCCCGCCTTCCACAGGACCAGCACGGCCTTGCTCGGCGCTTCGCCGACATTTTGGAGGCTTACGACCGCGTCACAGGGCGGCGCGCCGGTGAGCAGCGTCGGCAGCAGAACCTGGCGGCGGGGGGCGGGGCCCGGCGGCGCCGACCATTCCCCGGCCGGCAGGCGCATCTGGCAGCGGTTCATCGCCAGAACCCTGTCGTCGTCCGCATCGACGCGGTCGTCGCCGCTGAGGTCCGCCCGCGGGTTCCAGCCCGGCGCGCCGGGGACGCTGCCGCGCGCGGCCTCGATGACGGCCCCGTCCGCGGCGTCGGTCACGCCGTTGCCGTCGAGGTCGTATGGCAGGCGGCCGGCCACGGCCGTCCGGGTGCTGAGCTTGTCGAGCCCCAGGCGGTCCAGCGCGATGGCCAGCGGCTCGGTCGCCGTCACGACGACGCTGCCGGCCCAGTCCGGGCCGACGCAGTCGGTCCCGTCGAAGGACGCGACGGCACCCGGGGCGATGGACAGGATGCGGCAGATCCGGGCGCTCTGGCAGTCGCCCCACGCCCGGAAGGCCAGCGTCGCGCTCGTGCATCCCAGCCCGGCGTTTTGGAGGTAGATCACGGTGTTGAAGCCGGCGCGGTCGGCGAACACCGGGCTGGCGGCGTAGGTGTGGCTGCCCGACCCGAGATCCTCGGCGTCGCGGAGCCACGCGTCCCGCGGCATCGCCGCGTACGCGGCCGTGACCAGCCGGCCTGGGTTGAAGTCGCCGGGGCACGTGCGGGTGACGTCCGCGCCGACGGCGCCGCTGTACAGCCGGCCGAGCGGCAGCCCGGCGAAGTCCGTCCCCGCCAGGTAGGCCAGATGGAACGCCCGGGCGACATGGCAGCTCCGCGCCACCAGGAACGGCCGGATCCGGGTGCACGCGGCGTCGGCGGCGGTCACGCTCGAGCCTGGCTCGACCCCGAGCTCGCCGAGCGTGCGGTCGGCGAACCCATAGATGGCGGCGCTCGCGATGGACCCTGGCAGCAAGGCTTCGGGCACCGTCCACGCGTCGCCGGGGGCCAGAAGCGCGGTGCACGTCGTGCCGATCGGCCCGAAGCAGTCCGGGGCGCACGGCTCGGGCGCGGTCCAAAAGACGAGGAGGGCCTTGGCCGCGGCGGTGCCCTGGTTGTGGACGACGACCGTCGCCCGGCAGATGTCGTCCTGGCCCTCGAACCCCATCGCCGGCAGCATCACGACGGCCGGCAGGACGCGCTCCGCCGGCGGCGGCTCGGCGGTCGGGGGCGGCGTGGCCGCCGGCGTGGGCCGGGCCGCAGCGCCGGGATCGTCGGCGCCACACACGCGCCCGAGCCCCGCCAGCGCCGGCGGGATCGCCGCGAGCGGCACGCCCTCGGCGACGCCGAGCTGGTCGCCGGGGATGTCCTCGTCCCCGGACGTGCCGATGCGCGTGACCACCGCCGCGGCGAGGTCGACCGCGCCGGCCGTGCCGCCGGCGGGATGCAGCGTGCCCGGCGGCGGGTGCGACCATGCGGTCGCCGAGACGACGGCGCTGCCGATGAACCCGGTGTCGGTCGCCGTGAAGCTCGGCGACACGTCGAACGCGTGCACCGCGCCGGCCGCCAGCCGCTGGCACAGCGTGCGCACGGGCGCGTTCTGGTCGAGCACGATGACGGCGACGTCGGTCCAGCCGGGTGCGGTCACGCGGTTGGCGACGACGACCTCGGAGGCGACGCCCATGCCGTCGCGGTCGTCGGCCACCAGCGGCAGGCCGATCACGGTCGTGCCGCGCGCGGGCGCGCCGCCGCCCGGTGCCGGCACGGCCACCGGGGCGAGGCTCTCGGCGAAGGCCTCGACGACCTCGGTCCGGCTGCTGTCGGCGAACCGCGTCATCTCGAGGACCGCGCTGATCGGGGCGGGGCTGGCATCCGGCGGCACGTGGCGGCGGACGCGCACGCTGCCGACGCGCTGACCCGGGCGGGTCTCCGTCAGGGATACCGAGACGGAGTCGGCGCCGCCGGCGCAAATCGAGCGGCGCTCGGTGTGGAGCGGGCGCCCGCCGCGGTCCAGAAACGCGACGTCGACGACGACGTCGACGGCCGGTGCGTGGTTCTGGACCGTCACCGCGGCGTCCCACCCGTAGCGGTCGTCGAGCCAGAGCGGCGCCACGAGCTCGGCGCCCGCGCCGCTGCCTTCCGCCCGCCCCCCGCCTGCGCTCCCGTCGACCGCCGCCTGCGGCACGGCGTTGTACACGAGCTGCCCTCCGCGCTGATCGACGGTCTCGACCACGATCGCCAGCGGCTGGTCGCTCGTGATGGCGGCGGTGTAGCTGCGGTCGCGGATGGTGCAGGTATCGATGTCGATGACCCGCGACCCGCCGGGGCCGACGTCCATCGACCCGCAGGGGCGCCACGCCGCGCACGCGTTTAGGAGCTGGAGATCGACGGAGAACGTGGCGGTGACGGCGCCGGCGTTCTGGACGTAAAGCAAGCTCGATCGATCGGTGCCCGAGCCACTCCGCGTGGTGTTGTGGAGGGGCGCGGCGCGGTAGGTGTACTGGTCCTGCGCATCCGGCGCGCCGAGACCCTCGCCCGGCACGCCGGGCATCGTGGCGGTATCGCCGACGCCGGGGTTAGATGGGGAAGCGCATTGGCGCACGACGTGCACGGCGACGGGGCCGCCGGCCGCGCGGTCGAGGGGGATCCCCGCGAACGCCTCGCCGGCGGCCCACGCCGATCGCAGGCGGGCGTAGCCTGGACACGAACCGACGACCTGGGTGCCCAGGGCATCGCACAACGCGTCGGCCGCGATGTCGTCGACCTCGCCGGTCACGCCGATCTCCGACAGGCGCCGCGCGGTCACGCTGAAGACGACGCCGCTCCGTACGAGAAAGTCCCCCCCGGTGACGGACAGGGTCCAGCCTGCACCGGGGTTGATCAGGCCCGTGCATTGCAGCTCGTCGAACGTCGGCACGGAGCACGGCGCTTGTGACACGTCGTAGGTGTCGAACACGACCAGGATGGCCTTTGAGGGCTCCGTGCCGGCGTTCTGAACAGTGACGAGACTCAAACCCAGCTCGCTGTTCGGGCAACCGAGTGCCGGTAGGAAGACCATGCCGGGCGTGGTCACGGCCGCGGAGGCGGCTGCGGGAGCGGCATGCACGGCGCCTCCGCCATCGACCTCGAACCACCACGGCCTGGCGCCGGTCGGCGGGACGTCAACGTGCGACCCACTGACGCCGGCCAAGGCGGCCAGGGTGAACCCCAAGCCGCTCGCGATCCCGGCCACCGGGGCCGTGATCCACGGCCGTCGTCGCCGAGGCGACCGCGGTGGGGCAACCGGCGAGGTGGCGTCGGCGTCGGCGTGGGGCATGGCACGATCTCCTCAAGGCGGTGGCCGATCGCGGTCCGGTCAGGACATGCCAGGCGCTCGGGCCCGGCGGGGCGATCGGCGGGCGGGCCGTGGATTGGACACGCGAGGGATCCCAAAGGATCCAACCGAGACAACCCGCCGCGGCGCGCGGATCGGACAGGTCCGCCTCGCCGCGTCAGCCGCCGTCATCCCCCGGGAGCTGGTAAAGCCCCCAGCCCTCCACGTCCGACACCGGCGGCACGTGGTGGCCCGGCACCCGGTCGAGCTGGCGGCGTGCGCGGATCTGGTGGAGCGTGTCGTCGGCCACGATGACCTGCGCCGGCCACGAGATCGCCAGGAGGTAGTCGTCCAGGCGCTTCGGCGTGCTCCACTTCTTCATCTCGACCCCGCGCCACGCGAAGATCCCGTGCAGCTCACCGCTCGGCCCCGTGCCGCGGCCGTCGGTGCGCCGGATGTCGCCGTCGAGGACGATGGCCAGGTCGGCGCGGTCCGCCGCGTCGGCGATGGCCAGGATGTCGTCGTTGGTGCGGTCGCCAGCGAGCTCGGCCGCATAGTAGCCCGCCAGCCGGGCGCCAAGGCCGGCCAGGGCCAGCACGACCGCCGCGACCGCCGCGGCGGCCGCGACGCGCGGTCGCGCCAGGCCGGGCGGCAGGGCCGCGCGCCGCAGGGCGCGGTCTACCGCCAGCCCCACCGCCACGTGCACCGCCGGCAGGGCGAGCCCGGTGTAGCGGGCGAGCAGCGTGTTGTCGTACGTCCGCATCACCGCCGGCATGCACACGGCGGCGGAGGCGAGCAGCCACAGCGGGAGATCGCCGCGCCGGCGGCGGGCCGCGCCGGCCGCCGCGGCCGCCGCGCCCGCCAGGAGCAGCCAGCCGAAGCCGTTGTGGCGCAGCGGGGCCGCCGCGTCGTGGCGGGC
>CAYQBA010000045.1:5492-26938 GCA_964415605.1 uncultured Anaerolineales bacterium | reverse complement strand
GGGACGTCGCGGACCGTCACGCTGAAGTACAGGTCGTTGATGGTCTGCGTGACGAGACCCACCGCGCCGCGCCCCAGCACGACCCCCAGGCCCAGCCCGAGGATCGCGCCGGCGGTGCCGAGGATGGCCGCCTCGGCCAGCACCAGCGCGAACACCTCGCGCCGCGTCGCCCCCAGCGCGCGCAGCACCGCCAGCGTGGGCCGGCGCTGCACGACGCTGAACCGCATGGTGTTGAAGATCAGGAACATCCCGACGAGGAGCGCCAGGAGGCTCAAGGCCGTCAGGTTGAGCCGGAACGCCGCGGTCATCGACGCCACGCTCGCCCGCGACGCGCCGGCGGGCTCGATCTCGGCGCCGGGGGGAAGGATCGCCCGGATCGGTGCGAGGAACGCGGCGGACGCCGCGTCGCCGGTGGGTGCCAGGAGGTCGATCCGGTCCAGCCGCCCCACCCGGTCCAGGACCTCTTGCGCGGTCGCGATGTCGGCGAGGATCAGCCCGTCCAGCGCGCGGCGCCCGAGGTCGTCCGCCGGCGCCAGCAGCCCCGCCACGGTCGCGGTCACGCGGCGCGGTCCGAGCGACAGCGTCAGGGGATCGCCGGGTTGGACGCCGGCGCGCGCGGCCACGTCACGGGCGACGAGCACCGCGCCCGGCCGGGTGAGGAACGCCGCCAGCGCCGCCGGCGCCGCCGCGTCGCCGGTGGCATCGCCGGCGCCGAGGAACCCCCGGAACGGCGGCTCGGCGAACGGATCGACGCCCAGCAGCGTCAGCGCCTCGCCGCCGAGCTCGGCGACCCGGACCTGTCCTTCGACGACGGGCGCCGCCGCGCGCACGCCGAGCTCGACGCGCAGGCGCCGGTAGACCTCGTCGTCCAGGCCTTGCCGGCCGCCGGCGACGCGGTGCGTCGCCCGGCCGGTCACGGCCTCGGTGGACAGCTCGAACGCCGCCAGGGCACTGCCGTTGGCCAGGTCGATGGCCACCACCACCGCCACCCCGAGCGCCACGCCGAGCACCAGGAGCGCGCTCTGGAGCCGATGACGCCGGGCATGGCCGATGGCGATCCGCGCCAGGGCGCCCGCCCGCCCGTCAAGCCAGGGCGGGCGCATCGAGCGCTCCCGGCGCGCTGGCGACGACGTGATGGCCCTCGACCCTGAGCACGCGGTCCGCCGCGGCTGCCACGGCCCGGCTGTGGGTGGCCATGATCAGCGACCGCCCGCGCTGGCGCGTCAGCCGGATCAAGAGGTCCAGGATGCGGTCGCCGGTCTCGGCGTCGAGGTTGCCCGTCGGCTCGTCGGCCAGGACGAGCCTTGGTTCCGCGGCCAGTGCCCGCGCGATGGCCACGCGCTGCTGCTCGCCGCCCGACAGCCGGTCGGGGTAGCTGGCGCGGCGATCGGCCAGGCCGACGGCGTCGAGCAGCGGGAGCGCGGCGGCCGCGGCGCCGGCCCCGCGGCCGGTCAGCTCCAGCGGCAGGCAGACGTTCTCGAGGACCGTCAAGGTCGGGATGAGGTTGAAGAACTGGAAGACGAAGCCGATGGTGTGGCGCCTGAAGAGCGTCCGCTCGCGCTCGGAGAGCCGGTTGACCGGCACGCCGGCCACGTGGATCTCGCCTTCCGTCGGGGCATCGATGCCGGCCACGAGGTTGAGCAGCGTGCTCTTGCCGCTCCCGCTGCGGCCGAGGATCGCCACGACCTCGCCCTCGGGAAGGTCCAGGGTCACGTCCTCGAGCACCGTGTGCGGCTGGCCGGCTTCGTCGTAGCGCTTGGCGACGCCGCGCAGGGCGACGATCGGCAGGGGGGTGGGCGCCATCGCCGGCAATCATAGCGGGCGGCGAGTTGGGCGGCACAATGCGGTGGGCGACGGCGGCGTCGATCGGCGGGCCGCGGCTCACCCGGCCCGCGGCGCAGGGCCTACGTGCGCTCCACCCACAACGAAGCCGCAAGCTCGTAGCCGAGCACCTCGTCCTGGTCGGCGTACCACAGCCGGAGCGGACCGTTGAACGGGGCGCAGCCGCGGAGGCTGAACGTCACGCCCGGCACCAATCCGATGCTCTGCAGGTAGCGCAGCTTGGCGGGGTCGTGCGTCCGCACCCGGCTGATGCGGCCGTGCGAGCCGGACTCCAGCTGGACGAGGCTGAAGTCGTCGAGCCTGGGCATCACGCCGTCGCGCGACGGGATCGGCTCGCCGTGCGGGCAGCGCGTGGGGTGACCGGCGAGCGCGTCCATGCGGTCTTCGAGCGTCTGGTCGACGCCTTGCTCGAGCGTGTCCGCCAGGTCGTGCGTCTCGGCCCAGTCGAACCCCATCTTCTGGACGAGGAACACCTCGATGAGGCGATGACGCCGGATGGCGGGCAGGCTCGCCCGCTCGCCCTCGGGCGTCAGCCGCACGCCGCGATACGGCTCGTGCTCCACGAGCCCGGCCTCCTTGAGCCGCCGGACCATGCGCGACGCCGCCTGCACCGACACGTTCATCCGGTCGGCCAGATCGGAGAGCGACACGTGCGGCTGATCCTGTTGGAGGCGGTAGATGTCCGCGGCGTAGCGCAGCATGGCCACGCTCACGGCATCCGCGCCGTCCGCGGCGCCGTCGAACCAGCCGATCAGGCCGGCGGGGGAAAGATCGCCCATGGATGAGATTATAGCGGTGGCGCGCTTGCGATGCCTTCCGGCGAGCGGGTGACAGATTCAACGGCGTTGAACCGCGATCGCACCGCAGGCACAACCACGGTTCAGCTACGGGCCTAGACGTGCGCTGCCAGAGCGCTAAAGTAGTTCCCTTGGCGGGCTCGACACGGGGATGCCGCCGCATGACGCCAATCGTCGAGGAGGATGCTCAAACATGCTGTGCCCATCGAACCCCGCGCGCTGGTTGACGCGCCTTGTCCTGCCAGCCTGGCTGATCTGGCCGCTGCTGACCGCTTGCCAACCGGCTGCTGCGCCGGATCCGGCCGAGCCGAACGCCGTCGCGTCCGAGCCCGCCGCGGCCGGAGGCACCGAGGCCGTCGCCGTGCCCGACCCCGAGGCGGATCCGGAGGCGGATCCGGAGGCGCCCACCGCCGAGCCGTTCGACCCGTCGGCGGCCGATCTGGTGGTCTACTCCGGGCGCAGCGAGAACCTCGTCGGGCCGCTCATCGAGCGCTTCGAGAAGGAGAGCGGCCTGGACGTCGCGGTGCGCTGGGGCGACACGGCCGAGCTGGCGGCGCTGTTGCTGGAAGAGGGCCCGGTCTCGCGGGCCGACCTGTTCTTCGCCCAGGAGCCCGGCGCGCTCGGCGCGGTTGAGGACCTGCTCGCCCCGCTGCCGGAGGCGGTGTTGGAATCGGTGGCGCCGCGCTTTCGCGATCCCGCGGGGCGGTGGGTCGGCACGTCCGGTCGCGCGCGGGTGGTCGTGTACAACACCGAGTCGCTCACGCCCGCCGACCTCCCGGCAGGGATGGAGGGCTTCGTCGACGCGCACTGGACGGGCCGGATCGGCTGGGCGCCGGCCAACGCCTCGTTCCAGGCCATGGTCACCGCCATGCGCAAGGCCTGGGGCGAGGACCGCACGCGAGCGTGGCTCGAGGGCATCATCGCCAACGAACCGGTGGAGTTCGACAGGAACGCTCCGATCGTCGAGGCGGTCGGCGCCGGCGAGATCGACGTCGGGTTCGTCAACCACTACTACCTGTATCGCTTCCTCGAGGAGGAAGGGGCCGACTTTCCGGCCCGCAACCACTTCCTGACGGACGGCGGCCCGGGCTCGCTGGTGCTGGTAGCGGGCATCGGCATCGTCGCCACGGGCCAGCATCCCGACGCGGCCGAGAAGCTCGCCGCGTTCATGCTGACCACCGAGGCACAGCGGTATTTTGCCGACGAGACCTTCGAGTACCCGCTGATCGCGGGCGTGGCGCCGGCCGAGATCGTCGACATGCCGCCGCTGGCCGATCTCCACGCCATCGACCTGGATGCCGGCGATCTCGTCGACATCCAGGGCACCCTGGCGCTCTTGCGGGACGTCGGCGCCCTGCCGTGACATCGGCACCGGGCCGGCCGGGTTTGCGCCCCGCCCCCGTGGTGGGTCTGCTCTGGCTGGCCGCCGGCGCCGCGGCCGGGGTCGTGCTGCTGCCGCCGGCATACCTCGTGATCCGCGCGCTCGGCGCCGATGCCGGAGCGTGGTCCGCACTGCTCGGCGACCGGACGCTCGCCGCGCTGGGGCGGACCCTCGGGCTGGCGACGGCCGTCACGGCTGCGTGCACCGCGCTCGCGCTGCCACTGGCTTGGCTGACGGTGCGCACCGACCTGCCGCTGCGCCGGGCGTGGAGCGTCGCCCTGGCCTTGCCGCTCGTCGTCCCGAGCTACGTCGGCGCCTACTTGCTGGTGGCCGCGCTTGGCCCCCGGGGAATGCTGCACGGGCTGATCGCGGGCGCCACCGGCCTGACGCGCCTGCCGTCGATCTACGGCTTTGTCGGGGCGTGCCTGGCGCTGACGTTGTTCACCTATCCGTACGCCTTCCTCATGCTCCGCGCCGCGCTCCTGCGGGTCGACCCCGCGCTCGAAGCCGCGTCGCGCACGCTGGGCGCATCGCCGCTGCGCACCGCACTCCGCGTCACGCTCCCGCAGCTCCGCCCCGCGCTGGCGGCGGGGGGGTTGTTGACGGCGCTGTACACCTTGCGCGACTTCGGCGCGGTGTCGGTGATGCGCTTCGACTCGCTGACCCGCGTGATCTACCTGCAATACCAGTCGGCCTTCGACCGGCATGCCGCGGCCGTGGTGTCGCTGGTCCTGGTCGGCGTGACCGCGGCGATTCTGGTGGCTGAGCGCCGCGCCGAGCCGCGTGCCCGTTACCATGCGTCGGGGGCGCACGGCCCGCGCCCCGCGCGCCCGGTGCGTCTCGGCCGGTGGCGCTGGCCGGCGCTCGCGCTGTGCGCGGCTGTGGCTGGGCTGGCGATCGGGCTGCCGGCGCTGGTGCTCGGCCACTGGCTGCTGCGCGCCGTCGACGACGGCGTCGGTTGGTCTGGCCTCCTCCCGGCCACGCGCCACACGCTGACGGCCGCCGGCTCGGGCGCGGCCGTGACGATGGGGCTCGCGCTGCCGGTGGCGTGGCTGGCGGTGCGCCGGCCGGGCCGCGCCAGCCGGTGGCTGCTGCGGCTCACGTGGCTGAGCTATGCGCTGCCGGGGGTCGTCGTGGCGCTGGCGCTGGTGTTCTTCGGGATTCGCGCCGCGCCCGGGCTGTATCAGACGCTCGCGTTGCTGGCGGTGGCCTATGCCGCGCTGTATCTCCCCCAGGCCGTGGGCGCCGTCCGCACGTCGCTCCTGCAGGTCCACCCCAGCCTCGAGGAGGCGGCCCGGACGCTCGGCCAGCCGCCGGCGCGCGTCGCGGCAACGGTGACGCTCCCGCTCGTGGCACCCGGCGTGGCCGCGGGGACGGCGCTGGTGTTCCTGACGATCATGAAAGAGCTCCCGGCCACCCTGATGCTCGGCCCGATTGGCTTCGGGACGCTGGCCACCGGCGTGTGGTCGGCCGTGTCCGAGGCGTTCTTCGCGCGCGCGGCGGCACCGGCCTTGCTCCTCATCCTGCTGTCGTCGGTGCCGACGGCCGTGCTCCTGGCGCACGAGCGGGCGGGCGGGCGATGACGCGAGCCGTGACGGCGCCGGTCGAGAACCCACCGCCGGCGGTGGCTTGCGCCGGGCTGGTCAAACGCTACGGGCCGGTGCGGGCGGTCGACCGTGTTTCGCTGGCGGTGGGACAGGGCGAGATCGTCGTGCTGCTCGGCCCCAGCGGGTGCGGCAAGACCACGACGCTGCGGTTGATCGCCGGTCTCGAGGCCCCCGACGAGGGCAGCGTGGCCATCGACGGCGCGGTCGTCTCGTCGCCGGCCGGTGTGGTGCCGCCCGAGCGGCGCCGGATCGGGATGGTCTTCCAGCACTACGCGTTGTTCCCGCACCTGACGGTGGCCCAGAACGTCGCCTACGGCTTGCCGCGCGGGGCGGTGCAGGCCCGGGCCGCCGAGATGCTGGCGCTCGTCGGGCTCGGCCCGCTGGCGGGCCGGATGCCGCACGAGCTCTCGGGCGGGCAGCAGCAGCGCGTCGCCTTGGCGCGCGCCCTAGCGCCGCGGCCGGCCGTGCTCCTGCTCGACGAGCCGTTCTCCAACCTCGATGCGCGCCTGCGGTCCATGGTCCGCCTGGAGGTGCGCGACCTCCTGAAGGCGGGGGGGATCACCGCGGTCTTCGTAACGCACGACCAGGAAGAGGCGTTGTGCATCGGTGATCGCATCGCCGTGCTGAACGGCGGGCGGCTCGAGCAGATCGGGACGCCCGAGGCGGTCTATCATCTTCCGGCCTCGCGCTTCGTGGCGGAGTTCATGGGCCACACCGGGTTCTTGCCCGGGCGCGTCGTGCCAGGCGGTATCGAGACCGAGATCGGGCCCGCGCGGCAGCCCGTCGGGCATCCGGTGGGGGCGACGGTACAGGTCGTGGTGCGCCCCGACGACGTCATGTTGATGGCCGACGGGGCGGCAGAGCGCGTCGCGGCCGGGGTGGCGGGGCGTGTCGCCGGCCAGGTCTTCCAGGGCATGCACCGGCTGTACCGCGTGGCCCTGCCGTCGGGCCGATTCGTCGACTGCCTGGCACCGCACACCCAGGTGCACGCCACCGGGGCGGTCGTCCGGGTCGTGCTGATGCCGGGCCACTCGCTGGCGAGCTTCGCCGACTGAGGCGCGGCGACTCCGGCGCCGCGAGGGTAGACAACGCGCGGCGAGTTCGTTATAATGGCAACATATAGCCCCTGCATCGAGCCGCGTGGCCGCCGGGTGCTCGAGTGCAGATATTCTCACGCGCGGGGCATTTTGTGATCCCAAGCACGACATTTCAAACGCCGCCGGATTCGCCGATGTCGGCTTCCCTCTCCCAAAAGCGTCGCCGTGCGCCCTGGCGACGGGCCGCGGCGCTGATCCTCGGACTCGGCATCGCCTACGCGTCGAGCCCCGCCTCGGTCAGCTTCGGGCGCCCTGACGTCGGCGGTCAGGGCCCGTCGTTCGTCCGCTTCATCGGCCGCCCCCCCCAGACGGGCCTTCTCAACTCCCCGCTCGGCGTGGCGGTGTCGCCGACCGAGGATCAGTACGTCTACGTGGTCGACGCCGGCAACGCCCGCGTCGAAGTGTTCACCATGACCAGCTCGCCCGTCGTCGGTCATTGGGGCCGCCGCGGCAGCGGCGAGGGCGAGTTCTGGAAGCCCAGCGACGTGGCGGTGAGCCCCGACGGGGCGTTCGTGTACGTCGTGGACGCCGGGCTCCGGAGCGTCAAGCGCTTCCGGGCGGACGCCTTGTGCCTCGTCAACCCCAACTGCCAGCCGCGCGCCAAGGAGTGGGGCGGCCTCGGGCGCGGCCCGGGCCTTTTCCAGGAGCCGACGGGCCTGGCCGTCGACCGGCGCGGCAACGTCTACGTGGCGGATCGCGGCGCCAGCGAGGTCCAGGTCTTCGACGCCGAGGGCAGCCACGTGCGCACCATCAGCGGGCCCGGCAACGATGCCGGCTCGCTCTTGCAGCCGACCGACGTGGCCATCGGCCCCGACGGCCGCGTCTGGGTCGCCGACACCATGCACGACCGGATCGTCTGGTTCACCCCGGAAGGCGCGCCCGACGGGTACATGAACAGCGTCGGCACCCAGCGGTTCTTCAACCCGACCGCGGTGGCCGTCGCCGACGACGGCAGCTTTATCATCCGCGACTTCGACCCGTCGTTCCTGACCCCGCGGCTGTGGCGCTTCAACAGCGCGCGGCAGCTCGTGGACCGTGCGCCGTACCCGTTGGACGGCACGGACCCCAACTCGCCCAAGCGCCTCCAGGGCGCGGCGTTCCTGGCCAACGGCGACCTCGTGTTCGCCAACCCGGTCGGGGTGGACTACACGCTGTACTACTGGCGCAAAGACAAGCCGGCGCCGGAGCGGATGGCGATGCGCGGGCGCGAGCTGACGCAGTTCGACTTCCCGCGGTCCGTCGGCCTCGACGAGCAGTTCCTGGCCGTCGCCGACACCGGCAACAAGCGGGTGATCGTGCTCAACGGGCTCCAGGACTACCAGCCCGCCATGGTGCTGGCCAAGGCCAACCTGTTCGACTTCGCCGACCCGGCGGGCGTGGCCGTGTATCGCCCGACCGCGGGCTCGCCGTTCAACGATGCGCTGATCTACGTGGCGGACCCCGAGCGCCATTCGGTCTACGTGGCCACGCCGCGCGGCGAGAAGCGCGCCCAATGGGGCGATGGCAACCCCGGCCGCGCCGACGATGCCTTGGCGGGCCCGGAGGACGTGGCGGTGGACGCCGACGGCAACGTTTACATCGCCGACACGCTCAACAACCGCATCGTCCGGCGCGATGCCGCGGGCAAGGTCGCCGCGGTCTTCGGGGCGGAACGGCTGCGGTTCCCGAGCTCGGTCATCGTTGGCCCGGATGGCCTGATCTACGTCTTGGAGCGCGGCGCTCACCGGTTGACGGCCTTCTCGCGCGACGGCCAGTTCCTTTACAAGTGGCCGGAGAACGAGGGTCTGACGCAGGTGTCGCTGCCGATGATGCAGGATCAGTACGTCGGCCCCGGCGAGCTGTGGGCGCCGGTGGGGCTGGCCGCGGACGCCAAGTACCTCTACGTCGTCGAGAACGACATGTGGCGGCACGTGCGGGTGCAGGTCTTGCAGCCGGTGCCGGGCTCGCCCTTGACCGCCGACGGCGCGGTCGTGGCCACGTTCGCGGACGCGCTCGGTGCCGGGCCCGGCCAGGTGTCCAACCCGCGCGACATCGCGGCGGCGCGTGACGGCCGGGTGACCTTGGCCGACGCGGGCAACAACCGCCTGCAGCTTTTCCATTGGCTGGGCTCGACACCGACGCCGACCGCGACGGACACGCCCACCCCGCGCCCGACGGCGACCGCCACCACGCGGCCCACGGATCCACCGTCGCCGACCGAGGCGCCCCCGCTGCCGACCGATACGCCGAGCCCGGAGCCGACGGACCGGCGGCCACCCCAGGTCAGGCCGTTCATCTTCAACTACTTCCCGGCCCTCTTGAAGCACCGGCGCCTGTAGTCGAAGCCTGGTCGCCAGTGGCCATCGGCGCGCGCGGTGATCTGGCGCCCGTCCCTGGCACGCCTGATCCACGCACCACCCTGCCCG
This sequence comes from uncultured Anaerolineales bacterium, assembly GCA_964415605.1. GTDB lineage: Bacteria > Chloroflexota > Anaerolineae > Epilineales > Epilineaceae > UCB3. The sequence goes on along the minus strand of CAYQBA010000045.1, from coordinate 17,809 downwards.
AGTCGCGCGCCCCAGCGAGGCGCGGGGCCTTCCTCGCGCCTTATGCCTCGTCCAGCAGCCCCGGCAGCGGCGTGATCGTGATGCGGCCGGCCGCCAGGTCGATCTCCGCCACCACGTCGCCGATCATCGGGATCAGCGTCGTGCCGCGCGCGCCCTGGACCTCGAGGACGTCGGCGCTGCCGGTCTCCATGATGTGCGCCACGCGCCCCACCGAGACGCCGGCGTCCGTGACCACCTCGAGACCGACGAGCTGATGGGCATAGTAGCTGTCGGGGTCGAGGGCGTGCGCTTCGGAGGCCGGGATGAACAGGAACTGCCCGGTCAGCGCCTGGGCGGCGTCACGGTCGGCCGCGGCGTCGAGGCGTACCAGCAGCCGATCCCGGAACGGCCTGGCGCTCAGCACGACGGTCGCCGACGGCGAGGCGCCGCGCTCGGGGCCCACGTAGAGCGTCGATCCCGGCGTGAAGCGCTCCGGGAACTCCGTGAGCACGTCGACGCTGACCTCGCCGTGCACGCCGTGCGCCCGGCCGATCCGCCCGACGGCCAGATATGCGGGCCCCGGCGGGTTCAATCAACGATCTCCAGCTTCCAGCGGTCGTGGCCCGGCGCGGCGTCCAAGAGCGCCCGGATGGCGTTGGCCACCCGGCCGTCGCGCCCGATGACCCGCCCCAGGTCCTCGGACGAGACCTTCAGCTGGATCACCTTCATCCGGCCGCGGTCCACCTCCGTGACGGCGACGGCATCGGGCTGATCGGCCAGCGCCTGGACGATCGTGCGGACCAGCTCCGGCATGTCGGCGGCCATCGTCAGGCCCCCGCGTCGGTGGCGGTGTTCGCCTCGCTCTCGGCGGCCTCGCCGGCGACTTCCGCCGCCGCCTCGGCGGCTTCGGCGATGGTCTCGGCATCCGTGCCGGCGGCTTCGGCGGTCTCGGCGACCGCGGCAACGGAGGCGTCCGCGGCGGTATCGATGGTCTCGTCGATCGCGGCGGCCATCTCGGTGGCAGCGGCGGGAGCCTCGGCGGCCACGCCGGCGGCTTCGTCCACCGCGGACTCGGCGGCCGCGGCCGCGGCGACGTCGATCGCCGGAGCGGCCGCCGCCTTGGCGCGGCCCCCGGACTTTACCGGCGCCGCGGCGGACGCGGCGGGCACCCACTCGCCCTTGCGGTACTGCTTCAGCTTCTCGGGCAGGCCCATGCCGTCGAAGAACCGGCGGACCGGGTCCGAGGGCTGGGCGCCGACGTTGAGCCAGTGCAGCGCCCGGTCTTCCTTGACGACCACCGTCGGCGGGTTCGTGCGGGGATTGTAGTGCCCCACGACCTCCAGCGCCGCGCTGTCGCGCGGGGCGCGGCTGTCGGTGACGACGATGCGGTAGCTCGGCTGCTTCTTGGCGCCGACGCGGCGCAGACGGATCTTGACCATGGGATTGTCTTCTCCTCGACGTGCGATATGACCGTCAGGCGACGATCGTCTTCGGTGGTCCAACGGGACAAGCGTCCCCGGCGGGCGCTACGACCACGGCAGGCCGCGGGGCATCCGCCCGCCGGAGAACTGTTTGAGCATGCGCTGCATTTGGTCGAACTGCTGCAGCAGCTGGTTGACGTCCTGGACGCGCGTGCCGCTGCCGCTGGCGATGCGGCGCTTGCGGCTGGCGTTGAGGATCTTCGGCTTGCGCCGCTCCTGCGGCGTCATCGACAGGATGATGGCCTCGACCCGCTTGATGTCGCGTGGATCGAGGTCCACCGGCAGCTGCTTGGTCAGCTTGCTGAAGCCCGGGATGAGCCCGAGGATCTCCTGGATCGGGCCCATGCGTTGGACTTGTTGGAGCTGGCCGAGGAAGTCCTGCAGGTCGATGGTGCCCTTGCGCAGCTTCTTCTCGATACGCTGCGCCTCGTCCTCGTCGATGGCGGACTGGGCGCGCTCGAGCAGCGTCTGGAGGTCGCCCATGCCCAGGATGCGGCCCGCCAGGCGTTCGGGCTCGAACGGCTCGAGCGCGTTGGCCTTCTCGCCGGCGCCGAGGAACTTGATGGGCACGCCGGTGACGGCCCGGATCGACAAGGCCGCCCCGCCCCGCGCGTCGCCGTCGATCTTGGTGAGCACGAGCCCGGTCAACGTCAGCCGGGCATGGAACGCCTGGGCCACGTTGACGGCTTCCTGGCCGGTCATGGCGTCGGCGACCAGCAGCGTCTCGGTCGGCCGCACGCGGTGCGCGATCTCGACGAGCTCGTCCATCAGGGCCTCGTCGATCTGCAGCCGGCCGCTCGTGTCGACGATGACCACGTCGTGGGCGTTGCGGCGGGCGTGGTCCAGCGACCGGGCGGCGATGTCGGGGGGCGCGGCGGCCGTGCCCTCGCTGTAGACCGCCAGATCGAGCTGCCGGCCCAGCGCCGTGAGCTGCTCGATCGCCGCGGGCCGGCGGGTGTCGCACGCCACGAGGAGCGGGCGCTTGCCCTTCTTGCGCAACATCAGGGCCAGCTTGGCCGAGGTGGTGGTCTTGCCCGAGCCCTGGAGCCCGGCCATCAGGATCACCGGCGGGTCGCCCCGCCCGATGTCCAGCGGCGCCGACTTGCCCAGGGTCTCGACCAAGGCGTCGTGGACGATGGTGACAACCTGCTGCGCCGGGGTCAACGACCGCAGGACCTCCGCGCCCACGGCCCGCTCGCGCACGCGCGCCGTGATGTCCTTCACCACGCCGTAGCTGACATCGGCCTCGAGCAGCGCCATGCGCAGCTCGCGCATGGCCACGTCGACATCGGCCTCGGTGAGATGCCCCTTGCGGCCGAGGGTGTCGAAGACGTGCTGGAGCTTGTCGGAGAGCGCGCTGAACATGCGACGGATCGTATCCTGGAGGCTTAGCAACCGAAGGCAGTCGGACGTAAAATTGTACGGTGAAGCCTGATGCGGGTCAAAGGCGGCGCGCGGGCGCACGGCCACCGGTCTCGGACCGCGTTTGGCGAGCCCACCCTCCTGCCGCGCCGGAACCCGTCCCGCAGGGGCTCCGGCCGACGACACGCGCAGGCGCCCGGATGCGAACGACCCGATGTCCAACCTCGACCTGATCCACGCCGTGCGCGCCGCGGACACGGCGCACGGTCTGTTCCGCCACGGTGACGGCGTGGTCGTGGGCGTGTCGGGCGGACCGGACTCCGTGGCGCTGTTGGCTGCGCTGCGCGGGTACGCGCCGCTCAAGGGCCTCCGGCTGCACGTGGCCCACCTCGACCACATGTTGCGCCCGGCGTCGACGGAGGACGCGGCGTGGGTCGCCCAGCTCGCCGCCGACTGGGGCATCCCGGCCACGCTCGGCGCCCGGCACGTCGGCCAGCTGGCCGCCGATTCGGGGCGGGGCGTCGAAGATGCCGCCCGCGGCGCGCGGTACGCGTTCCTGGCGGCGGTGGCCCGCCGGGTGGGGGCGACGGCGGTCGCGGTGGCGCACACGGCCGACGACCAGGCCGAGACCGTGCTGATGAACTTCGTGCGCGGCACCGGTCTGGCCGGGCTGCGCGGCATGGCGATGCTGGCGCCGTACCCGTTGTCCCTGACGGCGATCCGTGCCCTGGAGGACTTGCCGGCGGGGAAGGACGCCGACCTCCCGCGGATCGTGCGCCCGTTCCTCGACACGCGGCGCGCCGTCGTCCACGCCTGGCTTGCGGCGCGCAGCATCAAGGCGCGCGAGGACGAGAGCAACGCCGACCCGGCATTCCTCCGCAACCGGCTGCGCCAACAAGTCCTCCCGCAGCTCGAGGCGATCAACCCGCAGGTCGCCGAAGCGCTGGCACGCAACGCGGCGGCGGTGGCCGGCGACCTCGACTTCATCGAGCAGGCGGTCGACGCGGTCTGGACGGCCGACGCGGCGGTGGCGGCCAGCCGCGTGCGGTTCGCGCGGGGCGCGTGGGCGGCCCTCCACCCGGCCGTGCAGCGCCGCCTGCTGCGCCGGGCGGTGGAGCACCTGGCCGAGGGGGTCCGCGACTTCGGCTGGGAGGCCACCGAGGCGGCCCGGCAGGCGGCGGCGACGCCGGGCGCGACGGTGTCGCTGCCCGGGAACGTGCGGCTCGCCAGCGGCGACGACGGGTTCGTCGTGTCCGCAGGCCGGCCGGCGCTGCCGCCGCTCGGCCTGACGTCGACGCCGCTGCCGTTGCGGCTGCCCGGCGAGACCAGGCTGCCGGGCGGATGGGTGGTGACCGCGACGATCCGCACGGCGCGCCCGGTGGACCTGGTGCCTCCGCGCGACGCGTGGATCGCGTGGCTGGACGCCGACGCGGTCGGGCCGCACCCGACGGTGCGGGCGCGGGAGCCGGGCGACAAGCTTCAGCCGCTGGGGTTGGGCGGCCGACACAAGTCGCTTCAGGATCTGTTCGTCGACGCGCGGATCCCGCAGGCGCTGCGCGATGCCTGGCCGGTGATCGTCGCGAGCGGCCAGATCGTGTGGGTGCCGGGCCTCCGCCTCGACGAGCGGGGGCGGGTGCGGCCGGACACCCGGCGGATCCTCGAGATCGGTGTAACGCCCCCGGCGGGGTTCCTGGTGGGCTGACGGGGGATTGCCTGGCCGTCACCGAGTCCCGCCCGGCAAGCCCACGGGCGCCGGCCGTGGTTCCGCCACGGGGCAGCCCGCCCGTGGTATACTGCGGCCCGTTCGCTCCTCGGGCGCGCGCGCCGCGCGCCTGGCACGCGAGGATATGGCATCCCATGCCCATGGACATCGGGCTCGCCGAGCTGCTCGCGCGGGTGGCCGCGCTGGTGATCGGCCTGACCTTTCACGAGTTTGCGCATGCCTGGACCGCGTTCCGCCTCGGCGACCTGACGGCGTACCTCCAGGGCCGGCTGACGCTGGACCCGCGGCGTCACATCGATCCCTTCGGCGCGCTGATGGTGCTTGTGGCAGGGTTTGGGTGGGCCAGGCCGGTGCCCATCGACCCGGGGCGCCTCGGCCGGCGCGGCGTGCTCTGGGTGTCGCTCGCCGGGCCGACGTCCAACCTCCTGCTGGCGTTCGTCGCCATCTCGGTCATCCGCGTGACCGCCCTGGGTGCGGCGTCGCCGTACGATGCCGGGCCCGCGGGCGGCGCCTACCGGTTCGTCGAGGGCTTTGCCTGGATCAACATCGTCCTGGCCGTCTTCAACATGCTGCCCATCCCGCCGCTCGATGGGTGGAAGGTCCTCCTCGGGGTGGTGCCGGATCGGACCGGCTGGCGGCTCCGCCAGTACGAGCCGTACGGCGTGCTGGCGCTGCTCCTGGTGGTTTTCCTCGGCGGACCCGTGCTGGGGCGCCTATTCAGCGGTGTCGGGATGCTCTTCGTCGACCTGGTCAGCACGCTGTGGCGCACGGTCGGCCTCTAACGCTCGCCGCGTCGCGCATGGCTTCCCCGCGGCCGGCCGTGCTGTATCGCGCCTGGCAGCTCACGGCCGCGCTCTGGTCGCGCCGGCAACCGCCCGACGTGGTCGCGGCGCACGGCCTCTTGCCGCCAGCCCTCGCGGCGCTGTTCGACCAGATGCCCGCCGAGGACCGCCACCATGCCCTCCGGGTGGCGGCCGGTCTGGTGGCGCGCGGCGAGAGCGCCCCGCCCTTGCTGCAAGCCGCGCTCCTCCACGACGTCGGCAAGGCCAACGGCGGCGTGCACCTGCGGCATCGCATGGCCCGCGTGCTGCTGGCCCGGCGGTGGCCCGCCGCGTGGGCATGGCTGTCCGGCCGGCCCACGGGCTGGCGCCGGCCGTACTGGATCCTGGCCTGGCACCCGGCCCGCGGCGCGGCGTGGATCGCCGCCGTGGGCGGGGACGCCGCCGTGGTCGCCCTGGTTCGCCATCACGAGTCGGCGCCGCCGGCCGATTGGGCGGGCACCGAGCTGGGGCGCTGGCACGCCGCGCTGCGGTGGGCCGACGCCCGGTCGTGACCGCCGGCGGCGAGGGGGGACCCTGAAGCGAGGCGACATGCGCGGATCCACGGCGAGAGATGGCGACGGCGAGCGGGTGCCGGTGATCGGCATCGTCGGGCTGGGGGCCACGGGTCTCCGGGTCGGTCACGCGCTCCAGGCGGTCAAGACCCGCTACGCCCTCCTCGGACACGACGTCGACGCCGCGCGCGTCCGCGCCGCGCTCGGCGCGGGCGCGGTCGATCGCGGCACGTGGAGCCTGGCCGAGGTGGCGGCGGCGGCCGACCTGCTCTTCCTGTGCGAGCCCGTCGACGACGTCTGCGCGACGGTCGAGAAGGTGGCGCCGCACGTGCGCCCCGGCACGCTCGTCACCGATACCGCGACGCTCAAGGCGCCGATCCTGGACGCCGCCGCGCGGTGGGTGCCGGAGGGCGTCGCCTTCATCGGCGGCCACCCGATCATGCGCCGGCCCGATGGCGGCGAGCCCCGCGACGGGCTCAGGGGCGTCACCTACTGCCTGTGCGCGCCGCCGCGCACCGACGAGACGGCGCTGCGGGTCATGCAGGCGCTGGTGGACAGCGTCGGCGCGATCCCGTACTTCATCGACCCGGTCGAGCACGATGCGCTGATCACCGGCACGCACCTGCTGCCGGCCGTGCTCGGCGCCGCCGTGGTGCGTGTCCTCGACCGCAGCCCTTCCGCCGTGGATCTCCGGCGCCTGATCGGCGCGGACCTGCAAGGCATGCTCGACACGGCGGCGGGCGGCGACGCGGCGGCCGACCTGGCCGCCGCGCTGGCGGCCTCGCCATCGGCCGGGCAGTGGCTGGGTCGGATCATCGACGACCTGGACCAGCTTCGGCTGGCGTTGGATGCGGCGCGTCAGGCGGGCGCTCCGGCATCCATGCCGCCTGGGGACCCCGGACGGCCGGCCGCTCGCACCGGCGGCGCGGACGCGGGTGAAGACCGCGCGGCCGTCGCCGCGTGGCTGGCGGCCGCCGACCGGGCGCGGCCAGGGTGGCGCGCGGCCCCGGTGGATCCCCGCGACGCGCCGGTGGCCGTGGTCGAAGGGACCGAGCCCGTCAATCCCCTGACCCAGCTTCTCTTCGGCCGGCGCAAGCGGCCATAGCGGCGGGTAGACCGCCTTGACCCCGCCTCTGCACGCAAGGTATGATTGACACGAGGCCCGTATCCGCCCCGATTGGGCATCGCCGCGCGGGAGCGACGGCGCGACGCCGGCTCCCGCCTTGCCCGACTGGGTTCCAGATGCCACGGAAAGGTGAGCCATGCAGGGTCGATTCGCGTTCTTCAACGGCCAGATCGTCCCCATCGAGGATGCCAAGATCAGCGTGCGCACGCATGCGCTGAACTACGGCACCGGGTGCTTCGAGGGGATCCGCGGGTACTGGAGCCAGGACGAGCAGCAGATGCTGGTGTTCAAGCTCCGCGAGCACTACGAGCGATTTCTCCAGAACTGCCGCATCATCTGCATCGACTTGCCGTACTCCGCAGACGATCTCGTCGAGATCACGCTTGACCTGTTGCGGCGCGAAGGCTACGAGTCCGACACCTATATCCGGCCCCTGGCGTACAAGGCGGACGAGCTCATCGGGGTCCGCCTGCACAACCTCACCGACGGGCTGGCGATCTTCGCCACCCCGTTCGGGCGCTACGTCGAGGCCGAGGAGGGGGCGCGGGTGATGGTGTCGTCGTGGCGGCGGATCGACGACAACATGATCCCCGCCCGCGGCAAGATCACCGGCGCCTACATCAACAGCGCCTTCGCCAAGACCGAGGCGCTGCGCAACGGCTTCGACGAGGCCATCGTGCTCAACGCCAACGGCCACGTGTCGGAGGGCAGCGCCGAGAACATCTTCGTGGTGCGCCACGGGGTGGTGTCGACGCCGCCCGTCACCGACAACATCCTCGAAGGCATCACGCGCGAGGTCGTCATCGAGCTGTGCCGCGACGTCCTTCACACGACCGTCGAGGAGCGTTCGATCGACCGCTCGGAGCTGTACGTGGCCGACGAGATCTTCTTCACGGGCACGGGCGTCCAGATCGCCGCGATCGTCGAGGTCGACGAGCGGCGGATCGGTACGGGCGCGATGGGGCCCGTGGTGCACCAACTGCGTGACCTGTACTTCGACGTCGTGCGCGGCCGCGTGGCCCGCTACCGGCACTGGTGCACGCCGGTGTATGCCAGCATGCCGGCGGTCGCCATGGCCGAAGCCGCCGCGGCGACGTCGTGAGGCTCGGATCGGCGGCGGGGTCTCCTTGACGCGTGCGCGTGTGGGCGGCCCGGCGGTCGCCCTCGTGCTGGTGGGCCTCGTCGCCGTGCTGTTCGCGCCGACGGTGGCGTGGCTGGCCCGCACCTGGCAGGTGCACCCATACTACGGCCACGGTTGGCTCGTCCCGGTGGTCGCGGCGGCGTTCGCGTGGCGTGCCCGCGCGCGATTCACCGCGGGCGGACCCGCCGACGCGGGCTTCGCGCTCGTGGCGGCCGGCGTGGCGCTCCACCTGGCCGCCGGGCGCTGGCAGGCGTTCCCGGTGTCGGCCTGCGCGCTCGTCGTCGTGCTCGCGGGCCTGGCGTGGACGTTCGGCGGCCGCCCCGCCCTGCAGGCCGCGGCGCTCCCGGCGGGCTTGCTCCTCCTGGCCATTCCCTGGCCGTTCGTCGAGCGCACCGCGCCATTCCTGGCGGCCTGGGTGGCGCGCGCGGCGGCGGCGACGGCGGGCGGCCTCGGCGCCGCCGTGGTCCAGCGCGGGGCTGAGCTCGCGGTGGCCGACGGGGCGTTCACGGTCGGCGCCCCGTGCAGCGGGCTGCAGTCGGCGGTGGCGCTCGTCACGCTGGCCATGGTGTTGGCCGGTGTCCTGGACGGCCCGTGGCGCCGGCGCCTGGCGCTGGTGCTCCTGGCGCTGCCGATCGCCCTGGCGGCGAACTGGCTGCGGCTGACCGGGCTCCTGTGGATGGCGGCCGCCCATGGGTCCGCGGAAGGCATGGCGTGGTTCCATGGGCCGCCCGCCCTGCTCCTCTACGCGATGGCCGCCGCCGGGCTCGTCGCGGCGGGTCGATGGATGGGCTGTGACGTCCGCGGGGCGGCCTACGGCGATGCCTGAGCCGATGCCTGATCGGCCGCTGCAATCCGGCGGTGATCCGACTCGGCCGGCGCCGCCCGAGCCGCGTCGCCCCGGCCGCGCCGGTGATCGGCGCCGTCGGCTGATCTGGAGCGCGGGGGTGCTCGGGCTGGGCATCGCGTGGATGGCGTGGCTCTCGCCGCGGGACGACCCGCCGCCGGCGCCCGGCGGCGGCGCCATCATGTTCGCCGACGTGGCGGGGTGGTACCGGCGCACCCCCGACGAGGCGGCAGTGATCACGCCGTTCGACTTGACCCTGGACGGCTTGCCGGCCGGGCTGCCGATGCGGCTCGGGGATTGGACCGGGCGGGCGCGCCGGCACGACCCGGCGGTCGACCGGTGGTTCCGCGATCCGGACGTCGTCATCGAGCGGACGTATACCCGGCCCGACGGCGAGCTGGTATGGGTGTCGGCGTTCGGCAGCCGGGGCGACAAGAGCTTCCACCTGTTCGAGCACACCCCGGACACGTGCTACCCGCTCGGCGGGTGGGCGATCGAGTCGCTCGACATCGCGCGCATGCCGTTGGGCCCGCGCCCGCTGGCGGTCAACCATGGCACGGCCCGGGGCGGCCGCGGCCAGCTCGTGTTCATGTACTGGTACGTGTGGGACTCGCCGGCGCGTGACGCCGCCCGCGGCGTGCTGTCCATCCGCGTGTCGGCGCCGGTCCGGCGCGACCCCCAGGCGACGCTGGCCATGCTGGCGGAGGACTTCGTGCCGCGGATTTTCCCGCGCACGCTGGCGTGGAGCCGGTTTTGATGCGCGCCGCGCGCGGGGCCGCGGGGGCCGGCGATGGTCTTTAAGCCTGCGCCGTCGCGCGGCGGGTGGATCGGCATCGCGCTGGTGCTGGTCGCCGTGGCCGTCGAGGCCGTGCTGTGGGGTGCTGCGTGGTCGGCCGGCCCGGGGCCGCGGGCGGCGCTGCTCGGGGTGCTCGCCGCCGTGCTGCTGCCGGTGGGTGCGTTCCTGGTCTACTGGACCTGGGGATTTTTCAGCCTGCGCTACACCCTGACCCGCGACGGCCTCAGCATCGCATGGGCCGCCAGCCGCCAGATCGTCCCGATGGAGGCCATCACCCATATCCTCGCCGGCCGGCCGTACGCCGCGCCGCTCCGGGGATTCCACTGGCCGGGGCATGCGGTCGGGCGGACCATCATCCGCGACGACAACGACCATCCGCAGCCCACCCTTGTCTACGCCTCGGCCGAGCCGGCCAGTCAGATCGTGATCGTCACGCCGGCGCTGGCGTACGCGATCTCGCCGGCCGATCCGGTGGCGTTCATCGACGACTTCAAGATGCGGCGGCGGCTGGGGCCGGTGCAGCCCTTGCAGCAGCACACCGAGCAGGCGCGCTGGGCCCGTTCGACCCTGTGGCGTGATCCCACGGGGTTGGCGTTGCTCGCGGCAGGCTTCTTGCTCAACGTGCTGGCGTGGGCATGGTTGACGTGGCGGTTCCCGGGCTTGCCGGCGGAGGTCAACGTCCAGTTCCGCTACGACCCGGTGTTGCGCGCGCCGGTGCCCGAGATGCTGCAGCCGCTGTCGACCGTATGGCGCCTGCCCCAGATCGGTCTGGCCGGGCTCGTGGCCAACGGGGTGTTGGCGGCGTTGGTGCACGGCCGGGCACGCATGGCGGCGCTGCTGCTGCTGCTGGGCGCCGTGCTGGTGCAGGTCGGGCTGATGGTCGTCCTCTCGCATCTCGGTGCGGGTTGACGCGGTCGGGGTCGCGGTTCGGACGGATCAGAGACTGGAGGACGAGATGATGACGCGCGTGGACCGAATCGGAGTGGACGTCGGCACGCCCGCGGACGCGGCCGCGTTGGCCGCGACGGCCAGGGAGACCGGGGCCGCCATGGTGCGGGTGCGCTTCGCGCTGGGGGGCTGGACCGAGCCCGACGACGGCTTCATCGCGGCCGCGCGATCGGCGGTCGCCGCGGTCCGGGCGGCCGGCCTCCAGGTGCTCGGGGTGATTGACAGCGACCTCACCGTGGCGCCGGAGGGCATGGGGGCGTTCGCCGCCGGGCCGCAGGGCGCGCTGGCCGTGGCGTGGGCCAGCGAGATGAGCGAGAACGCGGCACGCGTGGCGGCCGGGCTGGCCGATCTCGTCGACGCCTGGGAAGTCCTGCCGGACCCCAACCGGGGCGCCCCCCCGCGGATCGCCCCGGACCGCTGGGCGGCGCTGGTGGCCGAGGTGGCGGCGCGGGTCAGGCAGGCCGCGCCGGGCGCGGTGGTCGTGTCGGGCGGGCTCGTCAGCGACGACGCCGACGATGCCGTGGACTACCTGACGGCGGCGCTTCGCGCGGCGGCGGAGGCGCGGCTGTGGGCGCCGGGCACGCTGCCGATCGACGGGCTGGGGATCCGGCTTCTCGGCGTCCTGGCGGACGGCGGCACCTCGGGCGACATGGTGGCCGCGATCGTGGCCGAGCGGGCGCGCCGGCTGTGGCGGGTGCTGGAGCGCTTCGAGGGCACCGCGGCCGCCGAGGCTTGCGCGATCTACGTCACCGGCATCGGGTGGGACGCCGCCCAGGTGGGCGAGGACATCCAGGCCCGCAACGTGTGGGCCGCGCTCAACGCGCTGACCAGCGACGCGATGGTCCGCACGGTGATCTGGCAGGGGCTCGTCGATGCCCCGACCGGCGGCACCGTGGGGCTGTTCCGCGGGACCAGCACGGCCCCGATGGACCGGCGGTGGGCCTGGAACGCGTTCAGCGATTTCGCCGCGTACGCCCGTCAGATCACGCCGGCCGCGGGCGCGGAGGCGCTGCTGGCCGGCGTCGATACGGCGGCCCATGTCGAGCCGCCGTCGCGGGTGCCGCCACCGGCCGAACCGCAGCCCTCCGAACCCGGCTGGTCGGAGCCGGGGGCCCTCGTGCACCCCGCCGTCGAACCCGACTGGCCGGAGCTGGGGGTGAACGAGGCCGCGATGGACATCGAGGCGACCGAACCCGGAGGCGTGACGCCCGTGGCCGCCGAGACGGCGATGGCCGGCGACGACACCGCGGCTCCGAGCTGGGGCGAGGTCGAGACCGACGAGACCGAGATCGACGAGCTCCAGACCAGCACGGCCGCCATCGAAGCGGTCGACGTCGAACCCGCGTGGGTCGAGCCGGTCGCGGCGGAGCCCGAGCCGATCGACACCGAGGCTTCGTGGGTCGAGCCGGTCGCGGCGGAGCCCGAGCCGATCGACACCGAGGCTTCGTGGGTCGAGCCGGTTGCGGCGGAGCCCGAGCCGATCGACGCCGAACCCGCGTGGGTCGAGCCGGTTGCGGCAGCGTCCGAAGCGGTCGACGTCGAACCCGCGTGGGTCGAGCCGGTTGCGGCGGAGCCCGAGCCGGT
>CAYQBA010000045.1:0-5272 GCA_964415605.1 uncultured Anaerolineales bacterium | reverse complement strand
CGAGCCGGTTGCGGCGGAGCCCGAGCCGGTCGACGCCGAACCCGCGTGGGTCGAGCCGGTTGCGGCGGAGCCCGAGCCGGTCGACGCCGAACCCGCGTGGGTCGAGACCACGATCGGCGCGGCGGCGGCCGGGCCCGTGCCCATGGTCGAGCCCGCGCCGACGGCACCGATCATCGTCGAACCGACGGGCGCGGAGGCCGCCGCCGGTGTCCCAGTCGCCGATGCCACGGGGGAACCAGCCGCCGGCATCGCGACGGCCGCCCCCGCCCACGTCGAGCCGCCGACAGCCGCCCCCGCCCACGTCGAGCCGCCGACAGCCGCCCTCGCCCACATCGAGCCGCCGACGGCCGCGCCCGTCCTGCCGACCGCGCAGCCGCCGGGGGACGCCGAGGTCGTCGACTTCCGCATCCCGGACGCGGCGGAAGTGCTGCGGGCCGCCGGGATTGACGGCGCGCGGCTGGCGGCCGTGCTCGACGCCGTCCGGCAGAAGTACGGCGATCCCGCCTGGCTCCCGGCGGGCGATTACCACGTCTCGCTGCGTCCCCCCACGCCGGCGCCCGCGGCGCCGCCGGCCGCCTACACCAACCAGCAGATCATCAGCGCGCTGTATCGAGCCGGGGGCGGCACGTGGGACGTCTTCGAGCGCTCGGGCCTGAAGCTCGGCGACATGGCCGCCCGCCGGACCCAGGCCTACGCCGGCCCCGCCGTCGCCGACATGGCCGGCCTGTCACTGGACGAACGCGACGTGGTGGCGCACGAGCTGGCGGCGCTGGTGGCCAGCGCGCGCTGAGGCACTGGCCGGACCGTCAACGCGCCGCGGGCTCGAGCGTGGCGATCACGGCCGTGCCCGCCTGGAGCGGCGTGCCGTCGGGCGCGTGGCCCTCGAGCCGCTCGCCCGTGGCCGGGTCGTAAACGCCGACCCGGACCTCGTACGCCCCGGGCGGTGCTTCGACCGGGAGCCGGAGCCGATGCGCGTCGGGGACGACCTCGCCCTCCGCCCACAGTGAAGTCGGGTAGTGACCCTGGTCTGGCGGCCCATCGCCCGTGGCGACGGGCGGCTCGCCCGGCCGGGCCGCATGGACGAACATCGTGTAGTCCCGATCGACGGCGCCGGTGCTGGACCAGTACAGCGTCACGACATGGTCGCTGCCGGACTTGCCATCGTCCGGGACCGCGCGATCGACCCGCCAGCCGACGAGCGTGATCCGCCCATCCGCGCCCGGCGAGGAGAACGCGTACGCCGGCTGATCGGGGCGCTCCGGGTCCGGCGTGACGGGCGTCGCGGGCGTGATCACCAGGCGGTCCATCCGCCACGCGTCGCCGATCGCCACGCCGCCCGCCGTGGCCGGCAGGCGGGCCATCGGGCGCCCCTCGGGATACAGGCCGACGACGAGGCTGGCCTCGCCGGGCGCGGCGTCTGCGGCGACGGGCACGGCGACATCGTCCCTGAACGGCCAGTCGGGCAGCCACGACAGCGTCGGGTAGCGCCCGTCCAGGGGCAGCCGGTCGACCTGCCCCACGACCCGGCCCGCCGCGTCCAGCACCTGGACGAACTGCCAGTAGCCTTCGTCCACCGGCCCGCGCGCGGTCCAGTAGAGCGGCACGCGGACGACGTCGCCGGGCTTGAAGCGCCGCTCCGCAAGGTCGTGGCCCACCAGCCGGATCGACGGCCCGAAGTCGACGTCGACGCGGTGGTGGATGGCGTCGACCGCCGCCGGCGTCAACCGCGGCGGCGGCGCGAAGGCCGGTGCCAGGACCCACGCCAGCGACCCGGCGGCCAACCCGAACATGCCGATGCCGAGGACCGCCATCGCCGCGGACCGTCGCCCCGGGGGCACCCAGGCCGCCAGGCCGGTGACGAACAGCACGGCCAACGCCGGCAGCCCCGTGAACAGGTATCGCCCTTGGGCCACGACAAGGTCGAACGTGAACGCCAGCCGGAAGACGGACGCGTACACCAGGGCCGCGGCGGCCACCGTGATGCCCAGGCCCACCGCGGCATCGTCGCCGCGCGGCTGGCGCCGCGAACCCCGGCGCCAGCGCCCGAGCTCGCGCGCGCCCGCCACCGCCAGCCCGGCGGCCGCAGCCGCCGTCAGCCACGCAAGCCCGAGGTAGGCGCCGCTCGGGAGCGGGACGCTCACCCAGCCGAAACGCCCCCAGAACGACGTGAACTGCAGGTCGAAGTAGCGCGACAGATCGGCGGCCAGCGGCGTGAGCCGCCGGCTTTGCTCGGCCGCGGCCGTGAATCGCCCCCAGCCCAGCAGGTCGCCGTTCACCACGAGGTTGCGCGCGAACCACCAGCCCGCGATGACCACGATCGGCCCGCCGATGCCGATGGCCGCGTCCCACGCCACCCGCGGCGACCGGGCCCGCCACGCCGCCGTCGCCGCGGCCAGCCCGGCCGTGGCGGCGAGCGCCAGGATGGTGAGCTTGGTCAGCAGCCCCAGCCCGAGGACGCACCCGAGCGCCACGCAGGTCCGCCGGTCGGCGCCGCGCACCGCGAGGCGTGCCGAGAGCCAGAGCGCGAGCGCCGCCAGCGGGTTGACCAGCCCGTCGTTGTTGACCACGCCCTGGATGAACAGGTACTGGGGCAGGAACGCCACCGAGGCCGCCGCGCCGAGCGCGATGGCCGGCGACCCGGGGCGGATGGTGATCGCGAGCTGATAGGTCGCCCAGACGCCGACTAGGCCCAGGAGGACGCTCAGCCAGCGCAGGACGCGCAGCCCGCGGAAGCGCTCGGCGTACGGCCACCGCTCGTCCGCCGTGTGCTGATGGGCGGCCGGCGTGACGATGTGCGCCAGGTTCACCGAGAAGTGCGGGTTGTTGTGGAAGGCCAGGTCCGCGTCGTCGGCCCAGGCCGTCGCCAGCGCGCCGAGCGCGTAGTACAGCGGCGGGTGCTTCACTTGCTGCACCAGGGGGCCGTCGGCCTCGCCGTGCCGCGGCAGCCGGCCGTGGGCCTGGAGGAACTGGACATACGCGAAGTGACCCGGCTCATCCGGACCCTCGCCCGCGGGCGTGGCCGTGCTGTACGCGACGCCGAGCGCGGCGTACAGCACGAGGATCAACCACAGCACCTTCGTCGGGCGCGCTGCGTGGGTCGTCATGGATCTCGATCCGGCCGGTGGTCGGGTCGCGGATGGTGACACGCTCCACAGACGCCCGCGACCGGTGGCCGGATGATACCTCAGTCCGGGCCGAGGCGGTCGATGAACACCTGGTGCCACAGCTCGAGGATCACCAGCGCCATCACCTGTTTGACGATCAGGAACTCCCGCGTCGCCATCCCGTCGACCAGCGCCTGGACCCGGGCGGGGTCGAAGTAGCCCCGGCGCCGGACCTGGTCGGGGTTCAGCGTCCGGTCGATGAGATCGCGGATCGCGGGATGACCCTGGAAGTACTCCATCGGCATGTAGAACGGGTTCTTGCTGCGCCGGGTGTTCTCCGGCGGCAGGATCCGCTCGGCCCACTTCCGCTCGACGTACTTGTCGGTGAAGCCGCGAATCTTGAGGTGCGGCGGCATCCGGAACGCCAGGTCCATCACGGGCGGGTCGAGGAACGGCAGCCGGAGCTCGAGGCCGTGCGCCATCGACGACTTGTCCTGCCGCAGGAGCGCGAAGTCCTGCAGCCAGTCGTCGAGCTGGAGCGCGAGCAGGCGGTCCAGGAGCGCGGGCGTCGCGCCGTCGGCCCCGTCCGCCGTCGCCCTCGCCGCATGCCCCGCCAGGTGATCGTGCTGGACGACCGCCGCCCTGAAGTCGGGGTGATACAGCGCCGCGCGGTCCGCCGGCCCGAACAGCGTCCGCAGCCCGACGTAGTTGGTGTAGAGGCTGTGGCGGCGGTAGCCGGCGAGGTAGTCCGCCACCTTCGCCCGGCCTTCCCGCCCGAGGTGCGCCGGGAACACGAAGAAGCGATCCAACAGGTCCACCGGCAGCCGGCGGATGAGCGGCACCGTCAGGCGCTGGTCGACGGCGTCCGGGACGACGCGCGCGTAGCGGTCGACCCACTGGATGACCTTGTGGAACGAGTAGCCGCCGAACAGCTCGTCGGCGCCCTCGCCCGCCAGCACGACCTTGACATGGCGCGCGGTCTCCCGCGCGAGCAGGTAGTAGGCCAGGATCAACGCGTCGCCGATGGGCCGCTCGAGGTGCCACACCATCCTGGGCAGCAGGCTGAAGTGCTCCGGCAGGCACGTGATCTCGGTGTGCTCGCAGCCCAGCCGCCCCGCCAGGGCGCGGGCCTGGTGCGTCTCGTCGCTCGGGGCGTTGAACCCGATCGAGAACGTCTTGACGCGCCCCAGCTCGCGCGCCATGAGGGCGACGATGGCGCTGGAGTCGATCCCCCCGCTGAGGTAGGCGCCCACCGGCACGTCGCTGCGCAGGTGTCGCCGGAGCGACGCGGTGAACGTCGCGTCGAAGGCGTCGAGGTAGTCGGCGTCCGGCGCGTAGGGGCCGGTCCCCAGGTCGACGTCCCACCAGCGCCGGAGCGTCAGCCGTCCGGCGCGCCACGTCAGGCAGTGCGCGGCGGGCAGGACGTGGATGCCCTCAAACAGCGACGCCGGGTTCGGCACGTAGCGCAGCGCGAGGTAGCTGTCGAGCATGGCCGGGTCGCAGCGGCGCGGGACGTGCGCCGACTGCAGGATGGCCTTGATCTCGGACGCGAAGACCAGCTCGCCGCCGGCGTGCCAGTAGTACAGCGGCTTCATCCCGACCCGGTCGCGCGCGACGAACAGCTCGCCCGACCGGCGGTCGTACAACGCGAAGGCGAACATGCCGTGGAAATGCCGCAGGCAGTCGTGGCCGTACGCCTCGTAGGCATGCACCACGACCTCGGTGTCGGAGTCGGTGTGGAAGCGGTGCCCTTGCGCCTCGAGCCCGGCGCGCAGCTCGAGGTAGTTGTAGATCTCGCCGTTGCAGATCACGACGACCGAGCCGTCCTCGTTGCCCACGGGCTGGCGGCCGCCGGCGATGTCGATGATGCTCAGCCGGCGCATCCCGAGGTGGACGTCCCCCTCCTCGAAGAAGCCGTCGTCGTCGGGGCCGCGGTGGCGGATGACGTCGCCCATGCGCGCCAGGACGCCGGGTTCGCCGAAGCCCGCGAAGCCGAAGATGCCGCACATGGGGAGCGCGTGGGCGGTCGTCGCGGCAGCGCGCTGGCCGGCTAGCGCACGGTGGCCGGCGCGATAGGCGCGCCGACCGGGGCGGGGTCGCCGGAGCCCACCGGCTGGGGCATGGGGGGGCCGTCGCTCCCGGCCGCCACGCCGGCCGCGTCGGCGACG
>CAYQBA010000044.1:0-27333 GCA_964415605.1 uncultured Anaerolineales bacterium | reverse complement strand
ACGGGGCCAACGACCTCGCCGAGATCGTCGACGCCGTGGTGACGCTCGCGGCGATCAACGAGCGCGCCAGCTTCGGCGGGCCGTCGGTCACCGAGGCCTACCGCTTCTGGCTCACGCACCCCGCGCAGGACTACGGCTACGCGCTGCGGCTCGCCGGCACGCCGGGCGTCGCCAACGCGGTCATCTTCTACGGCGCCGACACCGATCTCGGGCAGAAGGGGCCCGTGCTGACGCTGACGTACCGCCTGGCGGACGGCGCGGCGCCGACGCCGCCCCCCACGCTCACGCCGGGCGGCGAGCGGACCCGGACACCCACGCCGACTCGTCGCCCGTGTGGCGAGGATTGCACGCCGACGCCCACCCGCACCCGCGAACCGGAGCCGACGGCCACGCGCCGGCCGTGCGGTGACGACTGCACCCGGACGCCCACGCCGTCGCGCACGCCGGAGCGCGGCGTCACGCCGACGCCGACGCGGCGCGGCTGTGGCGACGACTGCACGCCGACCCCGACGGGCGGGTCCGATCGGCCCCTCCCGCTCCAACGCGCCGCCTACCTTCCGTGGAGCGCTCGAAACGCGCCTGTCCAGGTGGACCAGGCCCACACCCCCGGCAGCTGGTTCGGGCGCGGGACGCGCGGCCTGGAGTACGTGCACTTCATCGTGTCGGCGGACGGCCGCGAGGTGTGCACGCTGAGCGCCCGCGTCACCGACTGCGGCACGTTCTTCCTCGACGCGTGCGTTCCCATCGCCGGCGGCGGCTTCACGACCGCGGATGGGGCGGGCCGCGCGTTCCGGGGCCAGTTCACGTCGTCCACCACGGCCGAGGGGACGTGGGACGTGCCGGGCTGCCAGGCCTCCGGTCGCTGGATCGCCGACGCGCCCTGAGGGGGGGGGACTGGCGGCCGTAGCGCGCTGACACCGGTCGTGATCGCGAGGGTGCCGGCGCCCGGCTCGGCGGCGTGGCCCGCGCGGACGCCGGGCCCGCCGGTGCGCCCGATCAGACTGGCCCGACCGCGGGCCGCCGGGTATACTCTCGGACCAAGCGGCGTCGGGGCTGGCGGGCGGCCGGGCGGTGCCCGGCCGCGCGGCCATCGCGGCGCCACGCCGCCGCCAAGACCCCCGGGGGAGAACACGCGCCATGTACGGCATCGTCGCCAGCGCGATCGCGGCAACGGTCGCGTTCGCAGCACTCTACTACCCGCTTTCCGGCATGCGCTTCGGCTGGCTGGCCGCCGCCGCCGGCGCGCTCGTCGCCGGCCTCGGCGTGTACTTCGGCATCGCGCTCTACGTCAACCGCCAGCTCAAGGCGCTGTTGCCGGAGGTTGAGCGGGCGCTGTCCGGGCAGCGGGTCGACCAGGCCATCGAGGTTCTCGAGCGGGCGCGCCGCTTCGCAACGTGGCAGCTCATGCTCGACCGGCTCATCGACGGCCAGATCGGCGTCATCCTCTACACCGCCAAGCAAGACCACGACCGCGCCCGGCCGCTCCTCGAGCGCTCGCTGCCGAACAACTGGCAGGCGAAGGCCATGCTCGCCGCGTACCACTTCGAGCGCAAGGACGACGACAAGGCGCGGCAGGTCTTCGAGGAAGCCGTGAAGGCCAGCAAGGACGCCGGGATGGTGTGGAGCGCCTACGCATGGTGCGAGTGGCGCCGCGGCCGCACCCAACAGGCCATCGAGATCTTGCAGCGGGCGCAGAAACACCTGCCGGGCGACGAGGCGATCACCCGCAACCTCCAGGCGCTCCACACAGGCAAGAAGATGAAGATGAGCGCCTACGAGCCGGAGTGGTGGGCGCTGCAGCTCCAGCGCCCTCCCGTGCAGATGGTCATGCCCGGCCGGCGCGGCGGGATGCCGAGCGGCCCCGTCCCGCCGCGGGTCGGCGGCGGGCGGCGCTTCCGCGCGCGGTGACGGCGGCCGTGGAGCGGCGCCGGGTCGTGGTCGTCGGCGGCGGGCCGGCGGGCGCCGCCGCGGCCCTGACCCTGGCCCGCGGCGGGGTCGACGTCCTCGTTCTGGACGCCGCGCGGTTCCCGCGCGACAAGACCTGCGGCGATGCGCTCGGGCTCGACTGCTACCGCGAGCTCGAGGCCCTCGGCCTCCTGCCGCGGGTCCGGGCCGTGTCGCGCGCCACGTTCCACGGCATGGGCCTGGCCGGGCCGTCGGGGTGCCGCGTCGCGCTGACGCTGCGGGACGGCAGCCTGCCGGGGTTCGCCGACCACACGTTCTGCATCCCGCGCCTGGTCCTCGATCACGCGCTCATTCAAGCGGCGGTCGAAGCCGGCGCGGAGCTGCGCGAGGGCGCCCGCGTGAGTGCGATCGTCCGTGAGACCGTCGACGGCGCGGATCATGTCGTCGGCGTCCGCTGCGCGGACGGCCGCACCGTCCGCGCCGACGTCGTCATCGGCTGCGGCGGCGAGCACGACCCGGTGTCGCGGGCGGTCGGCCGGCCCGGCGCGCCGGACCGCAAGGCCTTCGCCGTGCGCGCCTACTACGACGACTTGCCGGAGCCCGTGCCGCTCGCGGAGTTCAGCTTCGCCGAGTTTGTCCAGCCCGGCTACGGGTGGGTGTTTCCGATCTCCCCGACCGGCGCCAACGTCGGCGTCGGGCTCCGGCTCGACGCCCTCAAGGCGGCCGACGACGACCTCCGCGGGCTCCTCGACCGGTTCGTCGCGCGCGATCCCATGGCCCGCCGCTGGCTGGGCGGGGCGCGGCGGGTCAGCGCCGTCAAGGGTTGGCCGCTGACCTTCGGCTCGCAGGCGGGCCGGACGGCGGGCCCGGGCTGGTTGCTGTGCGGCGACGCCGCATGCCTCATCGATCCCGTGTCCGGCGAGGGCATCGGCAACGCGCTCCTGTCGGGCCGCCTCGCCGGCGAGACGCTGCTGGCCGGGGACTGGTCGCCGGCGGGGCTCATGGCCTACGAGCGGGCGTGGCGGCGCGAGCTCGCCTGGAGCTTCCGCGTGGGCCAGTGGGTGCAGGCGGCCATGACGCGGCCATGGGTGATCAACCGGATCGTGCGGCAGGCAGAGCGCCGACCGGCGTTCGCGAACATGGTCATCGGCGTCGTCGGCGGCGCGTATCCCAAGACGCGCGCGCTGGCGCCAGGCAGCCTGGCGGCCCTGCTCGTGTGATGGCCGTCGCCGGAGGCGGTCAACGCACCACCAAGAGGCGGCGACTCGCGATCACCCGCCGTCGACGATGAGCGGCGACGAGATGGCGATGCGACAGCGACAGGCGCGGACCGGCGTGTTGTCCGGGCCACGACCTCGGTGGTAGACTTCACGGTCGTCCGTCCACGCCAAGCTTGCGGCTGACTCGTCCACGTCCGTGTCGTTTCGCTTGATTTCGCCGAGGCATTGAACCCCATGAAGATCATCGTCGTCGGAACCGGATTCGTCGGCCTGACGCATGCCGCCGTCATGGCCGAGTACGGCCACGAGGTGTACGCGTACGACATCGACGCCACGCGCATCGCGGCCTATCGCAGCGGCGACGCCGCGCAGATCGAGCGCTACGTCAACGAGCCCGGGCTGGCGGCATCGATCGCCGAGTCGATCGACCGCTACCTGCACTTCACCACCGACATCACCGGCGTCGTCGAGGGCACCGAGGCCTTCTTCTTGTGCCTCAACACCCCGCCCAACCGCGACGGCTCGTCCGACCTGACGCACTACCTCAGCGCGGCCAACCACGTCGGGGAGCTCCTCGCGCGGCGAGCCGACAGGCGCCGCGTCGTCCTCGTCAACAAGAGCACGGTGCCCATCGGCACGGCGCGCCTCCTGCGGGAGATCCTGGCGGAGCACGGGGTCGAGAACGCCGGCGTTGCGTCGAACCCGGAGTTCCTGGCCCAGGGCAACGCCGTGACCGACTCGCGGAGCCCCGACCGGGTCGTCGTCGGCGCCGACACCGAGGCCGACTTCGAGATCCTGCGGCGGGTGTACCCGCAGTTCGTCAACCACGTGCGGATCCGCTACCTCGAGACGACGCCCGAAACCGCCGAGGCGATCAAGTACATCGGCAACACGTTGCTCCTCACCTACATCTCATTTTGGAACGGCGTCGGCGCACGCGTCTCCGAGGCCATGCCCAATGTGCGGATGGAGGATCTCAAGCTCGGCGTCACGGCCGACGGCCGGATCAGCACGTGGGGCTCGTACGTCAGCAACGGGGCGGGCGGCAGCTGCTTCGGCAAGGACATCCAGAGCCTGATCTACCAGCTCAACCGCGCCGGTCGGAGCACCGACCTGCTGCAAGCGGTCTACAACATCAATGAGTACCAGAAGACGTACCTGGTCGACCGGGCGATCCACGAGGCGGGCTTCAGCTTCAACCAGAAGACCATCGCGCTGATGGGCCTGGCGTTCAAGAAGCGCACCAACGACATGCGCGACTCGGCCGCGCTGAAGGTCGTGGAATCGCTCCTCGGCCGCGGCGTCAAGGCGATCCGCGCCTACGACCCGCTCGCGGCGGAAGAGGCGCGCCGGACGTGGTTCAACCCCGACACGAACCACCTTTTCGACCGCATCTCGTATCACGACTCGGCCGCCGAGGCGATCCGCGGCAGCGACGGGCTCTTCATCTCGACGGACTGGGAGGAGTTCCGCGGCCTGTCGCACACCATCATGGAGATCGTGCCGCCGCCGTACCTCGTCATCGACGGCCGGCGGATGATCCACGACTTCGACACGCTCGTGGCCAAGGGGTACGATTACCTCGCCGTGGGCGGCCCGTGCCATCTCGGCCACGCGGAGCTGCTGGCGAGCCCGAACGGCGCGGCGTCCAGCCGTGCCGTCGCCTCGGCGCAGGGATAGCGCAGCGCCGGGCCGCGCGGCCACGGCAACCCGCCCAAGACAGGCTGCGTAAGGCGCATGTGACGACGGGGCCGCGGCCGCGGCCCGGGTACCGAGGGCCCGCGCCGCCGGGGTGAAGATGATGGGGTCGACGATGGAGAGCAACGAGCCTGCCCTGAACCGAATGCCGGTGTCCCCCGAGCCGGCGGCGCTCCGCTGCCCGCGCTGCGGCCGCCCGATGCAGCCCGGCCAGGTGTTTGCCGGTGCGGCCGGCCTGTCGGGCGCCGCGGTATGCGAAGGGTGCGGCGCGCTGCTCGATCTGGAACCGGTCGGAGCGGCGGCAGAGGCGGCCGCGCCGGCCGTCTACGAAGAGAAGGCGGTCTCGTGCGCGCCGATGGACGTCGACCGCGTCGCGCGCGCCGAAGCCGTCGACGGCTGGGCGCTGCACGATACGACGGTGGACGACCGCGCCCCGGACCGCATCGTGGCGCACTTCCGCCGGCCGCTGCGGGTGCGCGCGCAGCCCCCGCCGGCGGTGGAGGCTGCCGCGCCCGCCCCGTCCAAAGCCACCGGCCGCGCGGCACGCGCCCCGGCGCCAGCCCGATCCGCGCCCGCGACCACCACCCCTGCGCCCGAGGTATCGGCGCCACCGGCCGCGCAGCCCACTCAGGAGCTGCGGCTGTTGTTCGCCGTGGTGTGGATCATCGGCGTCATCGCGTTGACCCGCTTGATGGGCGCGCCAGGCTTCTTCATCGGCATGTTCGTCCTGCCGGGCATCTTGCGCGGGTTCCTCGGCGTCCCCAAGGAGCGCCGCGAGCGGCGGCGCTGATCGCGGCGGGCTCGCTGGGAGCGACCGCGGGGTCCGGCAGGCGTCACGGTTGGTCTCGAAGCGCCGGCCGTCGATGGCGGCCCACGCGGTATCCGCGTTTGGGCCGTCGGCGTTGACACCGTTTCCCGTTGCATGACGCGGGCGAAGCCGCGCTCAACGCTGCCCCCAGAACTGGTGCGCCGGGCACGGGATCTCGACGCCGATGGTGCGGTAGATCGTCAGGAGATCTTCGCCGTCGGGTGCATGGTAGTAGTACGCCGGCCGGCTCGCGATCTGGGCGAGCTCGACCACGTTCAGCGCGTCGTCCCGCCCCAGGCCGATCGTGAAGACGGTGACGCCGGCGGCCTTCGCCGCCCCCGCGCGCTGGACCGCCGTCGCGGCCGGCTCGGGGTTCGCGAGGCCGTCGGTCAGCAAGATCAACACCGGCTGGCTGGCCGGGTTGTGCCGCGGGCCCGTGAGCTCGGCGTGCCCGGCCGCGATCCCGAGGTCGATCCGGGTCTGCTGCCGCACAAGGTCAGGGATGCGCGCGAGCGCTGTGGCGAGGTCGGGGCCGCTGCCGGTCAGCCCCTGCACCACCTGCGCGTCGCTGTTGAAGACGATCACGGCCGCCTGATCGCGCGGAAGCCTCAGGAGCGACACGAAGTCGCCGGCCGCCTCGATCGCCGCGGCGAACTTGGTGCGCCCGGTGGCGGTGCGGTCGTCGCGCATGGACGTGGACGCGTCGATCACCAGCGCGACGTCCACGCTCTGCGCACCGGGCACGCAGTCCTCGCGCAAGGCGAGCGGGAGGTAGAGTCGGCCAGGGGTCGGCGTCAGGCTCGGGGTCGGCGACGCGGTTGCGCGCGGCGTGTGGGTCTGGCTCGGCGTGGGCGTCGCCGTCGGAGGCGGCGGCGCGGTCGGGCTTGGCGACGGCTCCGGCGTCGGCGTGTCTGTCGGGGTTCCGGTGGGGGCCTCGGTGGGCATCTGCGATGGCGTGGCGATTGGCACGGACAGAGGGCAGAGCAGCTCGATGTCGCCCAGATTCGTGTGCTTGACGCCGGAATGGGGGAACACGCCGCGCGCATCGATGACGCGCCCGTCCTGGTTGTCGTACCAGGCGGCCGCCGGTGAGTACCATTCCGGCACGCCAGAGAAGGACGACACAACGCGGTCGGCCCCCGGTACCCGCGCTAAGCTGCCCATCGTCAGCATCCGGCGGCTCCAGTCGTCCAGGTAGAACCGGGGGTTGATGATCACGCGCCAACCGGTGGCAATCCGCTCGGTCGGCATGATGCTGCCGCGCAGGCCGGCGAGCCAGTTGCGCATGCCGATGATGAGGTCGCCGTTCGGGCGAAACTCGATGTCGGACATCACGGCATCGGACGGCAGCGGCCGCCACTGCTGGGGAGCGGGGCCACGGCCCGCCACGTGGTCGACCTGGCCGCGGACTGGCGCACCCCGCCCCGTTGCGGAGGCGCCGGTGGCCGGGTCGAAGTCGTTCGACAGGGTCGTCGCGGTCGCCACCACCGCATCGGGCCGGAAGTTCGGGCTGCGATAGTCCCACCGGAAGCGCGCGACCTCGGACATGGCGGAGCCATCCGGACGCGATCGGAAGACGATCGCCTCGGTGACGAGGTGCGGCGTTGTGACGCCGTGATACAGCCAGCCGTCGAAGTAGCCGATGGCGAACGGACGCGCGTAGTCCGCCCATGCCTCGTCTGCCGTGCCGTTGGCGAACGACCCCAGCAGCGTGCCGTCGGGCAGCGCGAACCGGTAGATGCGCTTGTCGAAGTTGTTCACCGCGAACAACGTCGAGGCGGCATCGTCGATGTCGATGTCGCCGAAGCCCGACAGCGCGGCGTCGCGCGAGCGGGCGCGGAGCTCGCTCGGCGGGCCGGCGTCGATCTCGGTCCACACGACCACGGATCCCGTGGCGACGTCGACGCGATAGATCGCGCCCTGTCCGCCCATGCCCAGCCTCGCCACGCCGTAGCCGAGCGCCGCGGCATACACGTGACCCCGCAGGCCGTCGGCGGCGAGGCCGAAGACGTGACCCACGTCCTTCGAGAGGGCCAGCGTCACGGGCAGTCGGTTGCGCTCGCGGTTGAACACCGCGATGGCCGGCTCGCGGCCAGACATGGGCTGGTAGGAGAAGCCGGGCGGGTTGGCCATGACGTAGTACGGGTCGTCTCCGGCGCACGCGGACGTCACGAGCCCATGCAGCCTGGCTGCGGCGGTGGCGGTCGGCACCGGCACCGTCACCTCCGCGGCGGCGGTGGCGAGGGCCGCGCGCGTGGGCGCCAGGGCCGTGTTGGCGGCGGCGACCGTCGTACCGCGCACGGCGACCTCCGTCAGGCGCGCCGCCTGGGTAGCCGTGCCCAACCAGGCCGCCTCGGCCGTCGCCGAGGCGACGAGGTCAGGATCGAGCGGCTGGTCGGCCGCGCACAGCAGCGCTACGTCCCCGAGCCCGGCGAGCGCCGGCCACGTGCCCGACGCGCCGTCGGGCGGCAGAGGCTCTTCGCGCAGCTGCAGCCCGGAGTCCGCGTCGGCCCAGACGACCGCGTTCGCGTCGCCGGCACCTGGCGCGCCATGCCCGCCGGCGGCGATGAGCCCCAGCCCCGGCAGCACGGCGAACGCCCCCGTCGTCGCCTCGTCCTCCCCCCCGATCGTGTCCTCGAAACGCTCCGGGTCGGGCCGCACCTGCCACGTGTCGCCCGTGCGGGTGCCCACCAGGAGATCTCCCCGCCGGGCGGGGAAGGCGTCGATCTCGGCATCGAGGCGCAGGTTGCGCACGCCGACGACCATCTCGCCGGTCTCGAGGAACCCGATCGTGCTGATGGCAGGGATATCGGACGGCGACCATGGGTCGATGGTCATGCTCCGCGGGGCGATGGGGTCCAGCGGGAACCTCGCCACCTCGCGCATGTCCTGGCCGTCGCCGCGCGAGCGGTAGATGTGCCCGATGGGGATCGTCACGGACGCCGTCGCCCCGAGCGGCTCGACGACCCCGTGGTACAGCCAGTCGCCCTCGCGGGCGAGCCCGAACGCGCGGGCATCCGCGCCCCAGGGCGCGCCGGCCCCGCCGTGCGCGAAGCTCCCCAGGCTGGCACCCGTCGTCGCCGCCACGCGGTGCACGCGCCCGTCGTGAAGGTTGGCGGCGAAGAGCATGGCGCCGTCGTCCGAGAGGATGATGTCGCCCAGGCCTGATCGACCGACCCACGCGCCGCCGGCCGCGTCGCGGTCGCGCGACAGGCCGTGGAGCGTGGCCGGGCCGGCCGTGAGGGTGGTCAGGCGCTGCACCGAGCCCGTGGCCAGGTCGATGCTGAAGATGGTCCCGGGCCCTCCCGGGGGGAACAGCGAACCGCGCCGGGTGAACGCGGCGGCGTACAACCGCTGGCGCGCCGCGTCGAAGGCCAGGCCGTGGACGCTGCCGACCTGCGCGTAGGTCGCGAGCGGCAGCTGGGCACCCGCGTCGTCGCCCGGTGTGTCGCGGAATGCCACGACCACCGGGCGCTCGTTCGGGTGCTCGTCGTCCACGTCGTTGACGTGGCGGGTGGTGGCAAGGAAGGGGTTCGGCGAGCCGCACGCCGCGTTGACCGCAGCGGCGACATCGAGTCCGGCGCTCGCCGTGCCGAGCGCGCCGCGCGCGACGGGCGCGGCGACGAGGACGATGAGCCCGACGAGGATCCACCGAGGGCGCCGCGAGGGCGATCGCTCCGTCACGGACTTGCGATCGACGCTGGGTGGGGGTGAAGCTGCCATCGCTGCCTCCTTGTGTCCGAACCAGCGCGGGCGGCGTGCGCGATGTTCCGACGCCGCGACGGCGCGGTCGCTACCCGGTCAGCGGAGGTTGCGGGGGTGGCAGTGATGGAAAGCGTCGAAGTCGCGCCGATAAGAAACAGTATGCCATGAGACAGCCCCCATGACGAACGGGTCGTGCCGACCGTGACGGGCGTCCCCGGCCTCGCGCACCCCCTCGGGGTTCCATCCCGACGCGGCGGCGGTGCTTTTGCTCCCCGGACCGTGCCCGCGTGCTGCCGCAGTCCGCCGCCGCCGCGGGTTGACCCGCGTGCTCCGGTCGCGCATGATTCGCGGTCATGAGCACCTCCTCTCCCACCGTCCCGCGGGTCCACCTGAGGGCTGGCCGCGAAAAGTCCGCGCTGCACCGCCACCCGTGGGTGTTCTCCGGCGCCATCGCGCGCATCGACGGCGTGGCCGCGCCGGGCGGCGAGGTCGACGTCGTGACGTCGGCCGGGGCGTTCGTCGCGCGCGGCCTGTTCAACCCGAGCTCGCAGATCGCGGTGCGCCTGTTCTCGTGGGATCCAGGCGCGGCCATCGACGCGGGCTTCTGGCACCGGGCGCTGACGCAGGCCGTCGCGGCGCGGTGCGAGCCAACCGGTGGCGACGACCCTTGGCTGCCCGCCGCTGGTCGCCGCCTGGTCAACGCCGAGTCCGACGGGCTGCCGGGGCTCGTCGTCGACGCCTACGGCGATTGGGTGGTGATCCAGGCCCTGACGCTTGGCGTCGACCAGCGCAAGGATCTCATCGTCGCCACCCTCGTCGACGTCCTGACCGCGGCCGGCCGGCCGCCGACCGGCGTGTACGAGCGCAGCGACGTCGACGTGCGCGCCAAGGAAGGGCTGACGCCGGAAGTCGGTGTCCGGCATGGCGCGGCGCCGCCGCCGGTTGTCACGATCGAAGAGCCGGGGCCAGACGGCCGGCCGCTGCGGTTTGACGTCGACATCCGCGAAGGCCACAAGACCGGGTTCTACCTCGACCAGCGGCTCAACCGGCGCCACGTGGCGGCGTGGTGCCGCGGGCGGGAGGTGCTCAACGTGTTCAGCTACACCGGAGGCTTTGCCGTGCACGCCCTGGCGGCTGGCGCCCGCCGCGTGGTCAACGTCGACACGTCGGCAGCGGCCCTCGACCGCGCGCGGCGCCACCTCGAGATCAACGGCCTGCCGAGTGACCCTGCGGACGTCGTCGAGGCCGACGGCTTCAGCTACCTCCGGCGCTGCCGGGCACTGGGCGAGTCGTTCGACGCCGTCATCCTCGACCCCCCGAAGCTCGCCGCCTCGGCCGCGCAGGTCGAGCGCGCGGCGCGCGCCTACAAGGACGCCAACCGCGTGGCCTTGCAGATCCTGCGGCCAGGCGGGATCCTGGCGACGTTCTCGTGCTCGGGCCGGGTCCCGGCCGAGCTCTTCCAGAAGATTGTGTTCTCGGCGGCAGTCGACGCGGGCCGCGACCCGCAGATCGTGGCGCGCCTCGCCCAGCCGCCGGACCACCCGGTCCGACTCGGCTTCCCGGAGGGCGAGTACCTCTGCGGGCTGATCTGCCGCGACACATCGCCCCCCGCCCACCTGGCCGCGCGCTGAGGAGCCCCGCCATGTCCGTGTCGACTCCCCCCGACCACCGGCACCTGCGCTGGCAGGACGCCACGAAGATCGTGGTCGGGCTGGTGTTCGCCGCGGTCATCGGCGGCTTCTTCATCGCGTTCAGCGACGTCATCAGCTCGGTCATCCTGAGCCTGATCCTCGCCTACGTCACCTTTCCGCTGGCCGCCTGGCTGCACCGGCGGCTGCGGCTGCCGTGGAGCGCGGCCTCGGTGATCGTGTTCGTCGTGCTGGCGGTTGGGATGACGCTGCTCGTGGCGATCGCGGGCATCTCGGTGGGGAACGAGCTCGTCGACGTGGCGGGCAAGGTCCAGGCGACGATCGAACGGGGGCCGGAGATCCTGGCCGGGCTGCCGGAAGCCGTGGACGTCGGCCCGTGGCATCTGCCGGTCGACATCGAGGGTCTGAGCCGCGACGGCGACGGCTTGCGCACCGTGGCGCAGGAGCTCGCGTCGTTGGTGGGGAACGTCGTCGCGACCATCATCGGCAGCAGCGTCGGGTTCCTGACCACCGGCGCGCTGACGTTCCTGGTGTCCCTCTTTATCCTCATCGACGTCGGCCCGCGCCCGGGGGCCGTCCTGGACCGCATCCATGTCCCGGGCTACGAGGAAGACATCCTGCGCATGCGGGGCGAGCTGCAGCGCATCTGGTCGGTGTACCTGCGCACGCAGTTCGTGCTGTTCCTGCTGACGGTGGTGGTCTATCTGGTGGCGATGCGCGTGCTCGGGCTGCAGTACGCCTTCGCCATCGCGGTGCTGGCCGGCGTGGCCCGCTTCATCCCGTACATCGGGCCCGTGGCGGTGTGGGGCGTGGCCTCGATCGTCGCGGTCGTGCAGGGCCACGGAAGCTTTGGGATGCAGGGCTGGACGTTCGCGGCCATCACGTTCGTGGTCGCGTTCGTCATCGACGCGGCCTTCGACTACGTGGTCACGCCGCGCCTCGCCGGCGACGCGCTGGGCGTGCCGGTGTCGGCGCTGCTCCTGTCGGCGACGGTCCTGGGCAGCCTGCTCGGCTTCGTCGGGTTGCTCCTGTCCGCGCCGCTTCTGGCGACGCTTCTCCTTTTCATGGGCTATGCCTTCAAGCGGCTCACCGGTCAGGACCCCTGGCCGCCGCCGGGCGAGCCCGACACGGTGACGACGTGGTTCGCGGGCCCGGATGACGCGCCGGGCGGCGGGTCGCCCGGCGACCCTGGCGACGCGCTGCTGCCGTCGCCGGCCGCCACAGGCATGGCGCCCGGGGGCGAGCGCTTCTCGACGGGTGCCGAGACCACGGTGCCGGCCCGCGCCGCGGTCCCCACCGCCGTCGCCGCGGGCTCCGCTCCCACCGCCGCGCCGCCCGATCGTGCGACGCCGACCGGGTTGCCCGACCCCGCACCCGAAGGAGGCCACCAATGATCCAGCCGCCGACACAACCGACCGTCCTCGCCTTCGCGCCCGGCCTCCATGAGCCGCCCGATCCCCGCGGCCTCGGGGGTCTGGTGGCGATGGCGGAGGAAGGGGAGCGGCCACTGCCGCTGGCCGCCGTCAGGGTCCGGGCGGCGATCGCCGGCGACGTCTGCCGGACCGAGATCGAGCAACACTTCACCAACCCGCTGGACGCCGCGCTCGAGGCCGTGCACATCTTCCCGCTGCCCGAGGACGGCGCCGTGGTGGCGCTGACGCTCGAGGCGGGCGCGGTAACCGTGCGCGCCGAGCTTCGCGAGCGGGCGGCCGCCGAGCAGGCGTTCGCCGCCGCACGCCAGGCGGGTCACCGCGCCGCGCTCCTGACCGCCGAGCGGGCCGACGTCCATACCTTGCGCGTCACGAACCTGCCCCCGCGCACCGACGTGACCGTCCGGATCGTCGTCGTCGAGCGGCTCGCGACCGTCGACGGTCGCCGGCGGTGGCGGTTCCCCACCGTGATCGCCCCGCGCTACGTGCCGGGGACGCCAACCGGGCCCGCGGGTCCTGGGATGCTGCCGGACACCGATCGCGTCCCCGATGCGGCGCGCCTCCAGCCCCCGTTGCGGCTGGCCGGGGGGACGCGCCTCGACCTCGAGGTCGACATCGCGGGCCCGATCACCGCGCTGGCCTCGTCGCTGCACGCGGTGCGGATCGACATCGGCCCGACGGCGCCCGCCGGCGAGCCTGCCAGCGGTGCGCCTGCCGGCGGCGATGTCGACGCGGCCGGGCCCGCCGGCGAATCACGACGGGGCGACGGTGACAAGGCCGTTGCCGCCAGCGCTCAAGGCCCGGTGCCCGCCCCGGCAGCGGGGCATGTGCGGGTGGCGCCGTCCTTCCAGGCCACGCTCGACCGCGACTTCATCCTCGCGTTCTCGACGGCCGAGGCCGATGCCGCCACCGCCCGCGCCTGGACGGACGGCGCCTACACGCTGCTGAACGTCGACCCGCCGGCGGATCGGCTGCCGCCGACCCTGCCGCGCGACGCCGTGTTCGTCATCGACGTGTCGGGCTCGATGACCGGCGTGAAGATCGACGCCGCGCGCCGGGCGTTGTCGACGGCGCTGCACGGTCTCGCGGCCGGCGATCGGTTCCGGGTCATCGCCTTCAACGACCGCGTGCAGGTTCACGGCGACGGCTTCGTGGACTACACGCAGACCACCCTCGATGCGGCGGACGCCTGGATCCGCCGGCTCAGCGCCACCGGCGGCACCGAGATGCTCGCGCCGATCCAGGCCGCGCTTGCGGGCGACACGCCGCCTGGGCGACTGCGGACGGTCTTGTTCGTCACCGATGGACAGGTCTGGAACGATGCCGAGCTCGTCGCGGCCGTGGCGCGGGGGCGGGACCGGGCGGTGTTCTTCACGATGGGCATCGACACCGCCGTCAACGCCGCGCTGCTGCGGCGCCTGGCGCGCGTCGGCGGTGGCACGTGCACGTTGATGACGCCCTACGACGACATCGAGGCGGCCGCGGCCGGGATCGAGAGCCGGTTCGGCGGCCCGGTGGCCACCGATGTCGTCGTCGACGGGATCGCCGCCGCCGCGCTGGCGACGGACGTCGCGCCACGGCTCTTCACGGGGCATCCCGCCAGCTTGCTGTTCGAGGGCTCGCCGCCGTCGCTGCGCGTGACCGCGCGCGTCGCCGGCGGTGAGACCGGGTGGGAGGTGGCGCCCACGCGGATCGACTTCCCGCTGGCCGCGCTCTGGGCGCGCGACCGGGTGGCGGCGCTCGAGGACCAGCTCGTCGTGAGCCCCGAGGCCGTCGAGGCCGCGCGCGCCCAGATCACGCGGATCGCCCTGGCCCACGGCATCGCGTCGCGCTTCACGGCCTTCGTCGCTGTCGACAACTCGGTCGTGCAGGACGGCGAGCGGGTCGAGATCGTCCAACCGGCCGAGCTGCCGATGGGGTGGGATCCAAGCTTCCTCGAGATGGCGGGCGGCGGTGCGCCGCCCGTCCTCGGCGCCATGCCCGGCGTGGCGGATGTGGCCCAGTGGAATGCCGCTTTCACGGGCATCCGCATGACCGCGATGGATGCGGGTGCGCCGGAGGCCTCCGGCGCGCTTCAGCGCTTGCACCGGCGAGTCACCCGCACGTCTCAAGGTCGTGCTCAGAAGCCCGGATCCGAAGGCGCAACCGACGCACCCATGCCGGCAAGGGCAGGTGGCGGGCCGCCGGGTCAGACCGACCTCTCCGGGCAACTCGCGCGCCTGCAGGGCGCCGACGGCGGGTTTGGAGCGGACCCGGTGCGCACCGCCGCGGCGGTGGTGGCGCTGCTCCTGCTGGGCCACACGCGCCGGGCCGGCATCCGTCAGCGGGTGGTGGCGAAGGCGGCGGCGTGGCTGGAGGCGGTCGCGGCGGCTGACGGCGCGGCGCGTCTCGTGCTGGCCGCGCTAGCGGCCGTCGAGTCCGGCGCCGAGCCGCAAGCGGCGGTCGCGGCGCTGGGCGCGGTCGTCGACCAGCTCGAGGCGGCCGGTGAAGAGGGGCGGATCCTCGCGCGGGTCCGCGCGGCCGGGCCCGCCGGCTGATCGGGCCGGGCAGCGGGCCTGGCGAGGGGATGCCGCGTGGCAGCGCATGGCCACGTCGGCGATCGCCTCGCCAGGCCCGCTGATCCGCCCGCGTCTCGCTCCCCGCCCCGTCGCCGGCCAGGCTGCGTCAGCGATCGGGGGCGTAGTTCCACTCGGTCATGGTCGCGACGATCGCGTCTAGCGTCGCGGGCGCGTCGTACGTGATGGTGACGTTCTTGGCGGCGTGATCGCCGGTGACCGTCGCCACGCCCGGCACTTCGTCCAGCACGACGCGCTCGATGGTCTTGACGCAGTGCCCGCAGCTGATGTTGGGCACGTGGAGGGTGACGGTTTCCATCCGGGCTTGCTCCTGATCGTGGATGATGGGGTGGGGTGGCTTTCCGGCGGCGCGATCGAGGGCGCCCGGCCGGACCCGTTCAGCGATGGGCGAACAGCACGCCGCTCACCCGCTGACCGTCCAATTCTACGGCGCGGCCCGCCCGGGCGAAATCAGGGGGTGTCTCGACCCAGGCCGGGACCCGGCACCGACCGCGGGCGGGCGGCTCGGCGGAGGGCTTGGCGGAAGGCAGGGATTACGGTTGGCGCGCCGTCCGTTCGGCCGCGGCGACCAGCCTCGATCCACCCGCCCGCCACCACGCCTCGAACGTCGGTGAACCCGCCGCCTCGCGCTCGCGCCACATGCCGCCCACCCACGCTCGATAGCGGCTCGTCTCGTCCGGCAGGGCCCCGCCCGCCAGCAGGCGCTGGACGCTGCCCGGCCCGCCGTTGTAGGCGGCGGCGGCCAGCTCCACGGACTGCTGCCAGCCGGGATCGCCCGTGACGCCAAACGCGCCGAGCTGCTGCGCGAGGTACCATGCCCCGAAGTCGACGTTGGTGGCGGGGTCGGCCAGCAGGCCGGGCTCGATGGCAGCGATGCCCCGGCGCCGGGCGATGTCGGCGCCGGTGCCCGGCATGACCTGCATGAGCCCGACCGCGCCGCTCGGGCTGATCGCCGCGGGGTCGCCCCCGGATTCGACGAGCATCACGATCGCCACCAACAAGGGGTCGATGCCGTGACGGGCGGCCGCCGATGTGATCTCGGGCGCCCATGCCTGGACGGTGTGGGGTAGCCACGGGATCGCCAGGTCGGGCGCGGGGGCGGGTTCGGCGTCCGCCGCGTCCACCACCGCCGCGTCGACCGCCGTGTCACCGGCCACCGCGCCGCCACCCGGCGCCGGACCGGCGGCCGCGTCGAGCTCGCCGCCCGCGTGCAGGACCGCTGGGCTGGGCGCCAGCATCGACGCGCGCGAGACGGCGTCGACGTCAAGCCGCAACGGGGTGCCGGCCGTGACGGCGACGGTGCTGGCCGGCACGAAGCCGTAGCCCCTCACGGCCGGCGAACCCGGTGCCGCGGCTTCGCCGCCCATGCCGATCCACAGCACGTCGCGGACCCACAGGCCGGCGGGGACGCGCACGACACCGCCGATCGAGACCGGCGCACCGGCCGGCAGCACGGTGAGCGCGGCGCCGCCGGCCGGTGCGGCGTAGACCGTTGCGGTGGCGACGACGGTGCCGGCCGCCTGGGCGACGAACGTCACCGGCGCGGGATGGCTTGCCGCGGTGATCGGCGCGATGGCGGCGGCGGCCATCGCGCCCTCGAGTCGGTCGCCCAGCTGGGGTGCCGCCCAGCCGAGGCCCGCGAAGAGCCCGGCGGCGGCCGTGTTGCGCCACGCGGACGCCGTGGACGGTCTCATGGATCCGGTGCGATTCGACGCGGGCGCGGTTGCGTGAAGCGCCATGATCATGCTCCTTGGGGTGCGAAACGGGCTGTGGAGGCGCATGTGCGCGGCGGAGCCGCGTCGGCCCGTCGGCCGACCGAGCAGCGTGTGCGTGGCGACGTTCGATCGGCGGAGGAGAACACATGTTCGGGCAGCGGCGCAGTGTAGCAGAACACGTGTTCTGATGCAACCGAAGATCAGCTCGAGCCGTATGGGATGGCTGGACACGCTTCCCTTGGGCGTGTGAGCGTCGTGCCTGGCGCTCGACCGCGGCGCGTGACAGCCGGCGCTACCCCGGCTATCATCGCGGCGCGCGTCTCATCTCCAGCATGCGGGCAAGGAGGCCACTTCGATGAACCACACAGCCATTCTCAGCCGCGCCTTCGAGATCACCCGACGCCACCGATCCTTGTGGGTGATCGGCTTCCTGCTTGCGCTGACGGGCGGAGGCGGCAGTGCAGGCAGTGGCATGCAGTTTCAGGGCAACGGCGGCGGCGCCCCCGGCCGCCCGGGCACGATGGATCTGCCGCCCGCGCTCCAGGCGTTCGCCGAGCAGCTGCGGGCGGAAGCGGCGCGGATCGACTGGCAGGCGTTGCGCGACGCCGCCGTCCCGCTCATCCTCGCGGTCATCTGCCTGGCGCTGTTCTTCCTCGTCGTGGTGGTGGTGGTCAGCTACGTCGCGCGGGCTGCCCTGGTGCGGATGGTCGACCAGATCGAGGACACGGGCGTCGCGCCGACATGGCGCGAGGGCCTCCGCCTCGGCCGCGGCGCGCGGACGCTGCGGCTCTTCTTGCTCGAGCTGCTCGTCGGGCTGGTCTTCCTCTTCGCCGTGCTCAGCGTCGGCGCCCTGGCGATCTTCGCCGTCGCGGTGGTGTTCGGCGGAGCTTCGGCGGCCGGAGCCCCCACGCCCGCCCTCGTCTTCCTCGGCGTCGGGCTGATCCTGACGGTTCTGCCGCTCGTCATCGTCTTCGCAATCGCGTACAGCATCCTGCGCGAGCTGTGGACCCGCGAGATCCTCCTCGCCAACCGCGACATCGGCGCGGCGTTCATGGAGAGCGTGCGTCTGTTGCGCACCCGGCTCGTGGACGTGGTCCTGATCACCGTCCTCCTGTTCCTGGCGGGTCTGTTGTTCGTCGCGATCTTCATCCCGATCCTGCTCGTCGCCCTGGCGCTGGCCGGCGGCGTCGGCGTGGCGGTGGGCGCCGCGATCTACGCGGTCGCCGGCCATGCGATCGGCGCTTTGGCCTTGGGCGGGATCGTCGGCGTCATCTGCCTCGTCATCCCGGTCACGTTCGTCGCCGGCCTGTTCCAGGTGTTCAATTCCGCCGCCTGGACGCTGGCGTGGCGGGCATGCTCACCGGCGGGGATGCCGCCCGCGGCGGCGTTCGACGGAGGCTCCGATATCGGCCTGGCGATGGCGCCGGCCACGGCCGAGGCGCCTGGTTCGGGAGCGGTCGGGAGCTACGACGACGGCCACGGCGGCGAGGGCGATCCCGACGGATACGGCGCCCAGAGCCTGGGCGACGATGGGGCCGACGAGGGGGCCGTTGTGGCAGCCGCCGATGCCGGTGCCGGCCCGTACGATGCAGCCAGCGGTGGCTCCGACGCCGACCAGGTCAACGGCTCAGACGCCGACGCGAGCCCCGACCAGCCGGAAACCGGCTCGGGCGGCGGCCCCGATGCCGAGGCCGATCCGACGGGGCACGTCGACCGACCGTGATCAGCGGCCGGCGTCAGCCGCCGGCATAGCCGTGGGGATGCGCCCGATGCCATTCCCAGGCGCTGGCGACGATCGATGCCAGGTCGGGATGGCGCGGCGTCCAGCCCAGCTCTGCCCGGATCGCCTCGGACGATGCGATGAGCACGGCCGGATCGCCCGCCCGCCGCGGCCCCACCACGTGCGGGATGGGGTGGCCCGTGATCCGGCGCGCCGTCTCGATGACCTCGAGCACCGAGAACCCTTGCCCGTTGCCGAGGTTGTACTTGCGGCTTCCGAGGCGATCCAGCGCCTGCATGGCCAGGATGTGGGCCTGCGCCAGGTCCACAACGTGGATGTAGTCGCGCACGCATGTCCCGTCCGGCGTGGGGTAGTCGTCGCCGAACACCGTGATGTGCGGCCGCTGGCCGAGCGCGACTTGCAGCACGAGCGGTATGAGGTGGGTCTCGGGGTCGTGGTCCTCGCCGACGGTCGGAAGGTCGCCGGCGGCGTTGAAATAGCGGAGGCACGCGTAGCGCAGCCCGTGAATGCGCTCGAACCAGTGCAGGAGCCGCTCGATGAAGAACTTGCTCTCGCCGTACGGCGAGCCGGGCACGATCCGCTCCCGCTCGTCGATCGGCATGCGCTCGGGGTCGTCGAACAGGTTGGCGGTGGACGACAGGATGAAGCGCGTCACGCCGGCCTCGACGGCCGCCTCGAGCAGGTTGGCGGCGTTGACCAGGTTGTCGCGCAGGTACTTGAGCGGCAGCGCCATGCTCTCGCCGACCAGCGTGTACGACGCGAAGTGCATGATCCCGTCGATGTCGGGGTGCGCGTCGAACACGCGCGCCACGGCCGCCCGGTCGGCCAGGTCGGCCTCGACGAACGCCGCGGCCGGGTCCACGGCGGCGCGGTGCCCCTGGTAGAGGTTGTCGACGACGACCACGCGGTGGCCGGCACGCACGAGCTCCGCGGTGGTCACGCTGCCGATGTAGCCGGCCCCGCCGGTGACGAGGATCTTCACGGTTAAATGCCCTCCAAGTGATTGGGATCGGACCCGACGCGCCGGCGACGCCACCCGGCGCCGGCCACCGTCGCTAAGGCGTCACGAAGTCGCGGATCTCCGCCTGCAGCTCGGGCTTGCGCATCTCGGCCTCGACGGCGGCCGGGTCGAGCGCCAGGCCCGGGATGTCCTCGGTGACGTCGAGCAGGAAGTTGGCGCGTGCCCAGAGGAGCCGGACGGTCTCGCGGATCTCGGGCTCTGCGCGCAGCCGGGCGTAGTCGGACGGATGGTCGGTGCGGGCGTGGCGCAGGTAGAGCTGGGTGTACAGCATGAACGTGACCAGCCCGTCGCGGTCGCTCTGCCGCCGGCCCGGCGGGTTCTGGTCGTGCAGCCCGTAGCCCACGAACAGCGAGTGGGTGTAGGCGTTGAGCTCGTTCAGCACGCTGCCGAACCCCTGGTTGCCGCTGTCGCCGGTCAGGTAGATGGCCTTGTACTGGTTGTCGAGCGGCCCGACGACGTACCGCGCGATCTCCGCGCGGGGATAGGTTTCGACGCGCGGGAAAAGGAGCGTCAGGTCGCCGCGGACGACGAGGGCCTCCTTCTGGAGGCGGGTGGCCATGATGCCTTCCTGCCAGCTCAGCTGGTGGCTCATCTCATGCACGGTGACGTTGACCTGGCCGAGGAGCGCGGCGAACGTGCCCGTCTGGCCGCCAACCCAGATGCCGGCCTTGGTCTGGCTGTCGTTCAGCTTGGTGACGACGTAGGACCCGGACGCGTAGCGCCGGTTCAGCACCGCCAGCAGCGTGGTGTACCAGTCGGAAGGGCGATAGCCCGCCTGCAGGTCGCCCAAGGCGGGGAAATCGGTGAGCGGCTCGTCGTATTCGCCCCACCACGGGACCTTGGGCGTCGGGCTCGGGACGGGCGTGGCGGACGGCGGGTCGGTCGGCCGAGGCGGCTCGGTCGGCACGTGGGTGGTCGGCGACGGCGTCGCGGCCAGAGGCGTCATCGTCGCGGGCACGGCGGTGGCGGCGCGTGGAAGGTCGGCGACGCCGACGGTGCGCCACACCAGCGGCAGGTGGATGACGGCGGCCGGATCGACCTGGCGCGGCGCGGCGGGCCGCGGCGGGGCGTCCTCCGGCGGCGGCGCGGCATGCACCGCGCTGGGATCGGCGACGCGCGGCGCGGCGGACACGCGGGTCGCCGCGGCGACCGCCGGGATGACCACGGCTCCCGCCAGCACCCCGATCCCGACCGCGGCCCATCGGCGGATGGGCGATGGCGTCATGATGTCCATGTCGATGACCTCTCCTGCCCGATGAAGGGCGATCCGTGCCGTGCGGCAGTGTCGGCAGCCCATCAATGCCCCCCCGTCTCGAGCCGACGCCCCGTGCTGAAGATGCCGGTTGGCGTCGTCAGGCCGGTGATCTCGGCGACCAGCGCCAGCGTCGTCGCGTCGTAAACCCGCACGGCGCCGCCGTCCCAATCCGCGACGTATGCGTATCGGCCGTCGGCCGTGAGCTCGGGATGCAGGGTGCGGCGGCCCTCCGTGAGCGTGCCGACGACGTCGAACGGGGGGGACTTGCGCATCACCGTGATGGCGTGTGGCGCGCTCGCAAGCATGGCGTCGGCCCAGACGAACGGGCTGTTGGCCGCGGCGCGGATAAAAAGGCCGGGGCCGGGCGTCTGGCGCCGGCCGACGACGGCGTTGGATGCCAGATCCCAAATCGTGATGAGCCCCTCGCCGGCATGAACCGTCGCCGCGAAGTCCCGCCCGCCGGCCGACCACACGGCACCGGGGCCGGGATGGGGGATGTCCCCCGTCGGGATGCGATCGACGATGGTCAGGCGCGCGACGTCGACCACCGCAATCCAGTCGTCCGCCTGCGACGCCACGTACAGGCGTCGATTGTCGGGCCCGAGGAAACCGTCGTGGAGCACGCGACCGACGTTCGCGAGCTTGGTCGCCGGGAAGCCCGGTTGACTCCAGTCCAGCCGCCAGACCTGCCCTGCTTCCTTGAGCACCAGCAGGAAGTACGGGCCCACGGGCGACGCGGCCACGTCGGCGACGAGCGCGACCCGCGAGTCGACGAGCCGCCCATCGGGATCCTGGCCGCGCGTGGGCAAGACGAGCAGCGGCTCCAGGGTCGCGGCGTCGAGCACGACGGCCGTGGCGGGC
Source organism: uncultured Anaerolineales bacterium (assembly GCA_964415605.1). Lineage (GTDB taxonomy): Bacteria > Chloroflexota > Anaerolineae > Epilineales > Epilineaceae > UCB3. The sequence continues at coordinate 5,749 of CAYQBA010000044.1, read as the reverse complement.
ACGTAGTTGCCCACCACGAGGTACCGTCCGTCGTCCGACACCGCGATGCCCCGCGCGTCGAGCCCGACCCGAGCGATCCTCACCGCCCGCAAGCTGTAAAGATCCAGCTTGTAGACCCAGCCGTCTCGGCTGACGTTGAACACCCAGCGATCGCTGGTCGGGGGGAACGCGTACCCATGCGCCTGGTAGCCGGACTCGATGCGCCCGATGAGCTGGTGGGAGGCGCCGTCGATGACGGCGATCGTCCGATTGTCGCGCTCGGTCACCAGCATGAGGTTCGCGGGATCGCCGGCATGGGTTGGCCGATCGGGCAGCGTGGACTCCTCGGCGAAGACCATCCGCGAGCGCTGGATGGCGTCGATGTCCCAGGTGGCGGCGCCGCCCGCCACCGGGCTGCGCAGGTAGCCCAGGAGCCCCCAGATCTCCGCGTCGCTCAGGCCGATGCTGCGCCAAGCCGGCATCGCGGTGTTGGGGCGCCCATCGCCGATGGCGCGGATGTACTCCGGGTCCCGAGACGTGAGCCGCTCCGGGACGAGCGCCGGCCCGAGCGCGCCCTCGCGGTTGGCGCCATGGCAGCCGCCGCAGCTGTCACGGTAGAAGTCGGCGATGGTCGAGCCGCGGAAGTAGCGGGCGGCGACGCCGGGCTCGGCCAGTGCCACGATCGCCCCTTCGATCACCGGGTCGCCGTCGGCATGATACGGGAAGATGCCCGCCGCGGGCACGCGCCACGTCGCGTGCCCGCCGGCCCGCACGGCGACGGACAAGGCGTCGGTCGCGCCGATGAGCTGAAGTTCGCGGTCGAGGCGGTTGTGCCAGGTGATCGTCGCTCCGACGGGGGCGTACACGGTGTGTCCGTCCACGCCCCCGTCGCCGACGACGATGTCCGCGGTGTCCACGACGACGGCGCGCCCGCCCGGCGGTGGAACGCCGGGCGTGACGGATGCCGCCGGCGTCACGCCCGCGGTGGGCGTCGAGGACGGGCGCGGCGGCGACGCCGGCCACGGGACCGGGCACGCCGTGTCGTAGCTGGCGCTGACCATCACCAGGTCGAACAGGTCGACCGTCCCGTCGTCGTTGAGGTCGGCGCGCGGATCGCCCGGTGGCGACTGGCGATAGCGGGCGCCCACGCGAACCAGGTCAAACAGGTCGACCTTCCCGTTGCTGTCCGTGTCGCCGCCAGGCAGGACCAGGTCCGGCAGGCGTGTCGTGCGCCCCGTCTCGACATCGACCGTCGTCTCGGCGCACAGGTACCTCGGCCGGTCGGCCCGGATGACATGTTGACCCGGCGTGAGCGACGGGATGGCGAACGCCCCGTCGGGCGAGGTTTCGGCCACCGCCAGGCCGTCCGCCTGGACGCCCGTGCCGGCATGAACGCCCCGGCCCGCCAGGCGGATCCGGCCGACGATGCTCGCGGGCGCGGGGGTTTGCGCGATGGCCGTGGCCGCGAGCCCGACGGCCGTGCTCGCGGTCGCGGCGATGCCGACCCCACGGAGGATCGTCTTCCGCCACGCCCGTGTCTGGCGGGCGCCAGCGCGTGGCGGCGCCATCCGCATCACCTCGTTCCTCGATCGCCTGGGGCGCTCAATCGCACGCCGGCCCGCCGTCGAGCTCGGGCAGGAGCACCCCGCTCGCCCGCGCGTTGGGGCCGGTGCGGGCGAGGATCGCGACGCACGCCGCGGCCAGGTGCGGATGGTCCGGCCAGCGGTCGGCCGGCGCGGCCGTCGGATCGCGCGTCGTCGCGAGCATCCGGTTGCCCACGGGCATGGCTCGGGTCTCCATCACATGGCCTTGGCCATGAGGTCTGCCACGCGCTGGGCGAACCGGGCGGGGTTGTGGACCGGCGCGCCCTCGGCCAGAAGGGCCTGGTCGAGCAGCATCTCGGCGAAGTCGCGGAGGCGCGGGTCGGTCGGGTTGATCTGGTGGATGGCGTACAGCCGGTGGATCAAGGCGTGCTTGGGGTTGACCTCGAGCACCCGCTTCTGCCTGGGGACCTCCTGGCCCATCGCCCGCATCATCTGCTCGATCTGCGGCGTCATCCCGCCTTCGGGCGACACCAGGCAGACGGCGCTGTCGGTCAGGCGCTTGGAGACGCGGACGGTCTCGATGTCGTCGGCGAGCAGCGATTGCAGGTGGTCCAGCACCGGTCGGAGGTTCTCCGGCGCCGGTCCCTGGCCGCTCTCCGCCCCAGCCCCCGCATCGACCGCCGCGACCTCGTCGCCGCTGCCTTTCGCATCTCCATCTGCCCGCGCGGTGATGCCCGACACGTCGACCTCGCCGCGCGCGACGTCCTTGAGGCGCTTGCCGTCGACCTCGCCGATCTGGACCGCGACGATCTCGTCGACCGCGTCGGTCAGGAGCAGCACCTCGACGCCGCGCGCGCGCAGGGCCTCGATCTGCGGGGCGTCGCGCAGGCGGTCGACGCTGTCGCCGGCCAGGTAGTAGATGTCGGACTGCCCTTCGGGCATGCGTCCGATGTACTCGGCCAGCGTCGTCCAGCCGTCGCCGGCGGTCGAGCGGTAGAGCAGCAGGGCCCGCAGGGTATCGGCGTGCGCCGGCTCGTAGTGGAAGCCTTCCTTCAGCACGGCGCCGAAGTGGACCCAAAAGGCCTCGTACTCGGCGCGATCGCGTTCCATGCGGCCCTTGAGCGCGTCGAGCACCCGCCGCGAGAGCTGGCGGCGGAACGCGGCGATCAGGCGGTCTTGCTGGACCATCTCGCGGCTGATGTTCAGCGGCAGGTCCGGGCTGTCGACCAAGCCCCGCACGAAGCGCAGGTGCTCGGGCATCAGCTCGCGGCACTCCTCCATGATGAACACGCGCTTGGCGTAAAGCTGCAGCCCGCGCCGGTGCTCGCGGGCGTAGAGGTCGATCGGCGCGCGGCCCGGGATGTACATCAGGGCGGTGTACTCGTGCACGCCCTCGATGTGGGCGTGGATGACCTCGAAGGGATCGTTCCAGTCGTGCGTGATGTGGTGGTAGAACTCGTCGTACTCGTCGGGCGTGATCTCGTCCTTGCGGCGCGTCCACAGCGGCCGCATGGAGTTCAGCGTCTCCTCTTCGGTCCACCGGCGCGGCTCGGCGCCCGGCACCGGCTTGCCGTCGGCGTCCTTCTCGACCTCCTCGCGCGGGGCGTCGACGACGATGGGATAGGCGATGAAGTCGCTGTGCTCCTTGACGATCTTGCGCAGCGTCCAGGTTTGGGTGAACGCCGCGGCCGGCGCCTCGTCGCCGTAGGGATCATCGTCGGGGGCGGCCTCGTCGACGTCGCGCTTGAGCGTCAGCGTGATGCTGGTGCCGCGCGCCTGGGGTGGGATGCGCTCGACGGTGTACGTCTCGCCGCCGGTGGACCGCCAGCGCACGGCATGGTCGGCGCCGTGCTTCTGGGTGACGACCGTGGCCTCGTCGGCGACCATGAACACGCTGTAGAAGCCCACGCCGAACTGCCCGATGAGGTCGGTGTCCGGTGCGCCGCCGTCGGCCGCCGCGGCCGCCTCGGCGAAGGCCGCCGATCCCGAACGGGCGATGGTGCCGAGGTTCTCGATGACCTCGTCCTCGGTCATGCCGATGCCGTTGTCGGAGACCGTCAGCGTGCCGGCCGCCGCATCGACCGCCAGCTTGATCTTCGGCTCGAGGTCGATGTCGCGCAGGCTGTCGTCGGTGAGGGCCTGAAAGCGCAGCTTGTCGATGGCATCGGAGGCGTTGGAGATCAGCTCGCGCAGGAAGACGTCCTTGCGCGAGTAGACGCTGTGGATCATCAGATCCAGCAGCTTGGGGGTGTGCGCCTGGAACTTGCGGGTGCGTGGCTTGGTCGACATGCTCGGCTCCACAGGGGTGTCTGATGTCGCTGGAGAGGGTTGAGCTGTCCGGGGGACAACAACCAATAATTCTAGCGGTTCGGTTCCGCTTGCGCGACTTCGCGGGGCGATTCCGGCTGCCACCCCTTGACAAAACATGAGTATTGACTCATACTGCTTGCCGCGCGGTTCGCCTGGACCTTGGGGGAGAGGCTCATGGACAACGCCTTCGAGCTGGTGTTGGCGGTGGTGGCGTGCGGCCTGCCGTCGGCGGCGCTGGTCAGCGTGACGTTCCTCGTCGTCACGCGTTGGCGCCGCCCGGCCGGTTCCGATGGATCGGCGGCACAGCTCGGGCGTGAGCTGGCGACGCTGCGCGCCGAGCAGCGCCGATCGGCGGCGCGGCTGGCGGCGCAGATCGCGCAGCTCCAGGCGATCGCGGCGCGCCTGGCCCAGGCGGCGGGGCAGCCGCCGCCGGAGTTCGAGCCGATTGAGCCAGAGGGGATGACCGCGCCCGGCGCCCCAACGACGACGCAACCGCCTGCGGTCTCCATCGCCCCGTCGGCCACGGAGACGCCCGCGGCCTCCGCCGCCCCCCCGGCCGGCATGCTGCCCGCGGCATCCGCCGTGCCCATGCCCGCCCCGATGTCTGCCGAGCGCCTGCCCGTGCAGGAGACGGCGGGCGCGGGCGCGCCGCCCCCACACGCCCAGGAGCCGGCGGGTGGAGACAGGCCGCCGCCACCCCCGCCCGGGCCCACACCCACGCCCGCCGGCCGGGGTCTCGAAGCCCAGCTCGGCACGCGGCTGCCGGTGTGGATCGGTGCGATCGCGCTGGCGCTGGCCGGGACGTTCCTGGTCAAGTACGCGTTCGACAACGACCTCCTCGGGCCGGAGGTGCGGGTGGCGCTCGGGATCCTCTTCGGCGTCGGGCTCCTGGCCGCCGGCGAGCGCTGGCGAATGACGGTCCCGCACATCCCGGCGGCGCTGTCGGCGGCCGGCATCGCGGTGCTGTATGCCAGCTTCCTGTCGGCGGCCCGATTCTACGACCTCATCTCCCCGCTCGCCGCGTTCGCCTTGATGGCCCTGACCACCGCCGTGGCGGTCGGCCTGTCGCTGCGGCAAGGGCCGCTGGTGGCCGTGGTCGGGATGACCGGCGGCTTCCTCACCCCCTACCTTCTCGGGCCGACGGTGGATCCCCACCCGTTGCCGTTGTTCGGCTACCTGTTGCTGCTCCAGGTGGCGCTGGTGGCGGTGGCACGCCGCCGCGGCTGGGGAGCGATCGCCGGCGTCGCGCTGGCGTTTGGCCTCCTCTGGGTGCTGGGCTGGCTCGTCGGCCCGTTCGAGACGGGCGACGGCCGCTGGCTCGGCCTGTTCCTCCTCGGGTCGACCGCCGCGTATGCCGTGTCAGCCCTCCGCGCCGGCGGCGACCCCGGTGGGCAGGCGTCGCGGTCGTCGGAGCGGCTGACCCGCGCGGCGCTCGTCGGCAGCGTCGTGGCCATGGCGGTGGTCGCGGGTGCCGAGGGTTTCGGGACCGTGGATTGGGCGTACCTGGCGATACTGGGCGCGGGCGCGATCGCGTTGGCGCGGCTGCGGCCGGCGTTCGTCGACCTGCCATGGGCCGCGGCCGGCATCACCGCGCTGTGGATGGTGGATTGGATCGGATCGCTCGACCCGGATGACGGCGCCGGCCGGCTGCTCGGCACGACGCTTGCCATCGGCGCGCTGTACGCCGCGGGCGGCTACGGCGCGATGTTCGGGGCGCCGCGCGCCTGGCCCTGGGCCGCGCTGACCTCGGCCGCCGGCATCGTGTTCACGTTGGTCGCCTACCTGGGCACGCGGGTGCTCGGCGCGGAATGGCCGTGGGGCCTCGCCTGCATCGTGCTGGCGGTCGTGTACATGGCCGCCGCGGTGCCGATCGCCCGCCGGCGCGCCCGGCTGCTGGCCGGCGGCCGGGGTGGCGT
>CAYQBA010000043.1:0-27341 GCA_964415605.1 uncultured Anaerolineales bacterium | reverse complement strand
CCGCCGTGCGCTACACCGCGGCCGCGCGCCTGGCCGGCGCGGTCGCCGCCGGTGCCCACGATCCATGGGGCGCCGCCAGGCGGGCGCTGGCCGGCGTGGCGTTCGCGTGGCGCTCGGCCTGGGGGGGCTACGGCTGGCTGGCGATCTGGCCCGGCCGCGGCTTCACGCTGATCGCGGGGCTCGTGACCCTGGTCGCCGGCCTGGCGGTGGTAATCGGGCTCACACGGCCCGGCGGCGCGGCGCAGCCCAGGACGGTGCGGGTGTGCGCGGCCGCCGTGGCGCTGGCCCTGGGGCTGGCGGTCTTCGGCACGCTGGCCGGCGCGGGCCCCGACCGCCTGCCCCAGGGCCGCTACCTGCTGGCCGCGGCCGCGCCGTTGACCGTCGTCGTCGCGAGCATGGCGGACCGCGCGTGGCCGCGGCGCGGCCCGGCCGCGCTGGCGGCCCTGATGCTCGGCATGGATGCCTGGGGCGTGCTGGCGGTCGTCTGGCCGGCGTTCCGCGGGCCGTGAGGCCCGCGTCCGGCGGGCACGGCGCCGCGGCGATTCGCGGCCGGTGGCAAGGGGTGCTACGATCTTTTCGTCCCTGACGCGGCGCAGCCGCGCGGGCGAAGCCAACGCCAGCCCGCCGGCCCGCGGCGCCGCCGATCGCACCCCGAGGAAGCCATGCCCACCCCGCCGCCCGCACCGGCCGAGGACGACCTCGACGTCTCGATTATCCTGCCCGCCTACGACGAGGAAGCCGCGCTCGGCGACGACCTCGACGACGTCCAGGCGGCCATGTCGGCCACGCGCTATCGCTACGAGGTCATCGTCGTCGACGACGGCTCGCGCGACCGGACGGCCGAGATCGCCCGCGCGCGGCCGTGGGTGCGCTTGATCCAGCACCCGTTCAACCGCGGCAACGGCGCGGCGCGCACCACCGGCATCCGTGCCGCTCGCGGCCGCGTGGTCATCTTCACGGACGCCGACCGGACGTACCCCAACGCCCGGATGCCCGAGCTGATGGCCCTGATGGACGCCGGGAGCGACATGGTCATCGGCGCGCGCCGGGTGGAGGCCGGCACGCTGCGGATGCTGCGGACCCCGGCCAAGTGGTTCATCCGCCGGCTGGCCGAGTTCATGACGGGCTCGCGGATCCCCGATCTCAACTCCGGCCTGCGCGCCCAGCGACGCGACGCCACCTTGCGGTTCCTCCCGATCCTGCCGACCACACACTCGTGGGTCAGCACCATCACGATCGCGTTTCTGAGCAACGGCTTCATCGTCCGCTACCTGCCCATCGACTACTATCCCCGGGTCGGGCGCTCCACGTTCCACCCGCTCCGCGACAGCTACAACTACCTCTCGCTGATCGTGCGCACGGTGATGTACTTCAACCCGCTGAAGATCTTCCTACCGCTGGCGCTCGCGCTCTTGATCGGTGGCACCGCCAAGTACCTGCTCATCGATATCCTCGACACGTTCCAGACGTACGGCTGGTCGATGACGCTGCCCCCGATGCGCCTGACCACCCTGGCCCTGCTCATCACCGGGCTGCAGATCGCGGTCGTCGGGCTGTTGGCCGACCTCATCGTGCGGCGGACACAGCTCTGACCGACCCGGCCCCGCTCGCGACGCCGCCAGGGGCGCCCGGCGGCCCGATCCGCGCGGACACCCGCGGCGGGCCGCGCCCGTTGCGGGTGGTCCAGTTCGGCGCATACGACCGCGGCATCGGCCGCAACGCGATCCTCGCCGAAGGGCTGGCCGCCGCCGGCGTGGCCGTCGCGGAGTGCCACGTGCCGGTCTGGCGCGATACCGCGGCCAAGCTCGACGCGGTGGCGCATCCCGGTGCGCTGGCCGGCGCCGCGGCCCGCCAGGCCGTGGCGTGGCCCCGGTTCGCCCGCCGCCACGCGCGGCTGGCGGACTACGACGTCCTGGTGGTCGGGCCCACCGCGCACCTCGACCTGCCGCTCGCGCGCTGGCTGGCGCGCCGCCGCGGCCGGCTCGTGGTCTTCGACCCGCTCGTCTCGATCGGGGAGACCGTCCGCGACCGCGGGCTGCTGCCGGAGTCCAGCCGCCGCCTCCGGCTGCTGACCAGGATCGAGCGGCTCCTCTTCCGCCTGCCGGACGTGTGCCTGGCGGACACCCGGCCGCACGCCGACACGTTCGCGCGTGACCTCGGCGTCCCGGCGGAACGCCTCGTGGTCGTCCCGGTCGGCGCGCCGGCGATCTACCGCCGGCGGCCTTCGCCGTACGCGCCGGGCGCGGGCACGCCGGTGCGCGTCGTCTACTTCGGTCAGTTCATCCCGCTCCACGGCGTCGACGTCGTGGTGCGCGCGGCGCATCGGCTGCGCGACCGCGCCGACGTCGTCTTCGACCTCGTGGGGCTGGGGCAGACCCAGGTGGCCGCCGCCGATCTCGCCGCCGCGCTGGGCACGCCGAACGTGCGCTTCCACCCACGGTGGCTGAGCGCCGAGGCGCTCATCGACGCGTTCATTCAGCCCGCCGACATCTGCCTCGGCGTGTTCGGCGCGCAGCCCAAGGCGGCCCGGGTGGTGCCGTACAAGGTGTACGCCGCCCTGGCGGCCGGCCGCGCGGTCGTCACCGGCGACACGCCGGCCGTGCGAGACCTGCTGCGGCCGGGTGTGGAGGTGTGCGCGGTCCCGGTAGCCACCGACGCCGCGTGGACCGCCGACCGGCTGGCCGATGCGATCGCGGACCTCGCGGACCACCCGGCGCGGCGGCGGCGGCTGGCGACCGGCGGGCAGGCGGCATGGGACGCGCGGTTCGCGCCGGCGGTGCTGGGGGCCCTGCTGCGTGACGCGCTCTGGGCGCGGGTGCGCGCGCATGCGCCGGGCAATGCCCGCTGACGCGCCGGTCGATCACGGCCCTCTTCCTCCGCCGGCGCCCTATGCCGGTCCACGGCATGCCTGGCGCATCGACCTCGTCGCCCGTGCGCTCGAGTCGGCGGCGCCCCCCGGCCTCGTGGTCGACGCCGGGTGCGGCTGGGGCACGCTGGCCGTGCGGCTGGCCCAGGGCGGGCGGGCGGTGGTCGCGTTCGACCTCGATCCGCGGCGCCTGGCGGGCGCGCGGCGGGCGGCGTCGGCGACCGGCGTCGCGGCACGCATCGTGTGGGTGCGCGCCGACGCGGCCTACATGCCCGTGGCAGATGGCGCCGCGGCGGCCATGGCGCTGGGCGAGGTGCTCGAGCACCTCGCGGACGACGGCGCGGCCGCCCGCGAGGCCGCACGCGCACTGGCCCCGAACGGTGTCCTCGTCGCGACGGTCCCCGCCGGTCCAGGCCGGTTCGGGCCGGGCGACGCCGCCGCGGGCCATGCGCGCCGGTACGATCGCCCCGCGCTCCTGCGGCTCGCGGCGCACGCCGGCCTGGCGGTCGAGACCGCGCGTGGCTGGGGCTTCCCGTTCGGGCGGCTCTACGACCGGTGGGTCCAGCGGCCGGCGCTGGCGACCCGGGGCGCGGCCGCCCGTCGGCGGCTGGCCCGTCTGGGGCGGTGGCGCTGGCTGGCCGGGCCGTGGCGCCTGGCCTTCAGCATCGACGAGGTCGTCCCCCAAGGATGCCACGGAAGCGGCTGGCTGCTCGTGGCGCGCAAGCGCCGGGATCAGGGCGTCTGACGGAACGCCGGCACGGTGCATCGGGCTGACGGCGGACCCGGCGGTTGCGGCGGCGCCCCGCCTGCCGACCAACCCCTACCGCGACAGGATCAGCGGGCCGTCCGGAGTGATGGCGATGGTATGCTCGAACTGGGCGGAGAGCGAGCCGTCGACCGTGACGACGGTCCACCCGTCGTCGGTCAGCGCGCAGTCGGCGCCGCCGGCGTTGATCATCGGCTCGATGGTGAACACCATGCCCGCGCGCAGCACCAGGTCGTTCTCGCGTTCCCCGGTGTGCGGCACCGACGGTGCCTCGTGCAGCTGGCGCCCGATGCCGTGCCCGCCCCACTCGCGCACGACGCTGTAGCCGTTGGCCTCGGCATGCGCCTGCACGGCGTGGCCGATGTCGTACAGCCGATGGCCGACCCGGGCCGCGTCGATGCCCCGGTACAGGCATTCGCGCGTGACGGCGAGCAGGCGTTCGGCCGCCGGGGCGATCTGGCCGACCGGGAAGGTGACGCACGCGTCGCCGCAGAACCCATCGAGCTTGAGGCCGATGTCGATGCCGACGATGTCGCCCTCGGCCAGCGCGAGCGGGCGGGGCGGCCCGTGGCAGATCTCGTCGTTGACCGATGCGCAGATCACGCCCGAAAACGGGGGGTGGGTGGGCGGCGTGCCGCGGTAGCCCTTGTAGAGCGGCTCGGCGCCGTGGTCGCGGATGAAGGCCTCGACCATGCCGTCCAGGGCGTCCAATCGGGCGCCCGGGCGGACGGCGTCGGCGAGCAGGTCGAAGGCCAGCGCCACGAGATGGCCCGCTCGCTGGAGCGCGGCGATGTCAGCGGCGTCCTTGAGGATCGGGCGTTCGGTGCGCCGCCCGTGGGCGACGGGGCGGCGCGTGGGGCGCTGGCGTTCGAGGAAGCGGAAGCGTTTGCGGGTCGTCATGGCATGGCCTCGGGCGGCATGGCGGGAGCGGCGGCGCCCGCGCCGGGCGGGGCGGCCAGGGCGGGAGCGGGGTCGACGTGGCGCGGGCGGCCGGATCTCAAGCGGGGGCCGTGGGCGGGCTCGCCGCTTCGAGGACCCGGTGCAGCGCCTGAGTGCCGAGCATCGCGCCTCCCTGGTCGACCAGATCCTGGTACAGCTGCTCGGCCAACGCCAGGCCGGGGAGGCGCAGCCCCATCTGTTCCGCCTCGGCCAGCGCGATGCGGATGTCCTTGAGGAAGTGGCGCACGTAGAACCCCGGCGCGTCGTCGCCGCGGACCGCGCGCGGGTATAGATTGGAAAGCGTCCAGCTGCCGGCGGCGCCGGCGCCGATCGAGGCCAGCACGGTGTCGGGGTCCAGCCCGGCGCGGCGCGCGTAGAGCAGGCCCTCCATCACGCCGATCATGGTGGAGGCGATGACGATCTGGTTGCACAGCTTGGCGTGCTGGCCGCTGCCCGGCGGGCCCTGGTGCACGATGGTCTTGCCCATGGCTGCCAGCAGCGGGCGGGCGCGGTCGAAGGCGGCCGGGTCACCCCCGACCATGATCGAGAGCGTGCCGGCGCGCGCGCCGACGTCGCCCCCCGACACCGGCGCATCGAGCGCATCGATGCCCCGGGCGCGGGCTGCGCGGGCGATCTCGACGGCCAGCGCCGGCTCGCTCGTCGTCATGTCCACGACGAGGCTGCCTGGAGGGGCATGGGCCACGACGCCGTCCGGGCCGAGCACCACCGCACGCACATCCGTCGGGAACCCGACGATGGTCACGACGGCATCAGCGGTGCGCACCGCGTCGGCGACCGACGCGGCCGGCATCGCGCCGGCGGCGACGGCGTCGGTCGCCTTGGCCATGCTGCGGCTGAAGACCGTCACGGCATAGCCGGCGCGCAGCAGGTTTGACACCATCCCGCGTCCCATGACGCCCAGCCCGACGAACGCCACGCGGGCCCCCGGGCCGATGGCGACCGCGGACGCCCCGGTCGTCGTCGGGGCGGGCGAAGCGGGTGCCCGGCGCGCGGGGTCGAGATCCATACGCCGAATTGTACCTTAGCGGCGGTGCGGAGCGGGCCCCGGAGCGTACGCCCCGTTGTCGCCCCGGCGTCGCGATCGCGGCGCGCCGCCCCTGGCGCCCGACCCCCGCGTGCGACACACTGGGGGCATGCGCGCCCAATGGGGACGCTGTGCCCACCGCGCCGGGCTCGGCGCGCTCGTGCTTCTCGGTGTGCGCGACGACCCGCCCACCGCGGAGCCGCCGCCCGTCGTCATCGCGGCGGTGTTCGCCGACGGCTACGCTCCGGGCGACGCCGACGAGGCCGTCCAGCTCTGGAACGTCGCGGATCACCCCGTGGATCTGCTCGGGTGGTCGCTCGGCGACGCCGCGGGCGCGGCGTCGTTCCCAGGGCCGGCCGTGATCGGGCCCGGGCAATGGTGGTGGCTGGCGCGCGACGGTGCGGCGTTCGAGCGCAGCTTCGGTCACCCGCCGGCGTGGGCCTGGGCCGGCACGTCGCCCGTGCCGGGGCCCCGGCGCCTGGCCACCCTGCGCGGCGGGCCGACCCTGGCCAACACCGGCGACACGCTGACCCTCCGCGACGCGGACGGCCGCGCCGTGGACACGGTGGTCTACGGCCGCCCCGCGGACGCGCTGGGGTGGATCGGGCCGCCCGTCGTGCCATACCACCCGCCGGCGATCGCCGCGGCCCATCAGGTCGTGTACCGCAAGCTGGCGGGGGCGCCGCCCCGCCCGGTGGCCGACACCGACCGCGCGGCGGACTGGGCGTCGGACCCGAGCGACCCCGGCCATGGGCGCCGCGTCCGCTTCCCGGGCTGGGATCTCGAGATCGTCGGCCCACCGGAGGCGGTGCGCGAGACGGCCAGCGTCGAGATCGCCGTCGCCCCGGACGCGCTCTTCGCGTTCCTGACGCGGCACCTGTCCGCGGCCCGCACGACGGTCGACGCCATGACGTACACGTTCGAACACCCCGCCTTGTGCGAGGTGCTGGCCGACCGGGCGCGCGCCGGGGTCCGCGTGCGGCTGATGGTCGAGGGGCGGCCGGCGGGCGGGATCGACGCCCGCCAACGGTGGTGCCTGGCGTTGCTCGATCGCGTCGGCGCGGCCGTGTACTGGCTGGACGCCGGCGGCGACGTCGCGCCGCGCTACCGCGGCGCCCACGCCAAGCTGTTCGTCATCGACGGCCGCACCGTGCTGGTCGGCAGCGAGAACCCGGGCCTGGGCGCCGCCCCGGACGACGACCGATCCGACGGCACGCTCGGCCGGCGCGGCGTGTACGCTGCCTCCGACGCGCCCAGCGTCGCCGCGTGGGCGCGCGACGTCGTGGCGCGCGACCTCGACCCCGAGCACCATGCCGACGTGCGACCGTTCCAGGCGCGCGATCCCGATCGCGGCGCGCCGGCGCCGGACTACCAGCCCGATCGCGCGAGCGGCGGCAGCAGCTACATCCCCGTGGCGCCCGTGCCGCTCGTCGCGCACGGGTCATGGGCCTTCGAAGCGTTGACGTCGCCCGAGACCGCGGTGCATCCGACGGCCGGGCTGCTCGGGCTTGTGGCCCGGGCCCGCGCCGGTGACGAGGTGCTCGTGCAGCAGCTCGACGAGCCGGTCTGGTGGGGAGACGGCCCCGCCGAGGGTGACGTGGCGCTCAACCCCCGGCTGCAAGCCTACGTCGCGGCTGCGCGACGCGGGGCGCGGGTGCGGTTGCTGCTCGACGGGTACTTCGACGACTCGGCGCACTGGAACAGCAATGCCGCCACCGTGGCAGCCGTCGAGGACCTCCGGCGCCGCGAGGGGCTCGATATCCAAGCCCGCGTGGGCAACCCCGCCGGGCTCGGGCTGCACAACAAGATGGTGCTGGTCCGGCTCGGCGGGCCGTCCGGGGCAGGGGAGCATTGGACCCACGTCGGCAGCCTCAACGGCTCGGAGAGCGCGAGCAAGGCCAACCGCGAAGCGGCGCTGCAGATCGAGTCCGAGCCCGTCCACCGCTACCTGGCGCGCGTGTTCGCCTGGGACTGGGCCCGCGGCGGCGCGAACGCCGTCTGGCTGCCGTGGGTGGGGGCGGATGCCGGGCGGCCTTGACCAGCGCTGGGCGGCCCGACCGATGCCAATGGCCCCGCGGGCACCGCTGCGACGGTCGCCAAGGGGACCCGTGCGAGCCTTAGCGGCCGCCGCCGAGGCCCGTCCGCGGCAGCGCCTTGGGCAGGACCGGCCCGCCGGCTGCTCGCCCCGGGGGGCCGAAGCGCAGGTCGGCCACGCCACGCGGCGTCAGGCGATGACCGCCGGTCCACGGCGACCGTGCCGCGTACTGGCCCACCACGCCGGTCACCGATCCCCACGCCCCGGGCGCGACCACCGGCCACGGCCGGCCCGTGCCGCGCGGCAGTGCCGCGACGGCGGGGCCTGAGCCGTCGTCCAGCACGAGACGGCTGGCACGCTCCACGGCGACGCGGCCGGCGATGGCGACGAGCCGGCCTTCGAGTGCCTCGCCGAGGTCGCCCGTGGCCGCCACGAACGGCTCAACCGTGGGGCCAGGTCCGTCCACCCGCGCATCCGCTGGGCGGGCGAGCACCAGCTCGCGCTCGCCGTGATAGTCCTTGAGCCGCCCGACGGCCGCGACGCGGTCGCCCTCGGACCACGCCGGGAAGGCGGCCCCCTTGGGCTCGAGAAACAGACGGACGCCGGCGGTCTCGTCGCCGATGTAGGCGGTCCGGGCGTCGACGACGCCCGGCGGGAGGGTCACCCGCCCGGAGACCGAGACCCGCGTGCCGCTGGCGAGGCGCCTGACCTCGCTCAGGCCGACCGCGCGCGCCCCGGCGTCGGGATTGGAGCCGCCCGATTCGCGCGCACCGGCGCCGCCCTTCGCTGCCCGCGGCCGGTTGGGCGCGCCAGGCGTCACGGCAAAGTCGCCGGTCCACGCATCCTCCCCGTCGCCGGCCCTGCTCCACGAGCGGTCGTAACCCACGGCCGCGGTCCAGGTGAAGCGGTCCGCCTCCACCCCGTCGGGGCGGATCAAGCGCAGGGTGTCGGCCGCGTTGTCCAGGGCCATCCCTGACACGGCGCGGTAGACGACGCGAAACCCGCCGGCGGGCACCCGGGCGTCGGGCGGGAAGCGATACGACCAGCCGTCGGCGGCCCGGTCCTCGATCCGCCAGTCCGCCAGGTCGACCGGATGGTCGGCCGCGTTGAAGAGCTCGACCCACTCGTCGGTGAAACCCGCGGCGCCATCGCCGTCCCAGTCCACCCGCGACGGGGCGGGCAGCACCTCGTTCAACACCACCCGTGGCGGGGCGTCATGCCGCAGGCCCGCGCGCCCGGGCGACGGTGCCGGCTGCGGCCACCAGTCCGCCGCCGAGTCGGTGTCGACGTCGGGCGGCAGCCGCTCGACGGAGCCGCCCGGCGATCCACGCGGGACCGCCGGGTCGAAGGCATCCAGGTTGTCGCCGTAGCTGACGGCATCGGCCACCTGGCCGGTGGGGCCGCGCAAGCGGACGACGTCGCCCCGGTTGGCGAGGCCGTTGCCGATGGCCCCGTCGGCGATCGTGATCGCCGTGGCGCCCTCGCCCCGGAGCCCGTCCGCCGCCGCCTCACTCGCGGCGACGACGAGGAACCCACCCGGCGGAACGCTGGCGGCGGGCAGCTCGTCCCACCGGGCCCGATCGCCCACCGACCAGCCGGCGATCTCGACCGCCACCGCGGAGCGGTTGAAGATCTCGATCCACTCCTCGGCCCCGTCGTCCCCGCTCGCGGCGGGGTCGAAGAGCACCTCGCTGATGAGCAGCGGCAGGTACGCCGATGGGGCCGGCGACGCCCCCGGAGACCCGGCGGTGGCGCCGGGGGTTCCGGGCGTGAGGCCCGGGGCCGGCACCGTCGCCGCGGGCGGCGTGGCCCCCGCTGGCGTCGCCGGCCCCGGCCCGCCCACGTTGGCCGCACCGGGCGACGGCGCCAGCGTGTCGGTCCACGCACCGTCGCCGTCGCCGAGGCGCGCGTGGCTGCCGTCGGGCTTCGTGCCGGTGTAGGCGTGGGCATCGGCCTCGGCGCCGTCCGGCCGGAGCAGGCGGACGGCATCCGCATCGTTGTTGAGCGCCAGGCCGGTCTGGCGCTTGAAGAGCACGAGGTACCCGCGCGGGTCGATCACCGTTCCAACCGGGACGACGAACGGCGAGGAGCCGCCGCCGGCGATGTCGTCAAGGTGCCACCCACCGACGTCGACTGCCGCGTTGCCGGCGTTGAACAGCTCGACCCATTCGTCGTCCCGGTTGGCCGTGCCGTCCCCATCCCAGTCCACCGCCTGGGGAGCGGCAAGGTACTCGTTGACCCGCACGTCCACGCCCGGCGCCACCGTCGGCGGCGCCGGGGGAAGGGCGGTGTGGGTGGGGCTCGCCGCGCCGCCGGCGAATCCCGGCGATGCGGCGGCGGCGTCGTGCCAGTCCCCGGCCGAGTCGGTGTCGACCCCCGCGGGCACCCGCTCCAGGCTGTGGCCGGCCTCGACGTCGGGGGCCGCCGGATCGAGCACACCGGTGTCGCCGCCGTAGCTCATCGCGTCGATCGCCGTGCCGTCGGCGTCCAGCAGCCGCACCTGGTCACCGCTGTTGCCGAGGCCGTTGCCGATCGAACCACCCACGTCGACGACGGCCCCGGCGAAGTCCGGGAACAGCTCGGCGAAGCCGTCGCCAGCCGCCACCACCAGGAAGGCGCCGGGCGCAAGCACGGCACCCGGGAGGGCGTCGGTGCTCTGGTTGTCGGCGATGTGCCAGCCGGCGATGTCGGCCGGCACGTCGCCGGGGTTGAACAGCTCCACCCACTCGTAGCGAGACTCGCTCCCGTCGGGCGCGGGGTCGTACTGGACCTCGGCGATGACGACGTGCGCCCCCTGCGCTTGCCGCATGATCGAGGGCCGTTCGCCCCGCGCGCCGGTGGTCGGGAATGTCGCGAGCCACGCCAGGCCCGCCACCACCAGCCCTTGCCTGCACCTGCTTCGCATCCCTGGGACTCCTTCCGTCCGCCGGCCGCGCGCCCGGGTACCGGGTGCGGGAGGCAGCTTGGACAACAGCGTGGGGCCAGGATAGGCGAACACGGCGCCGCGTGACAGGATGTGCGCGCCAGCATGGCGACACGCGCGCGACAGGCGCCCCGCCGCCGTGAGGTCGTTGGGTGGGCGCGGGAGTCGGGAGTATAGTTAGTGAGTGACGAGCGCCCCGGCGCCCGCCCGATCCACTACGGTTGTGATCCGAGGTCGAAGGTCAACTCGAATGCCCATCTACGAGTATGTCTGCAACGCGTGCGGCTACGACTTCGAGCGCCTGCAGTCCTTCAGCGAAGCGCCATTGACCACGTGCCCGGAGTGCGAGGGGGCGGTGCGCCGGGTGATCTCACCGGCCGGCGTCATCTTCAAGGGCTCGGGGTGGTACATCACCGACAACCGGCGGAAGCTGAGCGACAAGCGCCCGGCAGCCGGTGCGAGCGGCGCCAAGGGTGAGACCGGGTCGGAGGCCACCACCACGCCGTCCGAAACCTCGACCGGATCGGACGCATCGCCGCCGGCGACGCCCCCTGCGGCCACCCCAGCCCCGTCGGGCACGTGAATGGCGGCGGGCGGCGGCCCGGGACCTCGCCGCCTGGCACGCGGTCCGCGCCGCGCCCGATCCGCCGCGAGCGCCGAAGCGTCAGACCTGGAACAACCCGCTGGCGGGCGTGATCTTGAAGTGGAAGTCGGTGACGAAGCGGGCCAGATCGCGCTGCAGAGCCTTCCAGTCGTCGCCGAGCACCGCGCGCCGGATCACGTCCGCGTCGTCGCTGACCCAGCCGACCGTCACCTGCGGCACGTCGCCGTAGATGGTGTACCACGAGTCCATCGGCTGCAGCCCCATCTTCATGAGCCGCGGCACGAACTCCTTGGCATTGAACTCGATGTACGCGCGTTCCTGCCCCGGGATGATGTTCCAGGTCATCAGGAGCTTCATCAACTGCATGCGCTCATCCTCGTGACCGGGGGTCTGCAAGCCCCCGCGCACCACTCGCGCGCCGGCCGTGGTCCGGACCCGCGCGTCCCCCATGTCGAGATTCCGGCGCGGTCCGGCGGTCCACCACCCGGCCACGACCGAAGTCCACCATAGCACAGCGGTGCGTGCTTGCCAAGGCGTTTTGGCGGCCGGTCGCGGGCAAGCGCCTGCGCCCGGGCCAGGCCGCCACGCTCACTCCGCCGGGAAGTACAAGTCGCGCATGGCCGATGCGAACGCGTCGGCGATCAGCTGAGGCGCAAGGCCGATCACGATCATGAGCGCGATCAGACTCAGCACCGCCCGGCGCGCGCCGGGGTCGTCCTCGACGGGCCATGCACCGTCCACGCCGGCCTCCGACGCCTGCCAGCGGCGCACTGCCGTCGCGAACAAAAGACCGCTGCCCATCAAGATCGCCAGGCTGGCGGTGCTGTGGTCGGCGATCTGGAGCCGGCGGATGATCAGCCACAAGCCCGGGAAGCCCGCCAGACCCGGCGTGCCCGCCAGCGCCAGCGTGCCGGCCGCGTAAGCCAGGCGGCGCATCACGCCGCCAACGCGCGGCGCGAGCGCCAGCACCACCAGCGCCAGCACTCGGGCGAACAGGAACAGCGCGACGCCGACGCCGGCTGACAGCGAACGGGTGCCCAGGCCGGCCAGGACGATGCCGCTGTTGGCCACGGTGGCGTACACCAGCCAATCGTCGGGGTCGCGGCGCGGCGAGGCCAACGCCATCCATCCGCCCAGGAGCGCCGACAGCGCGCCACCGATCACCAGGGCGTCGCGCGCCTCGCCAACGATCCAGGGATGCGCGGCCAGCACCCGCAGCAGGAGCCCGAAGCCGGCGGTCTCGACCACCAGGAGGATGCCGAACAGCATCTCGCGCGGCGTGTTGCTCGACAGGCTGAGCACCCAGGCATGGAGCGGGATGACCCCGACGAGCAGCGCAAACGCCGGCACCGCCAGCGCCAGCACCATTCGCTCGATGCTCGGCGTGGCGGTGGTGCGGCTCTCGGCCAGGCGGAACGCGATGAGCAGCAGTGGGGTCGCCAGCGCCAGCAAGGCGGTGAAGCGCACCATCGACGGCGCGGCTTGCGCCCGGCGCGCCTCTGGCAAGGCGAACGCCCACAAGATGGTCGAGCCCACGAAGCTGAGGAGGGCCACCGGCAGCGCCGTGATCATGAGGGCCAGTGCCAGCCCCCCCAAGCTCAGCCAGGCCACGGCTAGCCACCCCACCAGATCGTCGGTCTGGTCGGGGATCAACGACATCACGAACCCGAGCATCGCCAGGCCGAGCAGCTGGATACCGAGCTGCGCGGTGGCCTTCAGCGTCAGCGCGCGGTTGGCCACGAGCGGGATCTCGATGTCCACGGTCGCAACCGACACGAGCACCACCACGGCCAGCGCGGCCGCCACCGACACCCGGATCGCCGTTCCTGCCCGGCGATGCCCCAGATACAGGCAGGCCGCCCCGGCCGCGAACGGCATCCCCACCAACGCCAGCAGCGTCAGGCGCTCGATCACGCGAGCTCACTCCGGACGGAATCGTCGCCCAAGAACGCAGTGGCCACCATCGTGTACGCGATATGGAACACCGCCAATCCGCCCGTGATCAGCAACCCCGGCTCGATGTGGGCATAGATCAAGTCGAAGCCGCACAGCGCCAGGAGAATGCCACACGCCACGCGCAGCGCCGTGCGCGCGAACACCGCCGTCAGAACACCGCCCGCCGTCAGGCCGAGCGCCACCCGCAGCGCGGACAGCGGCAAGGTCTCGGGCATGGTCGCCGACGGGACGCCGAGCGCGGCCAGAAGCGCGATGGCCAGGCAGATGGCGGCCAGGCCGCGATCTTCGTCCGGCTCCGTGTCGCCGCGCAGCGCCGCGAGGGCACGCCGGGCTGCCGCCGCCGGCCGGGATCCGCGGGTTTGCACCCCGCGAGCTTGGGTCCAGCTGAGCGCCAGGATCGCCACGACGACGGCACCGGTCACCAGCTTGATCGCGCCGAGAACGACCTGTGGGCCGTCGAGCCCCGCGCCAGGCGTCAGCAGCGCACCGCCGGCCAGCGCGTAACCGGCCGCCAGCGCCGCCAGGCAGACCGCCGGCGCAGCGACCAGGAGCATCGCCGCGGCGATGCCGGCCGCCGCGGCCACGCCGATCCAGCCGCCATTCCCCTCCGGCATCGCTGTCGATGCTGGCGGCACGAGGAATGCCAGGCCCGTGGCCAGCCCCGCCAGGAGCGTCCACCCCATCGCCCTCTGGCTGTCAACGAGGCCGAGGCGATCGTGGATGAACCGCCCCGCGCGGATCGACGCCGACCGCATGGCATCGAACGCGGTCGTCAACCGCACGGCGCGCGCGAGGTCGCCAGGCGCCACCGATCCCGCCAGCCGCCCCACGCCGATGCCGCGCAGCAGCACGCCGAACACGAGCGGCAGCCCGATGCCCGCCAAAACCGCCACGCTGGGCTGAAGCGCAAGGACCGGCGGCCAGGGCACGTCGACTCGCCCGCGCACCACGAGCGCGAGCACACCGGTCAGGCCCCACAGGAGGTTCAGCGTCACGGCACCGCCGACCACCGCGGTGGCGGCGGCGGACGGCGCACCGGCCGGCAGCGGCGCACGGGCGTCACGTGCCCATCGGGCGACGACCGGCACCGTCGACAGCGCCACCAACGCGGCGACCGCGGGCATGCCCGCGGATAGCGCCGTCTGGAGAATGAGCCATCGTCCGATCAAGCCGGCGCCGGGCAAGGCACCGGCGGCGCTGGCCGCCGCGAGCCGGCCGGCCCACCGGGCGGCGGGCGACGGCAAGTCGCTGCCTGCGTATGCGGCGACGCCGAACACCATGGCTTCGGCGAGCACCAGGGTCGCCGCGGCCTTTCCGATCGGGCCGGGCAAGGCCGCCGCGACCATCGTCATGCCCCCGAGGTGCACGAGCATCCAGTCCACGGTCGCCGCGCCCCGTGGCGTGCTCCACGCCACGACCGCTCCGGCCCACGCCGCCACCAGCCCCAGCACCGTCACGAGATCCGACGACGGCCCGCCGACGACGCCAGGCGTGGCCGCCAGGAGCAGATACGCGCCGGCCAGCATCGGCGCCAGGCGCGTGGCCGGCATCTCGCGCGCCGTGGCCGCCGCTGCACGCGGCACCGTCCACCACAACGGGTAGAGCCCCATGCGCGCCATCGCGGCGCCCGCCAGCCAGGCGCGCGTCCACGCCGAGAGCGGCGTGGCGTCGAGCGTGGCGGCGTCGATTGGAACGTCCATCAGCGCCGCGAGGACCCACAAGAGGCCGACCTGTGATGCAAGGAGGCCTCGCCGCCCGATGCGGGGGCCGAAGAAGAGCGCCGCGTCGAGCATCAGCCATGCCGACACCAGCCCAAGCGGCGTGCGGGCGGCGGCGATGAACAGCGCGCTGGCCGCGGCGACCAGCAGCGCGATCCCGAGGTGCGCGTCGGCGCGCGGCGCCCGCAGCACGACCGCCAGCGCCAACCCACCGACCGCCGCCATACAGGCGGCGCCCACGCGCTCGACGGCGCGCGCCGGATCGCCGGTGAACACGGCGTTGGACCACGGTGACAGCGGAAGGTGCAGGACCGAACGGTCGGTCATGAAGAGCAGCCAGGTCATCGCGGCCGCGGTCACCACCGCCGTCCCCACCAGCACGACGATCGCCGCCCCGCGCACTCGACCATCGGCGGGGCGGCCAAGCACGGCGCAGGCACCGGCAACCGCCAGCGCGAGCGGCGGCGCCAGCGTGAGCCACTCGATCATGGAAGGCCGATTGTAGCATGCGGCGCCCGATCCGCGCGGCCCAGGCGCCAATTCACCGAGCGGAGGTCGGGGCTGGCCCGGTCACCGGCCGCCGAGGTTGCGGACGAGCCGCCACGCATCGCGGGCCCCGATCGCACCGTCGCCGTCGAGATCGCCCGCGGCGCCGCCGCGATACCACTCGCGCAGCCAGGCAACGGCGTCGCCGGCGTCGATCGCGCCGTTCGCGTCGATTTCACCCGCCGGCAGCGCCACGGCACCACCGGCCGTGAAGTCGATGAAGACGTCGCCCGCCCCAAGGGTCACGTCGAGATGCTCGGCCGGCAAGTAGCCGGACACGCGTGCCGTCACGTGATAGGTGCCGCCGACGCTGGCGGGGAGCGGGATCGCGTTGCTCATGCCGGCGGCGTCCGTGCGCCCCATGAGCACCAGCGGCGGCGCCCCGTCACGCGCGAGGCCGATGACCAGCGATGCCGCGTGGGTCGCGCGTCCGTGGAGCGCGATGCGCAGCGCCAGCGTCGAGGGCCGGTCGGCCGCGACGCCAGGCGCTGCAGCGACCGTGCGCGGTCCGTTCGCGGCATCGGCCCCACCGGGGTCGGCGCTCGACTGGATCGCCGGGTCGGACGCCTGCGCGCCCGCTGACGGATCGTCGCCCACGGTCGCGCCGGGTGGCATGAACGCGACGGCGGTTGTCCCGGCGGCGCCGGCCCTGGCCCAGGCGTCCGCCAGTGCCGCGCGTCGGGCAGGGCCGTTGTCCGACGCCACCTCGGTGTCGCCTGGGCGGCGGCTGGTGACCGCCACGCGCGTCCCGCGATCGGGATGGGCCATGCTGCCGTCGTACTCCGAGCCGTAGGACGTGAAGGTCCAACCCGAGAGGTCGAGCGGCACGGGGCCACCGTCGGCCGGCAGCCATTCGCCGTTGAGGCGGCGCGCGAAGTGAACGTGCGCCCCGTCGGCCACTCCCCCCTCGCACGATGGATGGCCGACGCGGTCACCAGCCTCCAGCACCGTGCCGACGGCGACGCGCTCGGCGGTGGCCATGTGGAGATAGGCGATGACCCAGCCGGTGCCGTCGTAGCCGTCGCCGTCCAGGTCAACCAGGACGAGGCCGTCGTCCGACCATACCACCACCCCCGGCGCGGACGCCACGACCCACTCCGGCGCGGCCCGGCACCCCACGAGCGACGGCGGCGCGAAGTCGACGGCGCCCCAGGCCGTGGCGATGCCCCATGCGCCATGGGGGCCGCCGGTGAAGTACCACTGCTCGCCCTCCGCCCATGGCAGGAGCAGCGGCGGCTGGACGGCGCCCGCCGGCACGGGCTGCGGCGCGACGGGGCGCGGGCCGAACAGGCCCTCGTAGGTCGCCGCGAACGCGGCCAGCCTGGCGTCCAGCTCGCCCGACGTCGTCCCTCGGGCGAGGTAGCGCGCCATGGCCAGATGCGCCGGGCCCCCGCCCGCCGGCCCGGGCGCGCGCCGGCCGTCGGCGAACTGCACGTCGGTCTCACCCCGGTAGAGGGCGCCGTAGTAGCCGTCGGCCAGCCAGGCGGCCATGCCGGCGAGTCGGTCGGTGGACACCGCCGCCGGGACGCCGCTCCCGGCCGCGTCGACGGCGCCGGTCTCGAGCTCGACGATCGCGACGAGCAACCGTGGGCTGACGGCGTGCTGGACGCTGACGCGCGTGATGGCGGCGGCGAGGTCCGCGTTCCGGCCGCCCGTGGCGCCGCGGCTCGCCAGGAACGCCGCGACGTCGAAGTCCCGGTCGGCCGGGCCGCGGACGAGCTCGGCGGGCTGGAGCACCTGGCCGGCAGACCGGGCGAACGGACCCGCCGCGGGCGCTGCCTCGGGGGCACCGGACGGCGCGAAGGGGTCGGAGGCCGGCGCCCAGGCCTCGCGGCCCGCATCCGTCCGATCGGCGCCCACGGCGCGCGTCGCCGTCCCCGGACGCGCCAGCGCCAGGATGGCGACGGCGGCCAGGCCGGCGATGGCGGAGAAGGTGAATCCTAGACGAACGAGCCGTGACATGGGGTTCCCAAAGATCTGGCGCGCGCAACGCGCGGGGGGCGAACCCCACGGGGCACGGCAAGGGCGAGAGGGGGTGACGTGCTGGCGGCTGGGCAGCGGGTACGAGTATACAGAACATGCGTTCTGCACGTCAAGTTCGCGACATCGCCGGGAGATGCGACAACGATCGGGTCCGGCCGGCTGGGCCGCGGCACCAGCCGGGGAAGGCTCAGGCGAGGCTCAACCGTTCGTTCACCGCGATGGATGCGGGGCAGGCGGGCCCGTCTTCGCGACGGATCTGCATCTCGACCTCGGTATGGAGGCCCCGGTCAAGGGTGAACCGGCGGCACTCGGCCACCATCCGGAAGCCGGCGGCCTCGAACGCCCGACGGGCGCGCGTGTTATCGGGATACGTGCGGAGGGTCACGGTATGGCGGCCGAGGTCGGCGAATGCGTGGCGCACCAGGAGATCGGCCACCTCCCGTCCATGGCCGCGGTTCCAGGCCCGGCGATCGCCAATCACGACGCCCAGCTCCGCGGTGCCGTTCGGCGCGTCGACGCCGAACAGCCCGGCGCGGCCGATGAGCTCGCCTTCGGCCCGCAGCACGGCAAACAGCGCGTCGCGGCTGGCCGAAAGGCGAGCCGGGCTGGCCTCGAACAGGGTCTTGAACTCCTCGTACGGCACGTCGAGCGGCACGCCGCTCGTCAAGCGCGCGAGCTCGGCATCCCGCGCCCACCGGTGCAGCCGCTTGAGCTCGGCCTCGGTGAACCCGGCGGTGTAGGGCCGCAGGATCGTCCGCGACCCGGCCAGCACCATCGGCAGCGGGGCCGGCGGTGCGGCAGTGGGTATCGGGGCGGCGGGCATGGGCGTGACGTGCCTGGCCGCGTCATCCGGCGGCCGGGCGGCGATAGAACGGCCGGCGGACGATGCTCGCGGGCACCAGCGTGTCGCGGATGTCCACGCCGAGCTCGCCGCCGACGGCGGCCCGCTCCGCCGGCACGTAGCCCATCCCGATGGCGCGCCCGAGCGTCGGCGACTGCAGGCCGCTGGTGACGGCGCCGACGACCGCGCCGCCCGCGTGGATGGCGTAGCCCTGGCGGGGGATGCCCCGGCCGGTCATCTCGAAGCACACCATCTTGCGGGTGGGGCCTTCGGCTTTCTCGCGGGCCAGCCGTTCATGGCCGACCATCTCGGGCTTGTCGAGCTTGACGAAGCGCCCCAGCCCGGCCTCGACGGCGCTCGTGGCATCGTCGAGCTCGTGGCCGTAGAGCGGCATCGCGGCCTCGATGCGCAGGCTGTCGCGTGCCCCGAGGCCAGCCGGCTGCAGGCCGTGCGCGGCGCCGGCCTCGACCAGCGCATCCCACACGGCGCCGATGCCGGCGTTGTCGGCCATGATCTCGAAGCCGTCCTCGCCGGTGTAGCCGGTACGGGACACGAGCGCGGGCACGCCGGCCACGTCCCCGCGATCGAAGTGGTAGTAGCCCATCTGCCAGACACCGAGCTTGGTGACGGCCGACAGCACGGCGGGGGCGCGCGGCCCTTGGAGCGCGACGAGCGCCATGTCACCCGAACGGTCGTCGAGCACAGCGTCCTCGCCGGCGCGCACCTGAGCCCGCAACCACTCCCGATCCTTGTCGATGTTCGAGGCGTTGACGACGAGCAGGTATAGGGGGTGGCCGCGGGGGTCGTCGGGCAGGCGGTAGGCCAGGAGGTCGTCCACCGTACCGCCGTCGGCGTTGGGCAGGACGGTGTACTGCGCCTCGCCGATCTCGAGCTCGGCAACGTCGTTGGTGAGCGCGCGCCGCAGCACGGCCCGCGCGTCGCGCCCACGGACGATGAACTCACCCATGTGGCTGACGTCGAATAACCCGACGGCGGTCCGGACGGCGGCGTGCTCGGCCTGGATGCCGGCGTACCACACCGGCATCTCCCAGCCGGCGAACTCGACCATGCGGGCGCCGAGGCGTTGATGGCGGTCGAAGAGAGGCGTGCGGTTCACAGTGCGACCTTGGTCATGGATGCGGGCGTGCGGGCATTGTAGCGCCCGCTCCTCCCCGGGTCAACGGATGGCCGGCACGGTCGGCAGGCACGCTACAACGCCCGTTCCCCTTGCGCTATGATTGGCCGCATGCTCCTTTACGTCGTCAGCTGCGTGTTCACGGACCCGGCCGTGGCCGACGCGTGGGTGGCGTGGCTGCGTGACGGCCATCTGGCGGCGGTGTGCGCGGCAGGTGCCATCGATGCGCAGGTGTATCGCATCGATGGCGACGACGTCCGCTTCGACGTGCACTATCGGTTCGCGTCGCGGGCGGACTTCGACCGGTACGAGGCTGACGCGGCGCCGCGCCTGCGCGCCGAAGGGCTGAGTCGCTTCCCGCCCGGCCTCGGGCTGGCTTACACGCGCCACGTCGGCGAGCCCGTGGCGGCCTGGCCGTGATTACGGCGGGGCGGCCGGCGCCCGTGGCGTGTCCTCGGCTCGGAGGGCTCGGCGTTAATACCATGCGTGGACCATCGCGGCGGAGCAAGGATCCTTCCGGCCGCGTCGTCACGTCCAATCATGTAGAATAGCGGTCCGGCCGGCCGCGCCGGCCCCAGAGACACCCCCAGGAGGCTGCGCCCATGTGCCTGCGATGCGTCGTCCACGGACTTCCCCGGCTCGCTCGCGCGCTTGCGCCGGACGGCCCGACCGCCTTCCTCCGACTGGCCCGCGCGGCGGTGGCGACCACCACCGCGAGCCTCGTGCTCGCTTCCGCGGGGGTCGGCGCCCCGCCGGTCCAGGCACGCCCCGCCGAGCAGGGCGGTGACCCCTCCATCGCCTACGCCTACCGCCTGGTCGACACGTGGCGCGGCGTGCCGTGGTCGTTGCGGGCGGGGCAGTTCGGGCTGGTGGGCGACATCAGCTCGGCGCCCGACGGCACGATCTACGTGCTGGATCTCCAACACAAGGCCGTGCATGCCCTGGCTGCCGACGGTCGTCCGCTGCGGGTCTGGGGCCTTCCCAACCTGGTCGGCAGCGCGCCTGGGGTGCAGTTCCTCGGCGATTGGACGCCCAAGCGGCTCGACGTCGGGTTCGACGGCCTGGTGTACGTGCTCCTCGAGGGCCGCTACATCGCCAACAACCAGGTGAAGACGCTGGCGCGGGTAGACCGGCTCTCGCCGAGCGGCGCGTCGCTCTTCAGCTTCGAGATCGACGTCGAGCAGCTCCAGCTGCAGGGTTCGTATCTCGACCTGGCGATCCGGCGCGACGGCCGGGTCTACCTCTCGCGCACGGCGACCAACGCCTTCATCCAGTTCAACGGGTGCGAGCCGGCGCCGGGCGAAGCCGTCATCGTCGATGCCGGGGTGGACGTGTTCCTGCCTGAGGGCACGCTCCAGACCACCATCGACTTCCGGGTGCACGGCAGCGTGCCGTACAGCCTGGACGTCAGCGCGGCGGATGAGCTGCACGTCATCAACCAGATCCCGGCGGTCCTCTTCAACCCCTTCTGCGACCCGGCGCCGGACCCCGAGCCGTCCTTCAGCGACGGCCCGCAGCAAGCGCCCGGGCGGTGGGAGGCGGGCGTCGTCATCTTCGAGCCGGACCATCGGCTGCGCGAGATCGTGCCGTTCTACAACGGCGAGGACATCGCGGTCGGGCCGGCGGGCGTGTTCGTGTCGCGCAACGTCGAGATCTTCCAGCTCCGCGACCGGACGCCGATGTACATCGGCCCGACGGGGGGGCGGGTGTACGCGGCCTACTTCGGCCGGATCGTGCACTTCCTGGACGCGCACGTCGACGGGCGGGTGCTCTCGGGCTTCGCGCACTGCTTCTGGCAGGGCGTGATGATGTTCGAGCACCCTGAACGGCGGCAGGACGTCCCGCTCTTCGCCGGCGGCACGGACGCGCCGCACCTCGAGGGCCCGGCGCTGCCGGCGCGCGTCGACGCGGCCAGCGACGTGGCGGTGCTGCTGGGCCGGTACAACGCGGTCGGGGCCCGGCCGCAGCAGACCTACATGGCGACCAGCCAGCTCATCCTGCCGCAGACGGTGCAGCGCTGGACGCGCCATGGCCGGCTGGTCGCGGGCGCGCCGGATCTGAAGTCGCAGGTCGGGATGTGCGCCGGCAGCCGGACGTGGTTCACGCGCGACGTGGCCATCGACGGCACCACGATCTACTCGGTGGACTTCGGTCAGCTCAGCCGGCGGCCGGACGACTTCCTGCCGCAGTGGACGACGTTCCCGGGCATCCTGCCGGACCCGGACGCCCCATCGCGGTTGTCGACCGTGGCCGCCGACGGCGGCAAGGTGGCCGTGCTGGACGAGGGCACGGGCAAGGTGCACGTGCTGGACTCCGACGGCAACGAGATCGCGGGCTGGTCGATCCGTGCCGACACCTATGCGGTGCCGGTGGACATCGCGATGCACGGCGACCGGATCTACCTCGCGGACCGGGGGCGCAACCGGATCCTGGTGCGCGGGATCGACGGCACGGATCACGGCGAGTGGGCCACCCACGACGGCCCGGCCAGCGTGGCGACGGGCCCGACGGGCGATGTGTTCATCCTGGGGCGCGGCCGGTGGGCGTTCCGCTACAGCCCGGACGGGCGGCTCTTGGCCTCTTGGCCGATGCCGGACCGCACGCTGTGGTCGCTCGACCTCGGCGTCGACGACGACGGCAAGGTCTACGTGGGTTACGTCAAGCCCGAGGCCGACCCGGGAATCGACACGCTGCCGTCTTACGTGACCAACCAGTTCAAGATCCTGGACAGCGGGGTCTGGGTGTTCGACAGCGAGCCCTACGAGCCGAAGGACGTGCCCCCGCCGGCGCCGGACGCGTGCGTGGGCACGCCGGACAAGTGGGCGGCGCCGCGGCGCATCCCGCTGGGCGCCACCGTGGGCGTGACGCTGACGGTTCATGGGCAATGCCCGGGCAAGCAGGAGCAGGTGCAGCTGGCGCTGCTCTTCGACACGTCGCGGTCGATGAGCTTCGTCGACGCGCTGGACCGGGCGAAGGACACCACGGCGGCGCTCCTGGGCGAGCTCGACCCGCGCACGGCGGAGGTGGCACTGGTGACGTTCGACGACGGCGCGACGCTCGAGCAGCCGTTGACGAGCGACATCGGGCTGGTGCGCTCGCTGGTATCGGGCCTGGACGCCAACGGCGACACGCGCTCGACGGCGGGGCTGACGACGGCGATCCGCGAGCTCCAAGGGGTGCGGCGCAAGACGACGCACCGGCAGATCCTGCTGCTGGTCAGCGACGGGGTGCTCAAGGACGATCCCCGGGCGGAGGCGGACGCGGCGCTGGCGGCCGGCATCGAGGTCTATGCCCTCATCCTGCCGACGAACGAGTACCAGCCGATCAACCGCGACCAGATCCTGCAGCTGACAGGATCGGCGGATCGCATCTTCACCGAGCCGGATCCGACGGAGGTGGTGGCCCTGGCGCGGGGCATGACGCGCTACCGGCCGGAGCCGGGACTGTGGGAGAGCATCACGATCGTCGACGTGATCCCGCGCAACATGCGCTACATCCGCGACTCGGCGGTCCCGCCAGCGGCGTTCGACGCGGCGGCCAACACGCTGACGTGGACGCTGGGCAACGTGATGGCGGACGAGTCGATCACGCTGCAGTATCGGCTGGAGCCGCTGGAGATCGGGATCTGGCCGACGAACGTCGAGGCGACGGCGCGCTACCGCGATGCGCTGGGCAACGACGGCCGGCTGATCTTCCCGATCCCGGTGGTCGAGGTGTACGGCTTCAAGCCGGAGCGGCACATCGTGTACCTGCCGTTCGGAGCGGTCCGGACGTGCACGCCGGTGGACAAGCCGCTGGACGTGGTGATGGTGCTGGACACGTCGAGCAGCATGCTCGAGCCGGCGGCGACGGGCGGCGGCACGAAGCTCGACGCGGCGCGCGCGGCGGCGGAGGCGTTCCTGGCGCAGCTCAGCTACGACCGTGACCACGCGGCCGTGGTGGCCTTCAACATCGCGGCCGAGGAGGCGGTGGGGCTGACCGACGACTTCGCGCGGCTGCAAGCGGGGTTGGCGGGCCTGACGTCGCGCCAGGGGACGCGCATCGACCTGGGGCTGGCCCAGGGGGTGGCCACGCTGACGGCGGGCGGCCGCGCGACGGCCAAGCCGGTGGTGATCCTGCTGACGGACGGGCTCCAGAACGTCGAGCGCGCGCCGAACAGCGCGGTGCTGGCGCAAGGCGCGGCGCTGAAGGCGCGCGGCGCGCTGGTGTACACGATCGGGCTGGGCAACCAGATCGACGCGGACCTCCTCGGCCTGGTGGCGACGTCGCCGGACCGGTTCTACCGCTCGCCGACGACGGACGACCTGGCGGCGATCTACGCGCAGATCTCGGAGCGCATCGCGTGCGACCTGGGGGCGGCGGCGCTCGCGGGGCGGCGGGGGGAGTGACGGGGTTGTGATGGCGTAAGGCTGCTGGCGCGCTTCCGGAATCAGTACCCGAGGCGCGCCAGCAGCGGCGGCCCGAGCACGAGCAACCCGACGACGACCGCCGCGATGGCGGTGATGAGCACCGCGCCGGCGGCGGCGTCCTTGGCGATCCTGGCCAAGGGGTGGATGTCGGGGCTCGCAAGGTCGACAACGGCCTCGACGGCCGTGTTGAACGCCTCGGCGGCCAGGACCAGGCCGATGCACAGCACGAGCACCGCCCACGCGCCGGCGGGTAGGCGCAGCCACGCGCCGAGGGCGACGACGGCGACGGCGACCGTGACGTGGATGCGCGCGTTGACCTGGGTCCGGACGACGTGCGCGACGCCGGCGAAGGCGTGGCGGAAGCTGGCGATGCGGGGGATCATAGGGCGCGGCAGAACGTGAAGCGGCTACGGCTCGATGCGGTGAACTTGGCCGCGGAAGCGGTCGAAGTGCCGGTCATAAGAGTAGATCTCCGACACCCCCAACCGCCGCATGTGGGCAATCTGCAATGCATCTTCGAAGTCGATGGAACCAGCGCCCGCATAGATATCAAGCGCTGAGATCACGGTCTGTTTATGTGGAACGCTCACCCCCCGGAGCAGCACCAGAGGCTTGAGTCGTGAGGCGACATCCGCGGCGCCAAGCTGATAGAGCAAGCGCGAGGACAGCACATAGACGACTTCCGCGATCACGACTTCAGAGGTGTACACGTGCTCCTCGCCCGAGTGCAGCCGTCTGAACAGCGCGGTACACGCATCCAGGTGTTGCGGAACATCGCCGGTGATGTACCGGATCAGAACGTTGGCGTCGAGAAACCTCATCGCGTGCTATCCGCCAACGTGCGGCGGTATCGCTGCGTGCGTGCTTCATCCACGGCTTCGGCGATCTCTTCCGCCGAGAGGGAAGACTTCAGCGGACCCACTGAAGCGCGCACGGTCTCGAACGTGTACGGCGCCGGCGTCACGTGAACTCTGCCTTCGTCGTCGATTTGAAACACGATCTTGGCACCGGCATTGACTCTGAGATGCCTGCGCACAGCCGCCGGAATGGTCACCTGGCCGCGATCCGTGACGGTTGCCAGCAGGTTTTGCATTGTATCTGCCCTTTCTACATGTACCTTTGTGTTTGCATTTGACTCTAGCACGTGCATTGCTCCGCGTCCAACCTCGGACTGTCATGAGACCAGTCGCTCCGGCAACCCCGATCGGCCACAACCCTCAACGGCGACGAGCCGGCAACGGTCTTCAGCCTAGCTCGCCCTCGGCACCCGCCATCGCTGAGGGCAGGGGGGTCCGGCAAGACCTCGCTCCTTGCCGCCCAGCACTCCGGACGCGCCGCCCCCACTCACCATGCGCGGCACGACACGGCCGCTGCAGCCGTCGGCAACGCGCGTGATCGCGGCTCCCTCCAATCTTCCCGTGTGACGCAGGCGTGACGCTTGTGCAACGCCGCGGATGGTAGCGTGATGGCCACCAGTCCGACACCACCCACGGAGATCCGCGATGCCAAGCCCTCTCATGCCCGGCCTTCGACCGGCCGACCCACTCCCGATTTCGGAGCGGTTTCGTCCTCCTCCCGCAGCCGGGCGCCGCCCCCGTCCCGCGCGTCGGCGCCTGGCCGGCCTCATCAGCGCGCTCGTCGTGCTCAGCTCCGCCGGAGCACGGCCGATCGAAGCTTCGGTCGACACGCCGTATCTCGACGGATCCGCCTTCATCTCGACCTCGCTTGACGTCGCGTCCCCACCCAACCTGGGCACACCGGTTGATCTCACGCTGACGATCGCGCCGTCGGTGGATCTCACCGCCACGACCGCCGTCATCACGCTGCCGGACAGCCTGGAAGTCCTCTCAGCCCAGCCTGAAGCACAGCGCGTGGCCACGTCCACCGGCACCGGCTCGGAGGTCCACTGGTCGATCGCCGAGATCCCGGCCGACACGTCCCACACCCTCTCGCTCGTCGTCAGGGCGCGCGAGCCCTTCACGGCCTGGGTGTCGGCCCACGTCGTCGGCCATGCGTTCGGCGACGTTGCCCTCGGCGTCGCCGACAGCGTCGCCGTGCGCACGACGCCGTCGGGGGCGCAGGCCTCGCGCCGCGCGTTCGACCCGCCGGCCATGAACGTGCTCTATCAACGTGATCAACAGCCGTTCAACGTCCAGTGGCGGTTGGGCAGCCTGCCCACGGCTGGCGCCAGCGTGAGCGCGACCCTTCTGATCACGTCGACGGTGTCTGTGCCGACCACCTTCTCGGGGAGCCTCGGCCTGCCCAACGGCTGGCGCCTGGCTTCCGGGAACGCCAGCTGGACCCAGACGGTTGCCGGTGGTCAGGCGGTTCGGGCGCATTGGATGCTGACGGCAGGGCCATTGCCCCACGAATGGAACCTCCGCGCCACGCTGGCGCCGATGGGTTACGCCCCCTACACGGCGTCGTGGATCGGTGGGACAGGGGCGGATGGCGCGTCGCCGTACAGCTTCGGCCAGACCATTCAGCGCGGGGATGAACCAGGCACCACCTACACCCTCGGATCCCCGGGACTCTCCGACGCCACCGTCGTCGATCGAGCCGGCGCCTCGCCGCCAACCGGCTCCGGGCCGTCGTGCGACACCCAGGGGGTCACGATCTCGGGCACGGTCACGGCGGGCGACCTGTTCCCCGGGCCGGGCGGCAACCTCCATGTCCGGCTCATCGCCCTGGAGCCACGGTTCCCGAACGTCGGCCCGCCCCACAGCGTGATGCGCGTCTACTTCGGCCGCACATCGGCCAACGGCGGCTACAGCTTCCAGCTCAACTGCCGCCCAACGTCGGCGCTGCTGTTCGTCGCGGCCACCGACGGGCTGGGTGAGGACTATGCCGGCGACCGGTCGGTGTTCGTGACGCAGCCCGGTGCCTCCGGGGCGTACCTGCACGGTTGGCACTCCAACTGGTTCGAGGTGTGTGTCGCGCCTTCCTCGACCCTGTCTCGGCGACAGGGCCAGTCACCCGCCGGGCGGGCTTCAACCGAGACGGCCGGCTGCGATGCCGTACGCGTGTTCAACTTCTCGCTGAACACCTCCCCGACGCACGACTTGGCCGAAGCCGGGACCATCGCCACCCACTTCGCGACCCAGGCGCGCGCGTTCGTCGCGCAGCGCACCCAGTTCGCCCCGGCGACGCCGGCACGGGCGATCCACGTCCAGTTCCCCGACGGCCGCGACGAAGCCGCGGCGCTCAACACCTTGACCCTCAGGAAGGCGACCTACGCGTACCGCCCGTGCCTCGGGTTCGACGGCGCGATGGCGCTCCATGGCCGGAACGCCTTGCGCTGGTTGCGCGGTGGCCAACCGACGGCCGCCGGCGGGGGGCTGTCAGAAGCGTGGAACAAGGGCTGGGGCACCTTCTGGGCGCTTGCGCTCAGCGACGACCAGGGCATGTGCGGCGGCGCCGTTGACCTGTACGAAGGTTGGGGCGCCGGTGGGCAGGGCCGGGGCCCGAACAACAGCGCTTCGGTCACCGCAGCGTTGTGGGACACCTGGGACGCCCGCGCCGCCGAGCCGGGGGGCGTCATCGACAACGTCGGGCCGCGGTTCTGGTCCGGCGAA
>CAYQBA010000042.1:0-27558 GCA_964415605.1 uncultured Anaerolineales bacterium | reverse complement strand
CCGCCCACGCCCAATCTCCCGCGCCGGGGGCGCGCGGCGGCACGTGGCGGACGCACGCGTGCGCCGACTGCGTCATCGCGCTGGCCGTCACGCGCGACGTCGCATGGGCTGGCACCGCCAGCGGCGGCGTCGTGCGCCACGACCGCCGGACCGGCACCGTCCGGCAGTTCACCCGCGACGACGGGCTCGGCGGCAATTGCGTCCAGGTCATCGAGGTCGCGCCTGACGGTTACGTCTGGGCGGTCCACCTCCGATCGTCGCAGATCTCGAGGGCTGAGACCCTTGGCGCAAGCCGTTTCGACGGCCGGGTATGGCGGTCGTTCGGCGCCGCGGACGGCGTCCCGTTCGCCAAGATCGGGAACCTCGCCGCCGGGCCCGGCGGCACAGCCTGGGTCGTGGCCG
Organism: uncultured Anaerolineales bacterium; assembly: GCA_964415605.1. Classification (GTDB taxonomy): domain Bacteria; phylum Chloroflexota; class Anaerolineae; order Epilineales; family Epilineaceae; genus UCB3. The sequence continues at coordinate 27,156 of CAYQBA010000042.1, read as the reverse complement.
ACGGCCAGCTCTTCCAGTTCGATGGCCGGCGCTGGCAGCCCGCGGCCGTCACCGCCGGCCTGCCTGGCGGCCGTCTGCTCGGCATCCGCATCGCGCCGGATGGCACGCCGTGGGTGGGCGGCGAGCAGGGGCTGGCGCGCCTGGCGGGTTCACGCTGGGAGCCGGTGCCGCTGGACGGGCTGGCGCCGACGACCGCGATCGTCCCGGCCGCCATCACGCCGGCGGGCATCGTGTGGGCCATGGTCGACAGCGGCGTGGCGCGCTACAACCCGGCGCGCTGGCCGTCCGGCGCCCACTGGGAAGGCGACGCGCTCACGTGGCCGGGCGAGCTGGTCGGGCGGGCCGGCGCGCGGCTCCTGCTGTCCGACGACGGCACCGCGTGGCTGGTCAACGGGTTGCACGCCCGCCGGTTCGACGGGCAGGGATGGGTCGACGTCGATCTGGCCCTGCAGCGCAACACGGCGATCGACGGCCAGGGTCAGATTTTGACCGTCGACTCGGCGGGTGATCTCTGGCTGGGCGACCTGACCCGCGGGATCGCGCGCTGGGACGGGGCGGCATGGCGCGAGACGCACACCGACATCGCGCCGTCGAGCCATGTGCCGTTTGCGCTGGCCGTCGCCCCCAACGGGCACTTGTGGGTCGGATACTTCTCGTTCCTCGACCCGGGCAACGTGGTCAACGAGTTCGACGGCCGGCGCTGGATCCGGCACGGGCCGGACGCCGGCCTGCCGCGCAGCGACGTCCTCGGGGTGGTCCAGAACGCCATCGACGTCGACGTCCAGGGCCGGGTGTGGGTGGGGCTGGATCGGGTCGGCATGGCGTGGCGGGACGGCGCGGCACGGTGGGAGACCAAGGCCATCACCGATGTCGTGGGCTCGGCCGTGCGGGTATTCAGCGCGGTGGGCGACGATCGCGGCGGCGCGTGGTTCGGCACCGGCGCCGGCGCTGTCCACTTTGATGGACAGGCCTGGCGCGTGCTTCGCGCCAGCGACGGGCTGCCACAGGACGGGGTCTACGCCGTGGCCGTAGACCGCCGCGGCGGCCGGGACGTGGTATGGTTTGGCACCGACCTCGGGCTGACGCGCTGGGACCCGGCCGCACCAGCCGGTCAGGTGTGGAGGACCTTCACCACCGCCGACGGTCTGGCGAGCGACAAGGTCTACGACATCGCGCTCGACCCGCGCGGCCCGGACCTCTGGCTCGTCGACGGCGTCGGCAGCAGCCCGGGCGCCGGCGTGACGCGGTTCGACAGCGCGCCGGGCGGCGCCCGGACGGCCCGGTTCACCAAGTCGGACGGGCTGGCGGCGGACCACGCCTGGGGCATCGACGTCGACGGGCGGGGGAACGTGTGGGTGGCCACCACCGAGGACCAAGCGTTTGCCGGGGTGAGCCGCTGGGATGGGCGTCGGTGGATCGTCTACACGACGGCCGACGGTCTCATCGACGACTCGGTGTTCGCGGTCGCACCCGACGGCACGGGGCGGGTGTGGATCGCGACGCTGTCGGGCATCAGCGAGCTCTGGCCAGACGGCACCCCGGGCGTCGAACCGACCGCGACGCCGACACCGCCCTGGGGCAGCGCCTGCGTGTGCGCGATCGTCCAGGATCGCATCCCGCCCGCGGCGATCGCGGCTGCGGTTGCCAACCCGGATCAGATCGCCGGCTGGCGCGCGCCGCTCGACCCCGGCAAGCCGGTCGGCCCGTTCAACCCGCGGCGCGAGTGCCTGAGCCTCAGCCACCCCGCCGTGCCGTACCACAGCTTGTTCAACCCGCTGACGTGGCACGCGGGTTGCCCTTGATCGGTCGAGCCGGCCGCCGGGCGCGCGAACCACGCCCGGCGGCCTCTTTCGGCAATCGGAGCATCCGCACAGGACACCTGACGAGGAGAAATCCGACATGAACAAGGCCATGATCACCACCGGACTGGGCTTCGAGGGCTACAAGATCGCGCGGCACCTCGGCGTCGTGCGCGGCATCACCGTGCGCTCGCGCAGCATCGTCGGCTCGCTCGGCGCCAGCCTGCAGCAGCTGGTGGGCGGCAACATCTCGATCTTCACCGAGCTGTGCGAGCAGGCGCGCCAGGAGGCGTTCGACCTGATGGTCCAACACGCCGACGAGCTCGGCGCCAACGCGATCATCGGCATGCACTACGACGCCACCGAGCTCGCGCCCGGCGTGTCCGAGGTGCTGGCCTACGGGACGGCGGTGGTCATCGAGCGGGCGGGGTGATCGGCCGGGGGCTTGCCAGCCCCGGCGATCCCGCCTAAGCTTCGGCCATGGGCACGCCGCGCACCGATTGGGCCGCCATCCCGCTTGACGCCGGCCACCGCCCATGGCCGCTGCCAGACCGGCCCTGGGTCATGACGATGAGCTGGCAAGACCTGCTCTTCGCGCACTGGCCGATCGACCCGGGCCTCATCGCCAGCCGCCTCCCGCCGGGTCTGGCCGTCGACACCTTCGAGGGACGCGCCTGGCTCAGCGTCGTCCCCTTTCGGATGGCCGACGTCGGTGCGCGCGGGCTGCCGCGGCTGCCGTGGGTCTCGGCCTTCCCGGAGCTCAACATCCGCACGTACGTCGTGGCTGGCGGCAAGCCGGGCGTGTGGTTCTTCAGCCTCGACGCCGCCAGCCGGCTGGCGGTCTGGGGCGCCCGGGCCTTCTTCCACGTGCCGTACTACCACGCCGCGATGCACTGCGCGCCCGGCGGCGGCGACAGCGTGGCCTATCGGAGCCGACGGACCGACCCACGCCTCGGACCGGGCGATCTCGTCGCGCGCTACTGGCCCACCGGCGACGTGTTCCGGGCGCCGCCGGGGACGCTCGACCACTGGCTCAGCGAGCGCTACTGCCTCTACGGCGCCGACCGGCACGGCCGGGTGTACCGTGGGGACGTCCACCACGCCGCGTGGCCGCTGCAGCCCGCGGCGGCGGACATCGCCGTGAACACCGCGGCCGATGCGCATGGCTTCGGCGACCTCGGTCCACCCGCGATCCTGCACTTCGCCCGCCGGCTGGACGTGGTGGCGTGGTGGCCCGTGCCGGTCGACCCCGCCCAAGGTTGAGGGGCCACGGGGCGCGGGCCGGCATGGCGAGGCGAGCATCGGTGGCAGTCGACGATCGCCTGGGCGCCCCGCCACGGGGCGGTCGGCGTGTCGCCTGGTCGATGTCCGACGACCGCGCCGGCACGTCCCGACGCACGCCCGAGCCACGGCTGGAGCACCGGCCGACGTGGCGTCTCATCGCCCTGGGGGTCATCGTCCTTGCCGCCGCGTCGGTGATCGCCACGCGGCCCGGGGGTCTGGCATCGGCGCAAGCGGGTCTCTCGGCAAGGGCGCTGATGGACGCCACGCTGGCCGGCAACCCGTTCTACGCCAGCACGCTGTGGGGCTGCGGCACGGACGAGGACCCGGCCTGCGGGCTGCCGGCGGTCGTCGCGTTCACCGACACGCCGCCCGACCCCGACGCGTTTGCCGTGCTGGCGCGGCACCGGACGCTGGCCGCGTCGAGCACGGTCGGCACGGTCAATGGGCTGGTATGGGATCCCGTCCGGCGGCAGCTCTACGCGGCCGCCTACCACCACGCGCTTCACCCGCCGAACGCCGGCGATCCCGGCGTGATCTACCGCATCGACGTCGAGACGGGGCGGGTCCAGCGCTGGGCCACGCTGCCCGCGGGCGCCAGCGCCCACGACGCCGACAGCCGGGCGCGGGGTCTTCACACAGCGGCGGTGGGGCGGGTCGGGCTCGGCGACATCGAGATCGCGGACGAGGCGGGCCGGCCGGTGCTGCTGGCCGTAAACCTCGCCGACCGCCGCATCTGGCGGCTGACCGTTCCGGATGCCGTGCCGCTTGGCTCGTTCGCCCACGGCGCGGCGGGCGCGCCGTGGGCGGCCAACGCCCGGCCGTTCGCCCTAGCGGTGCACGACGGCTGGCTATTCCACGCGGTGATCGACAGCCGCGAGGATCCGCGGCTGCCGGGGGACCTCGCCGTACGGGTGTACCGCTCGCGGCCCGACGGCGGCGGGATGCGCGAGGTGCTCGTGCTGCCGCTGGACTACCCACGCACGCCACCGTGGACACCGTGGACCGACGCGATCGACACGGCGGAGGCGCGCGCGCGGCGCATCAGCCAGCCGATGGCGGTCGGGCTGGCGTTCCGCCCAAGCGGCGAGATGGTGCTGGGCTTGCGGGACCGGATCGACGACATCGCGGGCAACTGGTCCTACCTCCCCAACCTCGACGGCGACCTGGTCGGAGCCACGCGCACCGGCCCGGACCGTTGGGTCGCACGCCCCGACCCGGAGCACTACGCCGACACGTTTCGCTTCGACGAGTCGGTGACGGGCGCCGTCGCGGCCGTGCCGGGCCGCGACGCGGTGGTCGTCGGCGTGCGGCTGTGGAGCCATGTCCGCGCCGCCGTCTGGTTCGACAATCGGCGCGGGTCCATCGCGGGCCCGGCGGACGGCGAGGAGTGGCTCAACCTCGAGACCTACGACGGCGGCGACATCGAGGCCCTCGCCGTGTTCCCGTCCGCCACGCCGGCGCCGACGCCCTCGCCTTCACCCACCCCACCGCCGCGCTTGCTGCTTCCGGTCGCCGTGAACGAGATCTGCCCGCCGCGCCGGCGGCGGGTCGACGTGGCGCTGGTGATCGACGCGTCGACGAGCATGCTGCGGCCCACGGCGGCCGGTCGGCCCAAGCTCGCGGCCGCGCAGGACGCGGCGCGGTCGTTCGTCGACCAGCTGCATCTGGCGCCGGATGCCGACCGCCGGCACGACCAGGTGGCGATCGCGGGCTTCAACGGCGCCGCATGGACGGCCACGGCGCTGACGAACGACGCGGCCGGTCTGCGGTCCGCGATCGCGGGGCTGGCCGACCGGGTGGCGCCGGGCACGCGGCTGGACCTGGCGCTCGAGCTCGGCCAGGCGGCGCTGGCCGACATCACCCGGCGTCGCGCCGAGAACGCGCCCGTGCTGATCGTGCTGACCGACGGCATGCCCAGCGGCGTGCCGACGCCGGCGCCGTCGGGCTCGCAGGAGGACGCGGTGCTGGCGCGCGCGGCCCGGGCCAAGGCGGCGGGGATCCAGATCTACACGATCGGCGTCGGCCAAGCAGACGCGGCGGACCCGGCGGACCGCATCCACTCGGCGCTGTTGCGGGCGATGGTCTCATCGCCGGGCCACGCGATCGAGACGCCGAACGCCGAGGCGCTGGCGGCCATCTACCGGGCGCTGGCAGTCACGATCACCGACGCGTGCCCGCCGGGGCGGCACGATTGGGGGAGGTCTTGGCCGTAGGCGGGAGCTCGCACGGGAGCGCCTGGCGATGGGGCGCCGTGGCGTCGCCCGCGCGCGTCGCGCCCGCCGTGCTCCGCTCGACCCGGACCCTGCGGGCGGACCTCCGTCATGGCCGCGGCCACAAGCCGGCATCCGGCGCGCATCACTCCTCCGCCCGAACCAGCGTGTCGCCCGCCAGTCGGTAGACCCACGTGGCCGCCACCGACGGGCAGCACATCGGGTCGTCCGGGCCGTGCGTCATCACGTCGAGCACCACCGTGCCGTCCGTGATGGCGACCCCCTTGACGGCGACGCGGTCGCCCAACGCCGCCGTTGCGACGTTGGTCGGGATGCCGTCGCGATCCACCACGGCCGCCAGGTAGCCGAACACCCCGCTCCCGCCCGGCGCGTCCGACAGGATCACCGCCGCATCGCGCTTGCCATCGCCGTCGAGGTCGCCGAACGCCCGTTCCGGAGCAAGCCGGATGTTGGTGATGTACGTCGCCGATGCCGCGTCGGGCTTCTCGTGGTACTCGCCGTTCTCCAGCGCGATCGCCTTGCCGTCGAACGTGTAGGTCAGGTTGCCGAGCGTTGGGTCGTCCCACGGCCCGGGGTCGAGCGGCGGCTGCGCTGCTTCCGGCGTGGCGAGCTCGCCCGGCTCGGCAGCGTTGCCGGCGGCCGCGGTGTCGTCAGTCGGCGTGTCGACGGCGGCGGTCGCCGTCGCGAGCACGCCGGCGGGGGAATCGAAGCGCTGCTCGACGCCGAGGCATCCGACGGCCAACATCAACAGGGCGCTTGACGCGGTCGCGGCCGCGGCGCGCCGGGCGAGGGGAACGGTGTATGGCATCGACGACCTCTCCTGGGTGTGGGGTGCGGGCTTGAGAACGAGGCAGGCCCCGGCTCGCCCACCCACGCCAAGGATAGCAGGTCATCCCCGCCGCCCGCCCGCCGGCTGGCCGCCGCAGCCCCGCCGCAAGCGCCCCCACTCGGCCATCACCGCCGCCAGCTCGGGGCCAGTCGCGGCGTCCCGCGCGTCGGCGGATCCCGACGCCAACGCGCGCATCAGCCCGGCATCGGCGTCCGGCCCGTAAGCGACGCTCCGGACGACCCGGCCCGCGTCGCGCAGCGCCCCGGCCGCCGCGCGCGCCGGCTCCGCCGAGCCGGGATCCGGGGGGCCGCTGGAAACGACGATGACCTCGCCACGGCCGGCGGCTCCGACGGCGCGGCCCACGTCCAACGCGGCGGCGGCGAGCGCCACGTCGATCCGGCGCCCCGGGCGCGTCGGGGCCGCCAGATAGGCAAGGCCCGCCACCAGGCTCGCACGGTCACGCCCCGACACCACCCTCAGCGCCTGACGGTCGAACCCGATGAGCCCGACCCCCGTCTGCTCGAGGTCGATGGCGTCGACGAAGGCCCGGGCGGCGCTCGCGATGGCCGCCGGGTTCACCCGCCCATTCGGCTCGCCGGGGTCGGCCGTGTCGAGCACCAGCGCGACGTGGGACGGCGGGCATGCCCCCGCGTCGCCGGCGTCGACCCTCGCGGCGTTGACGGCCGCCGGGAGGAAGATCCGCGTCCGGGCGGCGCCGGGGGGCGCCGCCGTGGGGCCGGCCACGGGGGTCCCGGACAGCGTCGGCCCTGGCGTCGCCGTCGGCGTGGCCAGGGGCTGGTCGGCGGGCGGCCGGACGATGAACAACCCCGCAGCGCCCCGCGCGTCGATGACGCGGTCGCCATCCAGCACGACGCGGTGGCTGGTGTACGGCCAATTGGGGAGGTAGAGCCCGCCGGGCAGCCCCACCGACCACTCGTCTCGCACGTCAGGGAAGTCCGACAGGTCGCGCACGGCCACGCCGTCGAGATCGTCGACGACCGCGCGGTCGCCGTCGGCGACGATCGACGCCGCCATGAACGGGACGAACGTATGCAGCGCTCGCGGCGCGTCCGGGCGGGCGACGTCGAACGCGTAGAGCCGCGTGCCGGTGACGACCCACAACCGGTCGTCGGGCGTGACGGCGAGCCCGGCCACGCGCGACGCGTTGAACGATGCACCCCCGACCACGCGCGGCCGGGCGGGATCCGCGACGTCGAGCACTTGCACCGTCGCCAGCCGGCTGTCCGGCTCGACGCCGACGAAGACATGGGTGTCGTGCCGCACGGTGGCGAGGGCGCCGTCGAGCGGGATCGACGCCACGACCGTCGGCGCGGCCGGGTCGCGGGCATCGACGACCGACACGCGGCCGCCGAAGGGAACGTAGACGAACCCGTCGCCTGCCGCCATCTGGTACGCCGGCACGCCGGTGTCGGCCGCCAGCGGCAGGTCCACGGCGGCCACCCAGGCCGGCCGGTCCGGGTCGCGCAGGCTGATCACGTGGAGTCGCCCTTCGGAACCCCAGCCGTCGAGGGCGAACACCACATCGCCGTCCGCCGCCACCGTGCCGACCGCGAAGGCCGCCGTGCGCTCACCCGGCGGGATCGGCACGCTGGCCGGCGGCCGTTCGCCGTCGAGGTCAACCACCCAGACGCCCGACGCCATGCCGGCGACGACGGCGCGGCGGCCGACCCGCACGACGTGGCTCGCGAAGGGGACGCTGGGCTCGACGGTCGTCGGCGCCACCGTGTCGGTGTCCAGGCCGGCCACGCGCAACGCGCCGTCGGCCGCGACCCAGCCGGCACGGCCGCCGGCCACGACCATGCCCCCGTCCAGGCCCGGCCCGCCACGCTCACCGTCGAGCGAGAGCTCGCTCACGACCCGCGGCGTCGCCGGGCTGCTCACGTCCAGCACGACACCGGTGCCGCCCTCGCGTGCCGCGATGGCGCGGCCGGCGTGGCTGGCGAAGTCGCCGATCACGCCGAGCTCGGGGAAGCGCCCCACCTCGCGCGGCGCGGCGGGATCGGCCAGATCGACGACGCGCAGCCGGTTCCAGACCAGCACGAGCGCGAAGCTCCCCTCGACCGTGACGCGGGTGACGCCGGACTCCTGTCCGTCGGGCCCGTCCGGCGCCCACAGCGTCCCCACCACGCGCGGCTGTGACGGCGACGAGACGTCCAGCACCACCAGCCCGCTCCAGAACGACCCTGCCACCAAGCGGTCGCCGTCCGCCACGAGGCTGTCGAACCACAGACCCTCTTCTGGGTCGCCGCTGTATCGGCCGAGCTCGCGCGGCGCCCGGGGGTCCGACACGTCGACGGTCACGATGCCGGCGCGCGAGCGTTGGTCGACCCGCCACGATCCGACGATGTAGGCAACGCCGTCCCCGATCGCGATGCGCCCGAGCGCGCCGTTGAGGTCGACGCGACCGAGCACCTCGAGGCTCATGGCCTCGGCCGCGTCGAGCACCCACAGCTGGGTGGTCGACCCGCCATAGCGGAGCACGCTCACGTAGACGCGGCCGGCGGCGACGGCGACGTCGGCGACGGTGTCGGGAAACATCGCGGTGACGCAAACGGCCCGCGGCGCGCCGGCGTCCGCGATGTCGTACACGGCCAGCCGCGGGCCGACGCTGACATAGGCGAGATCGCCGGCAATCGCGAGGCGGGTCATCGCGCCACCGATCTGCAGCACGCCGCCGGCTTCGGGCATGACATGAACATCGCCGGGCGGGCGGCAGAAGGCGGCGTCGGCTTGCGCTCGCGCCAGATCGGATGGCACGGCGGCCGTCGCCAGGCCGGCGGCCATCACGATGGCGCCGAGGCGGCACGCCACGGCCATGGACCTCATCCGCCATCCACAGGGGATCATCTCATCACCTCCTGAGCGAAGGCCGGCGTGGCCGGCGCGGTGGCATAGGGCAGACGGAAATCGATGCCCCTCGTGATGGCCGCGGGGCCGACGACCACGGGGTCCGCGGCGGCCGCATCGGATCGACCTTCCCACCACCGGGTGGCATGGCCCGATGCCTCCGCCCACACGCGGAACCGGCCGGGCGCGACGTCCAAGACATAGTCGCCATCGTCGGCGGCGCGCGCCACGACGAACCACCCAGCGCCGTCGTACGGCTCGGCGACGACGACCGCGCCCGGGAGCGGCCGTCCTTCGGGGTCGGTCACCTGGCCGGCAATGCCGATCGACGCCAGGGGCGTCGGTGTCTCGGGGTCGGTCGTGGGGTCCGGTGTGGCCGTCGGCGCCGCGGGATCGGTCGTGGGGAGCCCAGAGGCCGTCGGCGACGCGGGGGCGGATGGCCGCTCAAGTGGGGGAATGGCGGGCGGCGTGATCGCGCCTGGCGTTGCCGGGGGCGTGGCGGAGTCCCGGGGCGGTCGGGTTGTCGGCAATCCAACCGTCGGCGCCACGGCGGCCAGTTGCGACACCGCACCCGGCGCCGGCGCCGCCATCGGTGGACCGGCACGCGTCACAACCGCCGGCAGGCCGGCGTCCTTGCCGTCATCGGTCGGCTGGCGCGCGACCACCGTGGCCGGCGGTCCGGCGTTGACGGTGCCAGCACCGATGGCGGCGTCGCCGGCCGGACCACGCGCCGGCCGGCGTGCATCACCTGCCGTGACCGCATGCCCCACCCATGCCAGCCCGGCCACGAACGCGATGCCCGCCAGGGCCGTCCCGAAGCGCCGGGCCGGCTTGCCACGCGGGCCAGTCGGCCGGCCGGGCATGGCAGCGGCGCGTGCCAATAGGTCGGCATGGATGGCGGCGCGATCACGGGCCGCGAGCGTCGGCACCGGAGCGGCGAACAACGCGGCCGCCACGTCGAGCAAGCCGCAGGCTTCTGGCGAGAGCGCGTCCGCATGATCTTGTGACCTCACGGCATGGGCGCGTGAGGAACTGACCTCGGACAACATGTGGTCGAGGGCGACGTCGATCGCGGCGTCGGCGGCGGCTGCGCGGCCGGCGATCATGCCCCCACCGCCTGACGGGTGACGCGCACACGGAGGTTGGCCAACGCGCGCCGCTGGAGCTTCTTGATGGCATCCTCCGACCGCTCGAGGATGGCGGCCGTCTCGGCCACGCTCAGGTCGGCGACGAAGCGGAGGGCGACCACGTGCTGCTGGTCGGGCTCGAGGTGGCGGACCTGGGCGATCACGGCGGCGGCGTCGAGACCGCGGTCGACCGATTCACGCGGGTCGTGGCCAAGCCGCGCGGCGGCGTCGGGGCCGGTCTCGCCGCCGCCCGCCGGCTCGCCGTCACGGCCGGCGCGGTCGTCCCGGTCGTCCAGCGTCATGCGGTCGCGACGAGCCGCCCACGCGAAGTGATCTACCACGCGGTGGTGCGCGATGCGCATCAACCACGCGCCGAAGCGGTCCGCCTCGCGCAGGTCCGGCAGCCCGGCGAGCATCGCGACGAACACATCGTGGGTCAGGTCGACCGCCGCGGCCGGGTCGGCTACCCGGAACCGGATGAACCGGTGCACCCGGTCGACGTGCGTCTCGTAGAGGGCGGCGACCGCGTCGACATCGCCCTGCCTGGCGCGTGTCACCACGCCTGACTCGGGACTCGCGCTGGCCGCGGGGCCGGGCACGGACGGAACCCCCGCCCCGCCGGAGGCGGATGGGCGATCGGCGACGCGGACCAGATCAGGGCCGGTCAGCCACGGGCGCGCCATGCGATGCGATGTCATGTCATATGAGACTGGGCAAGGCACCCCGGGGGGACGGTGGAGTTGGCCGAAGCCGGCGGTGCGGTGCCGATCTCACGCCCAGTCGATGCCCACGGCGCGTCGATGGATCGGATGGGCCGGTCTCGCCGGTCTCGGAATCCGGTGGTTCGCGCGGCCAGCCCAGCGCGGTCCGCCACGCCCCTGTGATCCCCGATCAACCGCCCGCGCCGCCGCCGACCCCGATGTCGAACGTCGCCCTGAGGTAGTTCACCACGTGCCACAGCTCCTCGCGGCTCAGCGTGTCGCGAAACGCCGGCATCGGCGTGTCCTCGATGCCCAGCGCGACCCAGGCGTACAGCTCGGCGTCGGTGTGCAGCGCGACGTGCAGCCGGAAGTCCGCCGGCCGCTTGGCGAGCCCGGCCGCCGCCACGCCGTTGCCGCGGCCCTCCGGCCCGTGGCACGGCGCGCAGTGGGTCTGGAAGAGCGCCGCGCCGGCCGCGATCGACTCGGCGCTCGCGGGGATGGGTGCCTCGAGCTCGTCGTCCACCCGCAGCGCCAGCCGCTCGTCCGACGTGCGGGTGATGCGCGCGGTGAACGTGTGGCGCAGGTCGTCCAGGCCGCGGCGGCGAACGATCACCTCGGCCTGCCACGCGCCCGGCGGCGTGAAGATGTTGCCATGGGCGACGAACCGCTGGCGGCCGCCGGCCGCGGCGCCCGTCGGCTCGAGCGGCACGTCGAACGGCCGGGCCACGCCGCCGGGTGGCGTGACCCGCAGCACCGCTTCGGCCGGCACGGCGTCGGCGCCGGGGCGCGCGTCGAAGAGATCGACGGCGACGGCGTTGTTCCCGACCAGGGCCGGCATCACGCGCAGGGTCAGATCACCGGCGGGCAGCACGACGTGGTCGAGCACGCCGGCGCGGGCACGGGCCGCGCTGGCGTCGCGGCTGGGCGTGACCGACGTCATGGCCCCGGTCGCGCCGAGCACGAGGGCGCCCACCGCGATCTCGATGGCAACGCCGCGGCCAAGCCCCGCCGTTTCGGCCGGGCCGCGGCGGGACAGGCGCGGCACTTGCCGCCAGCGGTGGTAGGCTCCCAGCGCCACGAGCGCGCCGAACAGCCCGAGCTTGAGCGCCAACGCCCGGCCGTACGTGGTGGCAGCCAGGAGGTCCGCACCCCCGACGTGCAGGCTGTACGCGTAGGTGCCGGTGGTCGCGAGCACGGCGACCGCCACCAACGCCAGGCGCGAGAACCGGGGCACGAGGTCCGCCGGTGGCGGCGCCCCGGCCGGGTCGCGCCGGGCCGCGCGCAAGGCCGCGGCCAGCGGGACGAGCCCGCCGAGCCACGCCGCCATGGCCGCGGCGTGCAACGCATCGGCGATGACGGCCAGCGCGGGACGGACCGGGCTCGCGGCCCCATGACCGCTGGCGGCCACCGTGAGGACCACGGCGGCGGCGAGCGCGGCGGCGAAGCCCCACGGGCGGCGTGGCCCCGCCCCGGCGGCGGGCAGTTGGGGCGCATGCCACACCAAGGCGAGTGCCAGGATCATGCGGGCGATCGACAAGAGGCCGGATCGACTCCGGGCCAGGGCGGCGAGCGACGCGGCGAACGCCGAGGGCGCCATCACCTCCGCTGCCCCCGCCGCCTGCTGGGCCATCCGCAGCGCTGCCGCGATGGCCACGAGCACCGCCCCGGCGGCCACCTGGCGGCGGAGCCATGCCGTCATGACCTCGTCGGCGGGCTCCGGCGCCCGGCGCGCCGCTGCCGTCGCGGCGTGCGCCGGACGCCACACCCACAGGGCGAACGTGACCGCGCCCCCCGCCAGCGCCAGCCCCAACAGGCTCAACCACCGCAGGACGGCCTCGGCCAGCGGCGGCGGCGCGGTCAGGGGATCGGCGGTGCCGAGCGGCGGAAGGAGCGCCGTGGGATCGGCCGCGACGCCGACGCCGAACGGGACGATGCCGGCGCGGGTGTGGCCGTCGACCGTCGAGCGGTTGCGCCACTCGGCGACGTAGCTGTCGTCCGGCAGGTCGCCGAGCGGCAGGCGCAGGACGTGCGGATCGGCGGCGTCGACCACGCCAGGGCCGGCGTCGACCGTCCGGCCCTGGCTGTCGCTGAGCGTGACTCGGGTATAGCCTGGATCCAGCGTCTCGCTGAACACCAGGACCAGCGCGTCCGGCGGCGACGCCACCGTGCCGCCGACGGGCGGCTCCGACCGCACGAGGTTGGCGTGGGCGTGAGCCGTGCCTGCCAGCCGGGTGAGGCCGACGACGGCTGCGGCAAGCGCGGCCGGCCACGCAGGGCGCAGCCGCCGGGAGCGCTGGGACATGGCGTCGCTCAACGCGGTCGGGACCGCAGCTGCAACGCGGCGGTCGCCAGGGCAAACGCGCCGAGGGCCACCCCGGCGGCGCCCGCGAGCAAGGCGGTCCGCGCCGACGCGGCGGCATCCGCGGCGGACTTGGCGGCCGCGTCGACCTCGGTCCGCAGCCCGGCCACGTCGGGCTCAGCCGCCGGGAACGAGACGGCTGCCTTGGTCTCGACCGCGCCGAAGGTGTCGGGCCCGCTCGACAGCTTGACGTCCACCGGCGTGCCGTCGACGGTCCCGAACACCCGCCACGTGTAGTCGCCGGCGGCCGTCGGCAGGATGGCGGCGGTGTACTTGCCCGGCTGGCCCCATTGCGGCTCGATCGCCAGAATCCGCGACTCGGCGCCGAAGATGATCTCGGCCTGGAGGGTTTCCTCGAGGCCTTCGACGGGCGCGGGCCCGGCCGGTTGCGCGTCCTCGGCCGGCACGGCCTCGGCGTGGGCGTGGTCGTCGGACGCCGCATCATCATGAACGTCGGCGGCCGGCGCCCCCTCTTCGCTCGTGCCCGCGTCCGCGTGATCGTCCGTGGCGGCGGCGCCCGGGGCATGGCGCATGACCGTGAGGTCGAGCCCGTTCGGCTCGCCGGCATAGGCCGGCTCGTTGATAAAGCCAAGGTTGATGCTGTAGGGGCCGACCTCGATGTCGCCGTGGGCCGCGACCGGCGCCGGGCGGGAGGTCGCCGCGAGCACCGTCGCGGCGAAGACGACGAGCGCGGCCGCGAAGCGCTGTGCCGCAGGCATCCGTGTGGTCATGGGGTCCTGATCTCCTGGTTGAGCGGGGTGTTGGCAGCTTGGGGTCAAGCAGCCGTGGAAGGCCGCGCCGCCACGTGCGTGGCGGCAGGTGTCGTGGTGGCCCGGCGGGCAAGCACCGAGAGCGGGCCTGCCATCGGCAGCTTGAGACGTCGCGGGTCGGAGATCAGGTCGGACGGGGCGGATGCCAGTGCGGTGAAGGCCTGAACGCCGTCCGCTCGGGGCGGAAGTCGGCCAGACGTCGGCCGGGCCTGGCGGCCGGCGCAGGCATGCGGACGGTCGGCATGGCGGCGGTGAAATCGAAGACCCGTCCGCCCGACGGAGGAAGGTTCATGCCTTGCCCGGCATCGCCGGCGTTGCGCCAGTCGGGATCGATCCCGTGCCGGTGCGTGTCGGGCCGGTGCGCGCCCCCCATGTCGGGATGCCCGTGGGACGGCGCGCCGCCGGCGTGGGCATGCGCGTGCGTTGGCTCGCCGGGCGCGTCGAAGATGAGGTGCGCGCCGTGATCGTGGCGCGAGGTCAGGCCCGGCACGCAGACCAACGGCACCAGCGCACCGATCCACACGGCGACGACGCCGCCGACCACGCGACCGCCGGGCGATGCGGGTGAATGCATGCCGGGCAGTATAGGCAAGGCCGCGGGGATCGGTCAACGTCGCGGCTCGCGCGGGGGGTGGGCCCCTGCCTGTGGTTGGCGGCATTGCCGGCCGCCGGTGAGTCGGGCCACCCGCCGCGCGCGTCCCTTTTCCGGTCAAGGCGGTGTCTGTATGCTCATGGTCATGCAGATCGCCGCCCACGGCCCCGCCGCCTCCACGAGCCCAGCGCTCGACGGCGCGCCGCGCGGGACCGCCCAGGCGGCGTCGACCCATCCCCCCGCCGAGGCGGATCGGGCGGGCACGCCGGCCGAACGGGCCGTCCGCGGCGAGCCGGGCGCGTTCGCCGAGCTGTACGACCGGCACGTAGACCGCGTGTACCGGTTCGCCACGTTCCGGCTCGGGGACTCCGACCTTGCCGCGGACGTGACGCACGATGTCTTCGTCGCGGCGCTGCGGTCGGTGCGTGAGCTGCGCGATCCGGGCCGCTTCGAGCTGTGGCTGATGCGAATCGCCCACCGCCGCGTGCTCAACGAGTGGCGGCGGCGGGCGCGTCAGCCCGACGCGGCGAGCCTCGACGACGGGTGGACGGACGACGCCGGGGCTGGTTCCGGCGAGGAACGCCAGCTCGCGCTGGCGGAGGACCCGCACGAGGGTTGGGATCGGCGGATGGACCTCGGCGATCTCGTGGCCGGGGCGACTCGCCTGAGCGACGCCCAGCGCCAAGTGCTCGCGCTGCGCTTCGTGGCCGGGCTGTCGCTCGAGGAGACCGCGGCCGTCGTCGAACGTTCGGAGGACGCCGTGAAGAAGCTGCAGCGCCGGGCGCTGCGCGCGCTGCGCGTGGCCGCTGCGGCCGGGAGCCGGCCATGACGGCGCCGGACCGGCACCAGCGCGGCCCGGACCGCGCGCCGGCTGCCCGGCCGGCCGGCGGATCGGACCCGGTGGCCGACGCCATCCAGGCGGCCGTCGAGGGCGCGGGGATCGGGCCCTCCGCCCATCGACCGAGCAGGGACGGCCTGCCGCCGGTCCATCCGGATGCGACATTCCTCCCCGGCGCGGGTCGCTTGACCGCCGCCGAGGCCGCGGAGATCACCGTGGCCGTCGCCGTCGCGGCCGGTCTGCGCCAGGCCGCGCTGCCGCCGCTCCCGGCTGCCCGGCGCGAGAGCCTGCGCGGCGAGCTGGGGTGCATCGAGGCCGCGATCGGCGGCGAGCTCGCTGGGCCGCGTCTGTCATCCGCCGCCTGGCGCGGGATCGGGATTGCCGGCGTGCTCGCCGCGCTCGGGGCAGGCCTGGCCGGACTGGCCATGCGGCCGGAGCCCGCTCTGGACTCCCGCGCGCCGGGGCGGCCGGCCGCCCCGACCGCCATCCAGCGCGGCGGATGGCCGTCGCTGGCTGGCGTGACGACCGTCGTCGCTCCGCTGGATCGCGGCCCCGCCGCGCATGGCCTGATCGTCGGCCGTGCCGCTGGTCCCCCGGCAGGCGCACGCGCTCAGGGCGCGGGGGCGACGCGTGGGCCGGTGGCGCCAGGCCTGGCCGCGGTCTCCACCGGTGCGGCGTCGAGCTCGGGACCCTCGACCGCCGGCGCGACCTCGACGGCCCTGCCGTACCCGGCCACGGCCGAAGCCGCAAGCCCTGGCGGCGGCGATCACGACGATCGCCGCCGCCAGCAGCCGGCTCCGACGGCGACCGCAACGGCCGCAACGGTCGCGATCCCGTCGCCAACGGCGGCAAGCGCCGCGACCCCGACCGCCGCCGTGGGGGGCGGGCCGGACACGCCCACGCCGACCGAGCCGCCCGCGGCGGCTTCCGGGATCGCCGGAGGCGTCGTCGACGCGCGGGGAACGCCGCTCGAGGCCGCCCTCGTCAAGGCCGAGTCCGTCGACGGCGCGGGGCGGGTCGTCTGGACCCGCAGCGCGGCCGACGGATCCTACCGGATCGACGTGCCGCCCGGCGCGTATCGCGTCAGCGCCGAGCTCGACGGGCACGCGACGCGCTGGTACGCCGGCCGCACGCGGCCCGAGGACGCCGACCCGGTCGTCGTTGCCGACGGTCGCCTCACGCCCGGCATCGACTTCGAGCTGCCTGCATCGGGCCTACCCGGACAAGGAGCATTGCCATGAACCGACCCTCCGTCCCGCACGTCGCCAAGACCCGCTCGAAGGCCGCCTGGTCGTGGATCGCACTGGTGGCCGGACTCTTGCTCGCGGCGATCTTCCAACCGGAAGCCACCCGCGCCGGCGCGGCGCACAAGACCGCTGACGATGCCGAGTCGCCGAACGCTCGCCTCGAGCTCGGCGAGCCGATCGGCGGCAGCGTGTATGGCGTGGGCCTCGTGGGCGACGTCGCCTGGATGGGCGTCGGGCCGCGCCTCATGACCTTCGACGTGTCCGATCCCGCCGCGCCGGTGCGGATCGGCACGACCGGCATGCTCCCGGAGATCGTCCGCGACGTCGCGGTGCACGGCGACCACGTCTTCGTCGTGATGGGCGGGCTCAGCGGCGAGAACGGGAGCATCGCGTACCTGTGGGTCTTTGACGCGAACACGCCCGCGGCGCCGGCGGTCGTCGGCAAGCTCAGCGCCGACACCAATTGGGTAAGCCTGTCGATCGCCGAGGACGTCGGCTGCCTGGCCGACGGCGCCGCCGTGTCGCTCGTCGACGTCCGCGACCCGGCGGCGCCGGCCGTGATGGGGTCGCTGGTCTCGGACGCCGGGCTGTGCCGCATGCTCACCGACGATCGGATGGTGGTCGACGGCAGCGACGGGCTGGCGCTGTACGACGTCGCGGCCCCCGGCGCCCCCGACCGCGTCGACGCGATTGAAGGCGTCGGTTGGGTGCTGGATTTCGAGGTCATCGAGGACACCCTCTTCGTCGTGGCCGACGAGGACGGCGGGATCGTCAAGGCCGTGAGCTGGACGGCGGATGGGCTCGACCTCGCTTCCGACGATGTCGGCATCGAAAACGCGGGCAGCCTCGGCGCCGACGGGTCCCGGCTGGCCGTGGCCGACTACTACGGCGGCGAGATCCGGCTGTTCGACGCCACTGATCCGATCGCGCCCGAGCCGGTCGGTGCCGGCGACGTGCCCGATCTCGCGGCCGACATGGGGTATGCCGTCGTGGCGCCGGCCGTGGCCATGGCTGGCGGCACGATCGTCCTCGCGGCGCCGTACAGCGGGCTGTGCGCGCTGGACTTCAGCGACCCGGCCGACCCCTCCGTCGGGACGGCACTGGTCGGACCCTCGTATGCCAACGACGTCGTGGTCCACGCGGGGACGGCCTACGTGAGCACGTTCGTCGGCGGGGTGTGGGTCGTCGACGTCCGCGACCCCGATCATCCGGTCGCCATCGGCCGGACGCTGCCCGCGCCGGTCGGGGATCGGTACGCCAATCTCGGCGCGCTCGCGTGGGCCGACGACCGGCTGTACGCGCTCGACTTCAGCGGCGACGTCGGTCGCCTGTTGATCTTCGACGCCAGCGACCCGCACGTGCTGGCGGAGATCGGGTCGATCGACCTGCCGTCGCACCCGGGGCAGGTGTACGACATGGCGGTCGTGGCCGGGCGGGCGTTCGTGCCGAACGGCGGCAAGGTCTCGATCATCGACGTCGCCGACGCGGTCCGGCCGCGGATCCTCAACACGCTCGACCTGGGCGGCGCCACGAGCGTCGCCGTGCGGGGCAACCACCTGTACGCCGCCATCGAGAGCCGGGGCCTGGACGTGTTCGACGTCGCCGACCCGGCGCGACCGGCCCATAGCGCGTCGTTGCCGAGCAAGGTCCGCCAGATCACGCTGGCCGGCGACCACCTGTACGCCAGTGTGTTGGATCGGCCGGCGAGCCTGCGGGTGTACAGTCTCGCGGACCCCGCGCTGCCGGAGCCGGTGGCCACCATCGACGACTTCGGCACGGCTGGCGGCCCGATCGCGGTGGCCGACGGGTTTGCCATCCGCGACGTGGGTTACGGCTATGAGCTCGTCTACGTCGGCGACCTTCCCCGGCTGACGCCCATCCACCAGCTTGAGGGGGTTCCGAGCGGCACGCTCTTCGCCTTCAGCGCGGCGTTCGGCCTGGCGGCCGAGGGGCGCCATGCCTGGGCGGCGCAGGGCGAAGCCGGCCTGCTGACACTGCGCCGGGCCGACAGCGTGTCGCAGCCGACCGACACGGCGCCGCCGTTCCGGGTCTTCCTGCCGGCCATCGGCGCGATCGCGCCGGCGACGGCCGAGGCCGCGTGCCGCGTCACGCACGTGGCCCTCGTGCTGGACACGTCACGTGACCGGGGTGGCGGATCGCCCTTGCTTGCGGACGCCGCGTACGCCGCGGCCCTCGCCGAAGCGGCCCGGACGTTCGTCCGGGCCGTCGACCTGTCGCGAGTCGGGGTGAGCGTGTTGCGCTACGATCGCCAGGCTGCCCTGCTGGCCACGGGCGGCGATCCGGTGGCGCTGTCCGCACCGCTCGCCAGCCTCGCGCTCGGATCGGGGCGACGCATCGACGTCGCCCTGGCCGCGGCGGGCCGCACGCTGCGGGCGGCGGGCGCGGCCGGCCGGGAGGCCGCGATCGTGCTCGTCGCCGCCGGTGCGCCGGACGACGGCACCGCCGGCCGGGCCTTCGCCGAGGCACGGACCCTGCGCGCGGCCGGCGTCGGCGTGACGACGGTCGCCTTCGGCGGCGCCGCGGACGCGGAGCTGCTGGCGGCGCTGGCCACCCGGCCGGACCAGGCGCGCGTCGCGCCGACGGGCGACACGCTGGCGTCGGCGCTGGACGTCGTCGGGCGAAGCGTCTCGGACTGCCCGGCCGGTTGACGCGGGATCAAAAGGCCGCGACGGTGCCATCGGCGCGTCGGACGTCTGGGTGTGCCCCGTGACGGACGTCTGGGTCTACCCCGCATCGGGCGTCATGGTCTGCCCCGCGTCGTCCGGCTCGATGACGAGGCGCTCCAGGAACGCCGCCAGCGCCGCCCGATCGGCCGGCCCGAGCGCCGCGAACCGCGCGCGGGCCGCGCGCGCCTCACCGCCGTGCCAGAGCACGGCCTCGTCCAGCGTGGCCGCGCGGCCGTCGTGCAGCCACGGCCCGGTGCTGCCGACGCCCCACAGCGGCGCGGTGAGGAACACGTCGGCCGGCACACCGCCCTCGGGCCGCGGGTCGGCGAGGTCCGTGCCCATGCGGTGCCGGCGCAGGTCGCTGTAGAGGGCGACGGTGCCGCCTTCCGGGTCCGGCGCGGCCGCCGGGTCCGGGTCCGGCACGTCGACCGGGAGGCTCGGGACGTGGCACGCGGCGCAGCCGAGGGCGGCGAACAGCGCTTGCCCGCGCCCGACGACCGCCTTGTCGCGGTCGGCCTCCGGCGCCCACCAGCGCGGCGCGGGACGCGCGGCGATCCACCGCGCCAGGGCTGCCGTGTCGCCCTTCGACAGGCCCGCCGCATGACCAGCGGATCCAAAGCCCCCGGCGGGACCGAGGCCGTCGATCGCCAGCCCGAGGTGGGCTGCGGCCGCTCGGGCAACCACGGCGTCGAGGTGGGCCGCGGTCCCCTTCGCCCCGAACGGCTTGACGACGAGGTCGGCGTCGACGCCGATGACGCCGCGGGTGTCGAGCGTCCCGTCCGGGCGCGCCACGAGCGCGCCGAAGCTCACGCCCTTGACGGCGAGGACCACGGTCGCAGGGCGGCCCGCGGCGCTGGCGGCCGCGCGCGCATGCCGCGCTGCGGCCGCCAGCGCCGCCGACATCTCGGCGGCGACGCGTGCCTTGATCGCGCTGCCGAAGACCGGCCGGGGGTTGCGCTCGATGGCGTCGCCGGGCGCGTCGCCAGGGACCACGACGTTGGCCGCGCCGTCGCCCGCCCCGCCGGCCACAAGCCGGACCAAGCCGCCGCGGTCGACGAGCTGGTTGTGGCAGCCCACGCACGCCTGCGACTCGGGGCCGCCGGCGCGGCGGTAGAAGCGATCGAGCGGCGGCGCGGCGCGTTCCGCGCTGGGAGCCGGAGACAGGCCCCCGGGAGTCGCGGGCGGCCCGTCCGGCGACGCCGCACGGGCGATGCTCCGCCACGGGGCGTGAAACAGCACCGCGCCCTGCCGCTCGAGCTCGGCCGCGCCAGCACGGCCGGCATCGATGTCCGCGCGCGCGACGGCGCCCGGCCCGTTGCCGCGCCCGCCGACGCGCGTGCTGAAGCGCCAGCGGCCGGTGGCGGGGTCGCCAGCGGCCTGTCGGTCAGTGCCCTGCCCCAGGACGGATGCCGGAGCGTCGACGACGCCGACCACGACATCGCGGTCGCCGCGATGCGGGGGACGGGCCGCGCCCACGAGGTCGAGATCGCGCGAGTAGCTGTAGCCGGCCGCGTGCAGCGACCCGTCCAGGCCCATCGCCAGGGCGTAAAGCCGGTCGTCGGCGCTCCCCGCCAGGCGTCCGCCGCCGGGGAGCGGGCGGCCGAGGGGGTCGAGCCGCAACACGAACGCGTCGCCGTCGTCGGGATCGGGGTCGGCGGTGGCCGGCTGCCGCGGGAAGTCGGTCGAGCGGGTGTAGCCCGCGATCACCGGGGCGCCCGCCCGATCGACCGCGATCCCGAAGGGGTGGTCGGTCGCGCCGCCGTCGACGACCACCCGCCACGCCCATCCGCCGTCGCGTGCCGCCTTGGCCACGAAGACGTCGCGGCCGCCGCGGCGGGTGGGGATCCCGCGCCCGTCGCCGCGGAGCCTGGCCGCCGCCTCGGCGTCGACCGGGAAGTCGTCGGACTCGGTATAGCCCGTCACGTAGGCCGCCCCCGTCGGATCCACCGCCACGCTCGAGGCCCGCTCGGCCATCGTCCCGCCCAGACAGGTTGCCCAATCGATCGAACGCCCGTCCGGCGCCAGCCGCATGACGAACGCGTCTTCGCCGCCGCCCGGGCGCGCCTGCGCCGCCGCCGCGATCGGCAGATCCTGGCTCGTCGTGTAGCCGGCGATCGTCGGTGCGCCGTCGGGTCCGACCGCGACGCCGAAGGCCAGCTCGTCGCCCGACCCACCCACCAGCGTGCCCCATCGCGGCATGCCGTCCGCACCCCGCAGGCGAACGACCAGGGCGTCGCGGCGGCCGGCCGGGACCGGCCGCGGCAGCGCCGTTGCGGGGAAGTCCGGCGAGTCCGACGATCCCGCGACGACGACGTCGCCGCCCGGTGCGATCGCGGCGGCGCGTCCCTGGTCGCGCGCACCGCCGCCCAGCAACGTGCCCCACGCCATGTGGCGCCCGTCGGGCGACAGCTTGACCACGAACGCATCCTTGTCGCCGGCGAGGTCGGGCTGGAAGGCGTCGCGCAGCGGGAAGTCCGGCGAGTGCGTGTAGCCCGTCACGAAGGCGGCGCCCGATGCGTCGACCGCCAGCCCGTAGGCGCGGTCCTCGTCGCGGCCGCCGAGATAGGTCGCGTACACGAGCCGGCCCGCGGCGTCGAGCTTGAGCACGAACGCGTCGTACTCGCCGCCGCCGTAGGCGGGTTGGAACGCGTCCAGCGTGGGGAAGCCCCACGAGTCGGTATAGCCCGCCACGTACGTCGCCCCGGCGGCGTCCGCCGCCACGGCCCACGCGACGTCGTGGCTGCCGTCGAGCTGCGCCGCGTAGTCCGCCCGCGGCTGGGCGCGGGCGGGGGGTGGAGCGGGGATCACGGCGACGA
Organism: uncultured Anaerolineales bacterium; assembly: GCA_964415605.1. Classification (GTDB taxonomy): domain Bacteria; phylum Chloroflexota; class Anaerolineae; order Epilineales; family Epilineaceae; genus UCB3. Next base: position 5,008 of record CAYQBA010000042.1, on the reverse strand, counting down.
GCGCGGCGGCGAACGCCGCAAAGATCACCGTGGCACGGGGAGACGCAGCGTTGCCGAGTGGCGGGGGCATGGGACGCTCCTTGACGTTCGGGCGCGCCGCATGGGGCGGATCGCATCGCAGGCGGGCGCGCTGAGCCGGGAGGCAATGCCAGCCCACAGTATAGCAGTGGCGCAGGCGGTCGCGCGCGATCGAGTCGGTCGCCGGGCGGCGCCGGACGACCGGCCCGGGTCAGGATCCGCGGGCCAGCACGGGCCGCCGTCGTCGAGGGTCACCGTCGTCGGGTGTCGGGCCGCGCGGCGATCGAGCCGGCGCTTCCAGTCGGGCAAGGGGGTCGGCCCGCGCGCAGCGTGACAAGCGCTTGCTGGCGTGGCGGCCGGAGGCGCGGTAGTCTGGCCCACGCCGATCCGCGGTGCATCCCTGGAGAGCAAGCCCGATGCCGTCGCGCGCGGGCCTTTGGCAAGCCCTGATCGACCTCGTCTTCCCCCCGCGCTGCGTCGTCGAGGGCTGCGGCGCGCGCGGGCGATGGCTGTGCCCGGCCTGCCTCGGCGGCGTGGTGGCCGTGCCGGCGCCGCGCTGCGGGTGGTGCGGGGGGCATGTCGTCGCGGCCGGCCGGTGTCCGGACTGCCGCGGCGAGCCGCCGCCCTTCGAGCGGGCGACCGCGGCGGGGGCCTATGTCCGGCCGCTGCGCGATGCCGTGCACGCCCTGAAATACCGCCACGTCCATCCGGTGGCGCCGGTCCTCGGCCGCCTGGTCGCCGCTGCCCGCCTGGCGGCGGGGCCGGTGCCGCCCGCCGTCGTCGTCCCGATCCCATCGCACCCGCGCCGGACCACCGAACGCGCCGTCGACCACACCCGACTGCTGGCCGAGGCAACGGCCGCCGGGCTCGGGCTGCCGGTCCGGACCGACGTCGTGGCGCGGGTTCGCGCCACGCGGCCGCAGGTCGGGCTCACCCCGCCCGAACGCCGCGCCAACATCGCCGGCGCCTTCGCCGTCGCCGGCCCGGTCGACCGCCGGCCGGTGATCCTCGTCGACGACGTCATGACGACCGGCGCCACCGCCCGCGCGTGCGCCGCCGCCCTCCGCGCGGCCGGCATCGACCGGATCGAGGTCTGCACCGTCGCCCGCGCCGTCGAGGTCACCGCGCCGGCCGCGCGTCACGGCGCCCGACGGCCGCAGCCGGCCGCAGCCGCGGTCGAACCGCGGTCGGGCGTCACTCCAGGCCGCTGACGATCATGATCGCCGGCAAGCCCACGAGGATCAGCACGATCGCCACTGCCAGCACGATCGCCAACACCGCTCCGGCGCCGAGCGGCCGGGCCGGGCGCACCGGCTCGCCGGCCACCCACTGCTGGATCGCGTGCACCGCCTGCTCGGCCAGGTCGTCGGCCGGCCACTGGTCGACGCCGATCCAGTCCCAACCCGCGGTCCGCGTCGGGAGCACGAGCTTCGCGGCCGGGCTTGCCGCCACGGCGTCGGCGACGGCCGGCGAGAAGGCAGGCCCGCCCGAGGCGGCGGATGTCGACCGCGCCAGGTCCCACGGGACGATCACCACCTCCGCCGCCGCGACGGCTTCGAGCGCGGCGCCACTCGCGTCGACCGTGCGGACGACGTCGAGGTGGAGCTTGGGGATCTCGTGGCCCAGCGCCCGCGCGACGGCGGCGACGATCGGCGCCGCGTCGCCGCCCGAGTCGACCACGACGACGCGGCGGTCGGTCAGCCGGTCCTCCACCGTGCGGGCATGGAGGTCGCCGTCCGCCTGGACCACCCGCAAGTGGTACACCCAGGCCGTGGCGGCGATCAGGATGTAGCCGGCCGCCTGCGCCACATCCGTCGAGAGCGGCGCCGGGTCCTGGATGCCGAGCAGCCAGCTCACGATCCGATAGACCAGGTAGACCGCGGCCGTGATCGCCGTGACGCCGGTGACGAACAGGAGGAGGTAGAGGTAGAGCTTGCGAATGGTCGAGCGCCGCTCGTCGTCGCCGGCGGCGCCCGCCGCGCCCGCCGCCGCCTGCATCCGGCGCCATGGGAGCACCCACAGCGGCACGCCGACCACGATGGCCGCGGCGGCGGTGGCGAGCTGGTCCTTCACCGGATCGACGACCACGGTGCTGGCGGCGGCGATCGCCAGCGCGCGCACGACGCCCGCCGCGCCGACGAGCGTCGCCGCGGCCCCGACGCCGGCCACCAGGTAGTGATACAGCCTGCGGATCGACGCCTGCCGCGGCGCCTCGGCCGCGAGGGCCGCGTCGGCACGCAGCACGCGCGCGTGGTACGCCCACGCCACCATCGCGACGAGCATGGGCGCCAGCGCGTCGCGGATGTCGCCCTCCGGCTCGAGCCCGAGCGCCACCCGCAGGCTCCCGGCGAGGATGCCGCCGGCGTTCAGCACGACGGTGAGCACCGCCACCGCGACGACCGCGAACAGCAGCAGCTTCCGTGCCGCCGACTTCCGCTCCGCATCCCCGCCGCCGGCATGGAGACGCTGGGCCCACGTCCAGAACGCCGCCCAGAGCGCGGCGCCGACGAGGGCCTGCGACGCGGCGCTCACCACCACCCGGTCCAGCGGCGGCGCCACCGTCGACACGGCCATGAAGTCCGGCATGACCCGCCGCACAAGCTGCACGCTGCCCGCCGCCATCGCGCCCAGCCCGGCCGCCGAGAGGCCGAGCGCGTAGAGCCGCCGCGCCACGGCCGACCCGCCCTCCTCCGGCACGGCCGCGGCGTCGGCGATCACCTGGCGCCGGTGGTAGACCAGCATGAGGCCGAGGACGATGATCGCGACGAGCGGGTGCACGAAGCTGTCGCCGGCCGACTGGGCACCGCCCTCGGCCGCCCCCGCGGGCTCGCCGGCGGGCAGCCCGAAGGCCAGGCGCAGCCCCGCCGCCACGAGCCCATGGGCGTTGGCCGCCAGCGGCGCCGTCAGGAGCGCCAGGGTGAGGTAGAGGTACACGCGGCGCAGCACCGCGCCGCGCTCCGCGGGGCCCGTGGCCGCCAGCCGCTGCGCCCACAGCCAGTGCCCGGCGTAAATCGGGAGGGTCACGACGATGACGGCGATCTGGAAGGCGATCATCGTCGGCGACGGCGCCCCTCCGAGGGGCGCGACGAGGTTGCGCACGAGCGCGATGACCGCCCACGTGCTGGCCTGCAGCGCGATGGCGGACGTCAACAGGATGTAGCCGCGGCGGATGGTCACCATGGACGTGCCCTCCTCACGGCGCGACCGGCTTGACGGGCTCGGCCTCGCGGCACCAGTCGAGATCCGGGTCCTCCCAGCACTGGTACCAGTGCATCTCCGAGCGGGTGATGTGCCAGCCTCCATCGCCCTGCCGCAGCGTCATCGAGAACGGCGTCGACGTGAGCCCGCTGTCAAACAGCCCACCGCTGTAGAACGTCGACTGCCGCACCTTCACCACGGCGACCTCGCCGGTGATCGTCGTCTCCCCGATGGCCACCTCGGCGTCGGCGATGTCGTCGCCGACGCGGGTGGTCATGTCCTCGACGAAGTCCTCGACCGACGCCGGCCGGCCCGCGAGCGCAGGCGAGAGATAGTCGTAGGCGCGCGCGTAGTCCGCACGCTGCAGCGCGAGCAGGTAGTTGTGGGCGGCGGCCGCCGGGCTGTCGTCCGTACGATACTCCGGCTCCGCGCGCGACAGGACCACGGCGAACGCCGCGATGACCAGGATCACGATGCCGGCCAGGATGCCGAGCAGAAATCGATCGTCGGTACGCATGGAGCCTCCTTGATTGTCCTCGGTGTCGGTCGCGGACCGCCTGGCGATTATAACACCGCCGCCGGCGGCCGTCGCCCGCACATCCCAGGGCCGGCGAGCCCGCCGGCGCGCGTGTGCTACAATCCGCGCATGCGCTCACCCGGCGATGGCGACCGGTAGCCCGCGTGGGCTCGCGAACCACGGGCTTGCGCCGGGCGGTGCGCCGCGCCGTCCTCGCCGCGGCCATCGCCGGCGGCCCCGGCCTGGTGCGGGCGCAGCCCGCGCCGGTCACCCCGCCCGACCGCGCCGGCACCGGCGCCGCGGACGTCGCCACCGTGCACTTCGTCATCGACGCGACGGATGCATCGCCCGCGGCACGTGACCACTACGCCGCCCGCGCCGACGACATCTACCTGTCGCTGTCCGCGGTCTTCTCGGCGACCCTGGAGACCCCGATCACCCTGCGGCTGCTCGACTCCGCGGACGCGCTGCGGCGGGCCAACCCGATCGCCGTGGTCATCGACGGTGTCGTGGTCGGCGGCCGCCGGGGGCGGCGGGAGATCACGCTCGTGCCGTCGCTGGTCAACCAGGGCGCGCCGGGCGGACAGGCCTCCGCGCCCGCGCTCGACAACCTCCTCCGCCGCGAGCTGGCCTTGCGCCTGGCGGCCGAGCTATCGGACGACCGCCTCCCGGACGGTTTCCGCGAGGGGTTGGCGCAGTACCTCGAGCAGCCGGATGATCGGCGCACGCCCGGGGTGGCGCGGCTGCGCGACGCCCATGTCGGCGATCGGCTGCGCACCTGGGCCGACATGAACGCCCCTGGCGCCATCTACGAGGATCCGGCGCTGATGCTCGCCGAGAGCCTGTCCATCGTCCACTTCCTGGTCGACACGCGGGGCTGGGACCGGTGGCTGGCGTTCGTCCGGGCCACGGCCCACGCGCCCGGCTGGCGCTACGCGCTCGAGACGACGTACGGCCAGCTGCCGGTCGAGGTCGAGGCCGCGTGGCGCGTCTGGCTGCCGGGGTACCTCGACGGCGGCTGGCGCAGCCATGTCCTCTTCGGCGACGACGTGTCGGGGGCCGAGGCCCTCCTGCGCCGGGGCGACTTCGCCGCGGCGCGGGCTCGGCTCGCCGGGGCGGCCGCCGTGCTGGCGGCAACGGACCCCGCGGCGGCTGAGCATGCGCGTGCCCTGCTGGCCAGGGCCGACGCCGGGCAAACGGCGCGCGCGGCCCTGGCCGAGGCCGAGGCCGCGTTGTCGGCGGCCGACTACGCCGGCGCGGGTGCCGATGCCGCCC
>CAYQBA010000041.1:0-27571 GCA_964415605.1 uncultured Anaerolineales bacterium | reverse complement strand
GCTGCCGTCGCGTCATCGGTCATGGCTTGAACCGCTTCACCAGTTCGCCGGTCAGGCGAAGATACGCATCCCCATACTTCTCGCTCGGCTCGATGTAGTGCCCTTCGACCCATTCGTTGAAGCTGTTGATGTACAGCCAGCTCGGGTTGCTCTGCAAGGCCGCCTCGAACGACTTGCGGTAGAACGCACCCCCCTCGCGATCGCGCCGGTGGGGTGGCGATGCTATCCGCACATCCGACATGCACACCGACCGCAGATCGTCCCAGCCCGGCATCACCGTGGCCACCCAGATCAGCGATCGACCAACCGCCTGCGCGCGGGCCTGCACGCCCTTGCCGTATCGGCCGAGCTTCGTGTACGCATCGGGGCTGATCTTGTGGGTGATCTTGTAGGTGTACAGACCGTCGAACACGCCGAGGTAAGGGAGCTTCTTGTCATCGCCCTCCGCGATCCAGATCGTTTTCCGATCCGGATCCACTCGCCGGCGGATCGCGTCCCACGTCGCGATCGGTGACCCCGGCACCCGCTCCATATCGACGAAGAACACAACCGGCTTGCCCCCGTAGCGCAAGAAGCCTGGATGGCTGCCGTAGCGGTCGATGACATAGCGCACTGCGTCGCCGATCGCTTCCACACCGTGCTGGCCGGCGAAGTGATACGAGAACACCACCGTCGAGCGGAAGCCCGCACCCTGCCCCTTGTCCAACACCGTGGCGAAGTTGTGGTCGGTTCGATCGCCAGCCCCCCACCAATGGACCGTGAAGCCGTCGATGCCCGCGCCCTTCGCCAACTGGACGTGGCGCTCGATCGTACCGGCATCATCGGAATCGTAGGGTTGCTGGGGCCGGTCACCATCGCTGATCCGACAACTCCGACCACCGCGCCAGTCCTCTCCATCGTACCACGCAAAGTAGTCCGCCAGCACCAATCGCTCCCCAGGTGGTGGAGTCACTGGAATCGCGGTAGGTGGCGGCGCGGTGACTGGCCCTGCCGTTGGCGGCACCGCCGTCCCCGGTGTACTCGCCTTCGTCGTGGTCGACGGCGGAGTGTGAGGCACAGACGTCGGGCGCGGTGGAACCGCACCTGGCGGCGCGCTCGACGCGGTCGGTCCAGGCGTGTCCGTTGCCGGTGGCGTGCTCACGCGCGCCGTCAGCGCCACCAGAGCCACAGCGGTCGCGTGAGCATCGTGGAGGGCCACCGGCGGTACGGGTGTGGGCGAAACGGTTGGGCGGCCCGACCTTGCCGCCCACAACAGCCCGACCAGGGCCACCGCTGCCCCAGCCACCACCGCCATCGGCATCACGTCTTGCATCCCCGTCGCGGATCGCCGCGTGATGGCGTCATCGGGAACCCATAGCCGCCCCCCTCGCCACTGCATCGAGGAGCGCCCGACGGTGATCCGGTCACCCTCCGCCAATGGCGTGGGCCCCGTCAGCTTCTTGTCGTTGACGAACGTCCCGTTGCGGCTCCCGGCATCCACGATCGCGTAGGACGGACCAGCACGCCGGATCTCGGCATGGACGCCCGAGACGTTCGCGTCGCCCGGGAACGCAACGTCCGAACGCTTCGGATCGCGCCCCACCAGGATGCGCGCCTTGCCCAATGTGACTGGTTTCGACACACATGCTCCTTTGACTTCAGCGGCCCGCCATCGCGAGCAGCCAGGCCACGACCCAGGCCGCCGCGCTCAGCCCGCCGATGGCGCGGGTCGCGGCGCGCACCCCGGCCTGTCGGTGCCATCTCTTCGCACCGTCAGCCCGTGCGTGTGGCCGCGGATCAACCTGCCGCGCGCGGGCCCCCGCGACTTGGCGAGCGCGAATGGACCGCGAGCTCCGTTCAACGCCTGCCGTGATCGCCGGCGCCGCGGGCAGATGCTCTACCCGAACCGCCATCACCGTGCGGTCCTCGCCGCCGCACGCCCACTCGATGGGGTCCACCAAAGAGGTCGCCGCATGCTCGGCCGAGGGCAACGCCGCGGCTCGAAACAGGTCCGGTGGGTTCAACGCATCGTTCACGCCCGTCGAGCACAAGAAGATGGCATCGCCACAGGCCAGCGGAATCTCGGCAACCTGCACCCCGACGTCCGGATGCCATCCGACGGCGGGAGCGAGGCCATCGCCCGCGGAATAGACTGGCTCGCCCGTCAAGCACAAGACCTGACCGTTGCGGACCAGGAACGCGCGCGCCGTCCCAACACGCGCCACAGCCAGCACGGTGGGCGTGGCGACGATGACAAGCACCCGCGCAAGGGCATCCGGAAGCTCGTCATCACGCAACACATGGAGGTCAGCATTCGCGGCGCGGATCGCACCCACCAGGCCGGCGGTCGGTGTCCGATCGCGCGCGGACCACCACGCCCGGAACAGCTGATCCAACACCCGGCGGCTCGCGGCCGGCGTACCGACCGGTGGTACGCCCTCAGCCACCGCAAAGAGCGCGCCGCGGTGCACGAACTCCTGTGTCGAGCCTGGCACGTAGCCGAGCCAGGCATCGGCATTGACGACATGTCGATGACCCCGCCGAGTGTGCGCGCCGAACGTCAGAAACCCGCAACTCACCAGCATTCCCTCGTCATCGCGGCGTCGACACCGGCGACGCGCCACCGTCATCGTCGTCATCGTCCTGCCCGCTGACTCCCTGGCCGCCACCTCCATCCGAGATCGTGATGCGCCAGACAGGGCTGGAACGTCCCCGGGACTGCTTGGACGCCTGGTCGATGACCACCACCTGCCAACGATAGGTGCCGGGACCCTCGTTCGGGCTCCAACGTACAACACGATCCGTGGTGTTGGTGATCCCGAACTGCGGCTGGCACCCATCCCCCTTGCACACACGCACGTCAAAGACCTCCCCTGCCTGCAGGGCCACTTCCCCGCCGAACCGAAACTGGACCGCGCCAGACAGCGACGCGCCATCCGGCGGCTCCACCAACGCCAGGGTCATGGCATTGGCAGCCGGTGCCGTGGGCGCCGGCGACACCGTGGGACGCGAAGTAGCGGTGGGGATTGGTTGACCCGTCGACGTCGCGGCGGCGTCGACGATGGACTCGGTCGCCGGCGGGGTATCCGTTGCCGGATCCACCGTGGTCACGGCAGCAGGCATCGGGACGTCGGTGGAGGAAGGCTGCGCGGTGTCGCCCACCGCGCTCGACGACACCGCGGTGTCATCCCTGGCATCCAAGCCAAACCGTCCCGCGAACGCCGCAAGCGCGACGGTCAGCACCAGGGCCGCCAAGAGACCGCCTCCGACCACGACGCGCCCCATGCCATGGCGCGGCCCAGAGTCCTGGCCCGTGATGGGGATTGGCGTTGGGGTATGTCTGACCCATCCGTGGACCGGTGTGCGCACCACCGTCGACGTGCCGAGTGCCGCCTCAAGCGCCCGGGCGAACTCTCCAGCGGTGGCAAAGCGCGCAGCGGGCGACTTGGCCATCGCCCGGGCCACAGCCTTGTCCACTGCGCCTGGCAGGCGAGAGGCCATACGGCTGGGAGGCGCTGGCGTGTTGTGCACCACCTGGAACAAGGTTGCTGGGGCCGTGTCTGCGGCAAATGGGAGCGCACCCGTCAACAGCTGGTAGACCACAACGCCAAGCGACCAGATGTCCGTGGCTGTGGTCACGGTCTTGCCCTCGGCTTGTTCGGGGCTCATGTACGATGGGGTGCCGATCAACATGCTCGGCACCGTCACCGTGAGTGAATGGCGCGATTTTGCGATTCCGAAGTCGGCCAACTTGGCAGTGCCCTGAGCGTTGAACAAGATGTTGTAGGGCTTGAGATCGCGGTGAATCACCTGGCGCTCATGGGCATGGTCAAGGGCGGAAGCGATTTCCGCCACGATCCGCGCCACCTCAGCCCAGTCCAAGAGCGAGTCGCCGGCGATCCGGCGCTGCAGCGATCCACCATCCATGTACTCCATCGCGATGTAGTGATAGCCGTCCTGGTCGCCTGCCGTGTATGTCCGCACGATGTTGGGATGGCGAAGCTCGACGGTGCTCCGTGCCTCGTGGAGGAATCGGCGCACGAAGTCCGCATCGCCACCAAAATGCGGTGGCAAGATCTTCAGGGCAACAAGGCGATCCACCTTGGTGTCGACCGCACGGTATACATTGGCCATTCCACCGCGGCCAATCAAGGCCTCGATGCGGTACGGGCCGATCTGGTGCCCGATGAGATCATTCACAGCAATGGTTCCTTGCGCAAGCCGCAGTCACCTGTGTTATGGTCGCGGATGGCACTTCTCGTCCGCACCGCTGTCGCCACACGCAGCCTCGTGCTAGTAATAGCGTACATTGACATCATCCAGGAATGTCCACGTGTTGTTGCGATCAGCCTCGGGTGCCTGTGGATCGATGCCATTCCAGTTCAAGAAACGTACCGTGACGACCCTACCTCGCCATGGAGTCAGGTCGACCCGACCGAAGCGCCATCCCAAATCATGGCGCTGCCGTGAGGTGTTCGGTTCGAAGTTCCCATCAAGGTGTCCCTGGGTTGCTTTCGTGCCGTCGATCACCGATGCCTCGAAGACATCGTACCACTGCCCAGCACGACTGCGTGCGACGTCATATGTGATCATGCGGTACCAGAACTCGACCGCAGCGAACTTCGTATCCGGTACTTGGATGCGCTGCTCAACCCACGCTGCGCCAATCGGGATCCCTGATTGGCCTGGCAACCCGAACCCGTAGCCGGGATCGCCCAATCGCAACGCAGCTTGACCGACGATGGGAGGGGTCCCATCGTCCGTGATGCCGACGATGGCCCGGCTCAAAGGGCCACCATGGTTCCAGCACGGCGCGAGGCCGTTCTCAAACCCACCGTTGCAAGCTTCGATGTAGCCGTCATTGCGTTGGAGCAATGGCAAGAAGATGGAGCGCCAGTGATCCGGCGGCCAAGTCCAACGGTTGGCGAGCACGTGGAATTCGGCGGTGTCCCTGAGCATCCCCCCAAATGGGCCCGTGTTCAGGTTTGTCTCGACCGTATAGCGGCCGGGCACGGCATCATCAGGCAGGTCGAAGTACTCGATCGCCCAACCACCGTACCCGTCGTTGTCGTAGACGACACGGCCGGTGGGAGAGCGCACGATGGTATGAGGGCGGAATTCGCCCCAGGAAGAGGGGGACTCGAATTCCACGTAGGAGATGCCATTACCGTAGGCATCCGTGATCGCGTTGACCAACATCACGCTGTCGGCCGGTCGGTACACCGTCTCATATGTCGCCGTGCGCAACCTGACAGACGGTCCGACGCGCAGTTGTATCGTAGTCCCGCCTCGTGTCCATACTCTTGCGCCCCAGTTCCAGATCCCGGTTTGGTCAAGAGATTGAAACCATGTCTCATCTGGACTAGCCTGACGCGTGATCTGTACGTTGATGCGGTGATAATCCTCCGATACGATCATCGTGCCACCGTTGTTTACTCGAAAATATGGTCCCCAGTTCAGCACTTGGTTCCAGATGCCGATGCGTTGAGTCACACCATCGACATTCGTAGCCTGCACCCGGGCAACAGGCATCCGCTGTGCATCCAGCGTGACCTGAGTGCCAGGTCCCAAGTAGACATCTGCCCTCGACAAAGCATGCCAGGTCTTCCAATCCCATGCCGCGAGCTGATAGTACCCTGGCGTCACCCGCATTCGGGCCTCGCCATTGCCATCGACTCGTCCATTGGATCCAAACGAATAGAAGTTGGGTGAAAGTCGGATAATCGGATTCGCGACATTCGGATCATCGTTTGGAGCAAACGGAGCTCCATCGACTCGAATGGCCTTCAGCGTAACATGGGCCGCATCCATCGCGCGCATCGTTACCCGAGACGGTGCAGCAATGTTGTCGCGGCGAAGGATGAATCCATCATACTGGCGCCCCGACAGCGCATAGATCGTGTGCGGTTGAGTCCCGACTTCAAGCGGCGCCCACCCGAAGTTGTCGGTGTACACCGTCGCTGGCGTGCCATAATGGGACAAGTCCGTATACGCTTCGACAACCGCATCCCCGACGGCGTAACCGTCCGAGCCCTCGACGTAGACATCGATGAACGGTGCGGCTGTCGCGATTCCCACCTCGTAGCCAGTCTCGGTCGTGTCGGTCGAATCCGACAACGTGGTGACCCGTACGAACATGGTGCCTCCGCGCTGAGCATACCAGTAGATCCGCGAGGCATACCCTTCGCCTGGCCAGTCATCCCGTTGGCGAAGCGGCGTTCGGCAGTCACCATCATACAGCGTCAGCACCGTGTCGGCCTCCGCCCCCAGGTTGCGCGTGACGATCACATACGATCCGCCTGCGGTCGTATCGAACCGCAACCAGTCTTCATCAGCGTTCCCGTAGAAGTCGCGCTGCTGCGTCGGCCCGTCGACCGCGATGGCACGCGCCGAACTGCAAGCATCATCGGGCTCGAACGGATCGTACTCGTGGCGCGCCGACGCCGGCTTGGCCGTCCGCGGTGAATCACCAGATGGCTCAAGCGCAGGGCTCCATCGGTCCGTGCTCGGGCGCGGCGCCGTGTCTGGCGCCTGTGCCGAGGTCGCATCGTCCTCCACCTCATCTGTCGTCGGTGGTTTGGGGGCATTGCGCTCACCCGTAGGATCCACCGCCGACTCCGCGTTCACCCCAGCGGCCGATGGTCCCCAACCCACGGCGATGCCACCGAGGATGGCCAGTACCAGCCAGACTCGTGCTTGCGGGCACCCGATCATCTCATCGCCCTTTCCGAGGCACCTGGCCTCCCCCCCTTCGTCCCCTTCACAGACCAGACGATATCGACGTTCCCGACGCGGATTCGATCGCCCGGGTGCAGGGAGGCGCGGCGGATGCGTTTCCCATTCAGGAAGGTCCCATTTCTGCTCTCGAGATCCTCGAGCATCATTGCGCTACCGACAGCCGCCACGCGCGCGTGCCGGCGCGAGACACGATCGTTGGGAACCACGATATCCGCGGGGCGTTCACGGCCAATCACGAGCGGAAGGCGGCGGATCGCCACGGGGCGCGGGGGCAGGCCCGGGGCCTCCAAGACAAGCGCGCCCCAGCGGGAGCCGGCCGACGAGCGGCCGGCCAGGATCGCCACCGCCAGCACCGCCATCATCCCCAACGCCATCACGATCGCCAGCGTGGTCGCATTGCCGCTATCCAACGCACCTGGTGCCACGGAAGCAGCCGGCACGGCGTCGACGCGTAGCCTGAACGGCTCCGCCGCCTGAGACACCTCGCGGCCGATCACCGCGGCTTGCCACTCGCCAGAAGCCGGGGCTTGAACCGTGAGATAGGCAGGATGACCATCGATAAAGCGCGTGACGTTCGGATAGCTGTCATCCACCACACGCCCAGTCGGGTCGGTCAGCACCAACTCGAGCAGACTTCCGGGCCACTCCAGCTCCGCCGTCAACGACGTCTGGTCGGGAGGAACGACGAGAGTCGCAACCTGTTTGCGCTCGTCCTGCGCCACACTGCCGGAGGCATCGAGCAACGTCGAGCTTGCCGAACGATACGTCACCGCGTCCCGCACGGTCCGTGACTCGTCACCGACACGAAGGGTGAGGGCGTAGGTGCCCAGCGGGTTATCCGGCGGCTCGATGCGCACACGGATCGCACTGTTGGCTGGCGCATCGGCGACGTCGACAACGCGCGCATCGGCATCGCCGATCTTTGCGCTGACCAATACGTTGCGGTTGCCTTCCCCGCGCAAGGCGTCGCGGAGATCGTTCGACAGCGGATAGGCGACGAACACCGGGATGCGCGCGTCGTCCCCAGGGTCGCCGACGGGCCATGGCCTGCCGGCCTGCGGCGACAACACCTGAAACGGGCTCATCGCGGCAGCGATCGCCCAACCGATGTTGGGGTGGCGCATGACCTCGCCATGGGTTTCCAGGTCACACAGGGCATTCTGACACTGGTCCTTGGGCCCATGGTTGACATCGACGTTGCGCCACACCCCGTCCAACGTGGCTTGCTCCGGTGTGACGACCCGATCGCAGTGGTTGCGGACCGTCAACATGCGTACCTGGCTCGGCGCGCTGGCGATGCTCTCAATGACATCGGCCGAGTGGCTCGGGAGCTTCTGGCCGCATGCCCCCGCCCCACCACGTAGTGGACTGTCGAGTGTCGCAATCACATCGACTTGATCTCGCCGGTCCGAACCACTCGCGGCCCAGTAGGCCGCCACCACACCGCCGTTGCTGTGTGTGATGAGGCTGAACGTCGCGTTTGGGAAGGCCTCCAGCACCCGATCGATGCCTTGCGCTCGTCGCGGGTAGTCGGCAAAGACCTTCAGGAGGCTGTCCGGCCCCGTGTACTTGGGCTGGCCGAAGTCCGCTCGCCCATCCGCATCGCAGGCATACAAGCCGGAATAGCTGAAATAGAGGAAGTCCTTGGCGTCGAGGGACATCCCGACCATCGATGGATGAGACTGCAGGAACGCCTGGAGCGTGTTCCACCCTGGCCGAGGATCGACCCAGCCCAGCCCTGATTGACCTCCCCATCCCGCGACGAGCAGCACCTTCCGGCCCCGATCTGTCGGGTCGGGTGGAGGCGGCTGTTCACAGGTGTCTGGTGGGCGTGGCGACGGTACCGGCACCGGCTCAGGTGCCGTCGTCGGCCGGGGCGTCGGCTCGGGCCGGGTTGGCACCGCCGTTGACGGCGGAGCCGATGAAGGAACCGGCGAGGCCTCGGCAGATGTATCGATCGAGGCAACCATCGCGTCCAATAGCCCCAAGTCGACGTCAAACGCGCCGTCGGTTGCATGTTCGATCTCGAGAACCGCCCGCTCATTGTATCGTTGCGCCTCATCGAACCACGTGGGATCGGACGGATCCAACATCGGGGTGGGCTCCGCGGCCCAATCCAGTGCCAGCGCGAAGCGCCCCGACACGATCGTGTGCCCGCCATCCGCCAAGCCGATGAACACGTAAGTGAAGCCACTTCCTGGCGTGACATGCCCCACGTCTTGCCCGAACTCGGTGATGTAGCGCAGTCCGGCGCCGTTCTGGAACGAGATGACCCTTGGTCTGGCCACAAACCGCATCCCGGCATTGACTTGGGGGATGAACGGCGGGTGGAAGTCCTCTCGCTTCGGATCACCGGCGCCGGCAAGCACAGCGGCAAGGTCGGACAGCGACTGCACGACGTCGGGAGCGCCGATCGGCTCCGCGACCGATAGGTACTCGTCGAGGTCGAAGACGAAGATCTCGCCGGGCCATTCCCCGATCGGGTACCCCACGAAGTCAAGCCGGATATGCGTCGGGACACCGTCGAACCACCAGCCCAGCTCGATCCGCCGGTCTTCGGTATCGGTGCTCCGATCGAGACGACCCACCTTGACGCCGCGCACCTCGGTGGCAAGCGATGTGTGGTGGGACAGCTTGACATGGTCGAACTCGACCTGTCGCAAGGCTGGATCCGGTGCGGCGGTGGAGGTCCAAGCAGGTGCGATCAACGGGTCGGCCGTTGCCGGCAGCGCCGGAATGCCACCCACAGACAGCAAGATGCCTACTGCCAGGATCATCCCGACACGCCTGTCCGTCGCGGGCTTCCTTGGCGGGGCCCGTCGAAGGCGATTCATCGTCGCTCCGCCATCACCGCACTCGCTTGTAGACGAACACGCTGTGCCCGATCTTCACCCGATCATCTTCCTGCAACACGTGCCGGCCTTCCATCGGTTGACCATTGACAAACGTGCCGCCCTTGCTCGCCATGTCGTATAGGACGAAGGCATCCCGCTCATACTTGATCTTGATGTGATCCCCCGACACAAACGGATCGTCGAGTCGGTACGTGTTGCGCGCATCCCGTCCCACGGTGGTGCCCTGTTCCCTCAGGCGGTACTCCCGGCCGACGACCGAACCCTCAACTCCCATCAGCCATGCCATCACGGTTTGTGGGCCCTCGGTGATCGTCTCATCGTTGCGTCGGGGCAACGGCTCGACCGGCGTGGGCTCGGGGATCGGCTTGGTCGGCCGCTGTGGTTCGCGTGGGTGGCAGAACAAACAGACCGTCCAACTCGGGTCCATCACACGCTTGCACGTCGGGCAGCGCCGAGGGCGCTGACGCATCATCAGCCAGGCTCCGAGCCCAGCCAGGGCGATGACCGCGAGTAACCCGAGGAGCCAGCCCAGTGCACCCATGCCTGGGGGTTCGGGATCGACATTGGGCGTCGCAGTCGGCGTTACGGTGGCCGTGGCAGTTACCGCTGGCGGTGTCAGGGTGGTGGGCAAGATCACCATCACCTTGTCGCGGGCATCGATGTCGCCCGCCTTCACCGACACCTCCAACGGATGGGGCTTCGGGTTGGCTTCCGGCTTCAGGTTGGTCGGATACGTGATGATGTACTGGCTGTCCAGCAATCCGGAGAGTTGGTCGAACAGCGCGCCGATCTGGGTCGCCGAAGGCTCACGCAACATGGCCCCATGCGTCTCCTGAGCGATCGTCGCGAGCGTCTCGTCGTCGACCGTTCCCGGCGCTCCAAACCCGATCGTGTAGCCCGGCGCCTCGGCGTCGACGGCAGCGGTGACCGCGCCGAGGATGTCCCCGCGGCCGGGTGGCTCATTCTTGCCGTCCGTGACCACAATGAAGGCCCGTCGCCCCTGGCGTTCCTGGACCGCCCGTGCAACCATGAAGATGGCATCGAACAGGGCGGTGTTGCCCTTCGCCTCGAGTCGATCAATGCTGTCCTTAAGCACTTCCTTGTTGTCCGTGAAGTCGCGGATTTTCTCGACCGAATCGTTGAAGCTGAACAGCGCGACCCTGTCGCCCGGGTTCAGGCGATCCACGAATGCGGTTGCCGCGGCCTTGGCCGCCTCGATCTTGGTTGGGCCGCCGGGCCCCGTGCTGTCGTTCATGCTGCCGCTGACATCCATTGCCAGAGCCATCTGAATCGGAGTCCGCTTCTGTTCGACCGTCGACAGCTCGACCTTGTCGAGGGGGATGCTGGCACCATCCTCCGAGATCGTGAATGCGTCCTCGGCAAGGCCGCCGCGCGCGCCGCCGCCCGGGTTGTTCACCGTCACGAGCAGCGTGACCGTCGGGTAGTGATCCCACAGCACCTGGTTGATGGCGACCTTCCCACTCGTCTGCGCTTGATGCGCCGGCATGGCGGCGGTTGGCGCCGTGGACAGCACCGCAAGCATCGTGCAGCTGATCAACACCACCAGCAGTCGTGGCCATCTGACAATCCGGCAACTGGGTTTCATGCCATGTCCTCCTGCGGGCGGCCAGATGGACCCGCATCCTCCACGGGACCGAGGTCGCGGCCGCGCCAGGGTCCAAGCCCGACATCGACGAAGACAAACTCGGTGCTTCCGATTCTCAATCGGTCTTTGTCGCCGAGAACCCACTTCTTCTCGATCTTCGTACCGTTGACCCACGTGCCATTGCGACTGGCCATATCTTGAATGACGAACGCGCCTCCCTCCAGCCAAAGCTTGGCGTGGCGCCCGCTGACGTTGGCCTCGGTCAACACGATCTCCCTGTCATGGTCACGGCCGATGCGGTTCTCACTCGCGAGTCGGAAGTCGCGCCCTACCTGTGGCCCGGTCAGGGCCGTGAGCCAGGCAATGCGGTCCGGAAAGTGACCTGAAGGCGGATCGATGATCGTGTCGCTGCTCGGGGAGGACTGCAAGGGCGATGTCTCGGGTTGCGCCGCCGGTCGTGTCTCTGCGCTGTTACCTTCGGCCTCGCCATCGGCCATTTGGTCTGGATAGCCACAGTACGGGCACCGCGTCCACGAGGGATCATTGGGCTTGAAGCAGCTCGGGCACGTGACTTGCGACGGGCTGCGGCGCATGGCATAGGCAGCCACAGTGATCAACGCAACAACGCCGGCCACGACGCCAAGCTGGGCCAGCATGTTCACGATCGCGGGGCCGAGCGAGCGGCCGAAGGCTGGAACCAGGACAAATGCACCGGCCAGCGCCAGGACGCTCACCATCACCGAGAGCGTCTTGGTGACGGTGGCCTGATCGTCGCGCTTCCCGCTGTCGTAGAAGATCCAGATCGTGCCCAGGCACGCCGCGACGCAACTCGCTACAGTCGCGAGCACGAGTCCTGTGGGAGTGGTCGGGATGGGCATGCTTCCTCCTGGGTCGCGGTGGGGATCAGATACCGTTGCCTGCTACAGCGGCTGACTAGACGGCCTGAACGACCTGTTTGAAGACCAGCTCAGTGTTCCCCACCTTCACGCAATCCCCATCGGTGAGCGCTTCCTTGGAATCAATGAGACGGCCATTCAACTTCGTCCCGCCGCGGCTGGCCATGTCTTGAACGTAGTATTGCAGCTTGTCGCCTTGCTCCAGAACGCCCCAGACTCGCGCATGTGGGCGGGACACGCCCTGATCTTCGATGAGGATCCCGGCATCCGTCCCGCGCCCGATGACAAGCCCGGCGCGTTGGTCGTTGAGGCGAAACAAGCGGCCGACCGCGCCGTTCATGGGGCTGGCGACGACCACCAGCCACGCCAGCGCCTGTGGGCCACCTCCTGTGATGGTCATGGTCTCACCGGCGGCACCACTGCCTTGCTGCCAGTACTGCGGCTGCGCACCCCCGACCGCCTGGGTCCGGTCGGTCCCTTGACCGTGTTCTGTACCCCCCACCTGCCGGGTCTCGTCACCTTGCTGCTGCATCGTATATTACCCTCCCTCTCATGCTTGAGCTGAGTCGAGCTACTTGACCTGGACGAAGACCACCACGGCATTGCCCATCTTGATCTCGTCGCCATCGTAGAGGAGTTGCCGATCTTGCGTGACCCGCTGGCCGTTGATCACGGTGTCGAAACGACTCACATTCCGAAGGTAGAAGTGCCCTTGGTCGAAATCGATGATGGCGTGTTCGCTCGACACCGTGGGGTCGTCGAGTCGGATCGAGCTGTTCGAGCCACGCCCAATCTGATTCCGGCCAGCTCTCAGATCCAATCGTCGGCCCGCCCGACCTCCCTCACGCGTCACCAGCCAAGCGGTCGTCTTGGGCTCCTGTCCTGCCGGGATCGTAGGCCGCACCTTGGGCTTCTCCGTGTCGATCGGGGTGTAGGGTCGGGTTTCACCCCCGCTGCCCTGCTGCCCCTCCCAACCCTCACCGTTGTCGCCACACCACGACTTCGCCTCCTGGCTTGTCATGAGATAGCCTGCACACATCAGATCGATGAGCGAGGGGATGATGAACGGAAGGACCACGGCGATGCCCAGACCGCCGCCCAGCATGACGGGCAGGCTTGCCAGGGCCAGCTTCCCGAACCCGGCGATGCCAAGACCCGCAAGGCCCCACGTCCTGGCCCACGCACGGCCTTCGATCAACCCCCAGCCCACCGCAAGAAGACCGACACCCGTGAGCAGCAACACGACACCAAGTCCCATGTAGACGATTTGGACTGGATCGGTACCCGTACCCCCAGCTATCTGGCTGACAATCCCAAAGAGTCGAGCGATAAACGAGAAGAAGAATGCAAGGGTCGCCCCACTGGTCGCGGTGATCAGTCCTCCCAAAAAGCACCACAGCGCGACGAGCGTGATCCCAGATGGCCGACTGTCCATGAACTCCCCCTGTTGTCATGTGATGATAAGATACGGTGTCGTGTGCCAACTCATTTGCCGCTCAAGCCGGTGAGTCGTCCAGCAACTCGAACTGGAAGACGGTATTGCCCAAGCGAATCCGATGGCCATGACCGAGCCGGGTTGGGCCACGGATTGGCTGACCTTCGATAATCGTACCGAACTTGGAGCGTTGGTCCTCGATGAAATACGCCATTCCCTCTCGACGAATCACAGCATGGCGGCGAGACATCGATGGGTCGTTGACTTCGATCTGCTGACGGCCGATTGGGGTGACCGTCGCGCTCAACCCCAACTCGTGGACACGTCCCAAGTGATCCCTGTAGACCAAACGAGCACCCGGCCGTCGTGGCGACGGCTCGATTCCGTGGCGATCCGCGCCTTCATGCTTCGCGCGCAACCCTTGCCCGGCATTGGCCAGTCGACGAATCGGATCCTGGTCCTCCCGATAGCCGATTGCCGCGGCCAGAGCCTGAGCGGACTTGAAGCGCTTGCTCTCCTGTTTCTGAAGCGAACGCATGATGGCGTCCTCCAAGACGATCGGAAGCGCTGGATTGTACTGCCGTGGAGGGGTGGGCAACTCGGTAAGATGCTTGTGGATTACATCGAGCGGTTCACCGGTAAATGGCAGCCGGCCGGTAGCCATCTCATACATAATCACACCCAGCGAGTAGATATCGCTGCGCGGCGTAACCGCGACACCGTTTGCCTGCTCATAAGACATATAGGCCGGTGTGCCCAAGATAGTGCCGGCGAGCGTGATCGTCTGGCTTCCGGCGATCTTGGCGATGCCGAAGTCGGCAACCTTGAGAATGTCGTTCTCATCCAGGAGCATGTTCTCAGGTTTGAGATCGCGGTGAATCACGCCCTTGTCATGGGCATACCCCACCGCGGAACACGTCTGGCCGATCAGCGATATGATCGCCGACAGCGGCAGGGCCTTGCCGACAGGCAGCCTGTCGCGCAGGCTGCCATGAGCACAATACTCCATGATGATATAGTATGTACCGTCCACTTCGCCGCTGTCGAACGCCTTGACAATGTGAGGGTGGTTCAATGTCCGCTCAAGCAGTGCACCTTCAGCGCCGAACTTGCGTTTGAGGTACTCACTGTCCTGTCGCAGGAACTTCACCGCCACCACCCCAAGGCCATCGGCGCGGGAGGCTCGAAACACAGCGGCATGGCCGCCGTGATTGATAGGCACCATATTGCGGAGCTGGGGCAAGGTGATTCGGCTTGGAGGAGGCGGCGGAGGGCGAGGAGAGGGCTTCGGATCCGGAGGCATGCTTTGATGCTGATTGCAATGGAACACAAACTGACTGGGTCCGACCTGCACCCGATCACCGTCGACGAGGGATTGATCAACGATCTTCCGACCATTGACCGAAGTGCCATTGTGGCTCTCGAGGTCGTGGATGACCCAACGACCTCCTTCAAAACGAATCTCAGCGTGCTGTCGTGAGACGACGTTACTGTCGATCGGCAACCCGCACTCGGGGCTTCTGCCAATGCGCAGCCCCCGCGCGAGCACAGGGATTGAGCGTCCCGTATCCGTGGATACCAATCGAGCGACATCGACGGGCGCTCCGCGCATGGTCGTACGATCGTGCACCAACACCACGACCGCAGCGATTGCGAAAGCCGCGAGCAAGACCACGACAAGCGCTATCAAAGGCATGAGGCAGCCCTGTTCATCGAAGCGCTTCGATCAGTGTGGAGCCTAATTGAACTCGACGTCGCGCCCATAGAGGGCGTCAGGGCTCACTGGTCTCGATAACTGACGATCCAACAACAGCGAGGTTCAAGCTCGTTAATGTTTCGTAGTGTAACACCGTGATCTCAGCATGTCAAGGGAATTCGCTGCCCCGCGCACGCATGCATGGTCCGACTCGATCGGTGCGCGGCGATAGGCTTCATGCCTTAGGCCTTGTGCCTTGTGGCTAACTGGCTTCATCGGTCTCAGACGGATACACTTTCCCGCGTTCCTCCCCATGGCCAACCTCCTAGCCCGGATCCTCGCCCTCCTCATCAGCGCCGCCCTGACGGTGGCGCTCGTCGAGGCGCTGCTGCACGTCTATCCGCCGCTGATCCCGCTGCCCGTGTTCTACCAGCTCCCCGGTGGCGGGCGCTACCTCCAGGCGCTGGTGTTCGACCAGCCCGTCGAGCTCGGCTTCCGCTACAAGCCCGAGCAGGACGCGACGTTCACCTTCGGGCCCGACGACCCGACGATCCTTCAAAACCAGGCCGACGACATCGCGCTGCGCGACAACCCCACGGTGTACCGCCTGCGCCTGCAGACCGACGAGAACGGCTTCATCAACCCGTCGCCGACGCGCGAGACGTACCGCATCGTCATGACCGGCGACTCGTTCATGGGGCTCAGCGCCGAGGAGCACTGGGTCGACTGGATCATGTCCGGCACCAGCACGCGCGTGCTCAACCTCGGCATGCCGGGTTGGGGGCCGCAGGCCGAGGCCGCGGCGCTGCGCCTCTACGCGGTGCCCAAGCAGCCGGCCGAGATGATCCTGGCCTACTTCGAGGGCAACGACTTGTGGGACGCAGCCCAGTACGAGGCCCGGCGGGCGTCCGGGCTCAGCTGGGTGGCCTACGACCTGAAGGACACGTCGTTCGTCGACCGCCTCGTCCTTCCCACGCTCGTGCCGTGGGCCATCCACCAGGCGCAGCGGCGCTGGAGCGACGACCCCGGCCGGGCCTACCGCTACCCCCGCAACGTCGACGTGGCCGGCCGGCCGCTGGCCCTGGTGTTCGCGGACCTGTACGTCATGCGCCTGACGACGCCGCGGGCCGATATCGAGGGCTCGCGCAACCTCGCGTGGACCGCCGACGCCCTGCGCATGGCTCGCGACGCGGCGGCCGAAGCGGGGGCGCGGCTGACGGTGGTCTACATCCCGTCCGAAGAGCACGTCTACTTGCCGCTGATCGAGGGCACGCCCGACGTCGAGGCGATCCTGCCGGGGCTCTTCACGGTCCGGGTCGGGCCCGACGGGCTCCTGGGCACAAGCGCCACGCCGGTGGACGCCGCCACCCTCTACGCCCACCTCGACGACCAGCGGCAGGCGATGCTCGCGCTGCTCGAGCGCGAGGGCATCCCGGTGGTGGACCTGACGCCCCCGTTCATGGCGCGCGCCGCGGAGGGCGAGGCGCTGTACAACTACGCCGACACGCACTGGAACGCCGCCGGCCACAAGCTGGCGGCGCAGGTCGTATCAGACTACCTCAACGCGGCGCCGGCGGCGACGTCGCCGTGACGGCAGGATGGCGCGCGGGGCGTCCAGATGGCTCATGGATGCCTCGCCCCTGGCACGCCTTCCTTCACCCGGCAGGCCGCTCAGCCGCCCTTCACCCCCACACGACCCCGCCGACCGACACCCACGACGTCCGCGCCTCGTCGGCCGGGCAGCGCGCGTAGCCGACGGTCTCGCCGCGCACACCGCTGCCCATGAACCGCAGCGCCAGGTAGCCCGGCGGCAGCCCGCAGACGTTGTGCGCGTCGCCGGCCGCGGCGATGGTCGCGAAGAAGCCGTCGGCGTCGCCGTCGCACAGCCGGCCCAGCACCCCGTCGTCGGCCGACTGCACCGCACTCCACGCCCGGTCGTCGACCGGCGCGCCGCCAAAGGCCGGGCCGACGTGCGAGAGGTCGCCCGACACGACCACCGCGTGGTCCGTTCCGGCGGTGACGGTGCGCAGCGCCGCCAGCAGGCGCTCGAACACCGGCTCGCGGCCCGGGTCCGCGTGGCCCGCGACGAACTGACTGAACCCACCGCACAGGATCGGGATCAGCGTGCACGGCCTGCCGCCGCGCAGATGGTGCAGCCACACCGCCACCAGTTCGATGGCATGCTCGTCGCGATGCCGCAGCTCGCCCGCGAAGGCGTGGTCCGGCCCGATAGCGGCGGCCAGCGCGTCGACCGCGGCGCCGTCCGTCGGCAGGGTGCCGTAGGGCGTGGCGTAGTGCTGCCGGGTCAGCGTGATGCGCCCGGGCTCGCCGAAATGGTCGGTGCCGAAGATCACGAACCGGTCGGCGTTGTTGGCCACCGCCGCCGCGCGCTTCCACACCCGGGCGTAGACCGGACCGCCGCGGGCGTAGTCGATGTGCGGGCTGAACAGCCCGCGGTTGCCGGACGGCGCCGGCCGAACATCGGCCTCGGCGCGCAGGTAGCCGTCCAGCACGCCGCGCAGCGCGTCCGGCGCCGCCGGGTACACCGCCTCGGCCATCGCCGGTGGGCGGAACGGCGCCGCGCGGTACTGGTCCAGCGCGCGGCGCTGAGCCTCGCGCGACCGGTCATTCTCCAGCAGGCACGCGTGGTCCAGCGCGGCCAGCAGCGTGTCGATGAGGTCGATCTCGGCCCGCAGCCCGAAGTGGCGGGCCAGCGCCTCGCTCAGCGCCCCGCGCGGGAACGTCCCGTCGCACAGCACCAGCACGGGTGTGAGGTCGCGCGGGACCACGACCGTGCGCCGGCTGAGGCGCAAGGGATCGCGCAGCAGGACCGACGGCCGCCCGCCGTGCACGATGGGGTGCGCCTCGATGGGGCGCAGCTTGGGGAAGTCGACGTCGGTCGCGAACACGGTGTTGGTCTCCCCCGCCGGGCCGGGCAACCCGGTGCCGGCGCGTCAAAGCGCGATGCGTTCACCCTCGCGCGCCACGGCACAGCCCAGCGCAGCGACCCGCCGCAGCGCCGCGGGATCCCCCGCGAGCAGCGGGTTGGTGTGGTTCAGGTGGATGAACCGGACGCGGGACCGGATGGCGGGGGCGGCGGAGGCCAGGCGCTCGAGCGTCGCGGTGATTAACGGATGCGGCACGTCGGAGATACGCCGCCCGCCCAGCTCGCCGGCATCCCAGAACGTGCCGTCGAGATAGGCGACGTCGACGCCCGCCAGCACCGCCTCGAGCCGCACGCCCCACGCATCCCACGCGTCCCAACCGTCGATGTCCGGCAGGTATAACACCGTTCGGCGCGGCCCGGTGAGCCTGAACCCCACGGTCTCGCTGTGCTCGTCGCGGTGGGGCACCCGCACCGGGACGGCGGTGACGCCGGTCGCCAGGGTCACCGGGCGATCCTCGGCCAGCGGGACGCGGATCACGTGCGCGTGCGCGACCAGGTCCGCCCACGGCTGGTTGGCGCCCAGGAACGCCGCGAGGCGCGGCATGCCATATACCGGCACGCGGCGGGCGTCGATGGCCTCGCGCCCGAGGTGCAGCAGGCCGGCATAGTGACCGACGTGGGCATGGGTGAGCAGGATGCCATCGAGGCCCGGGACGTCCGGGTGCGGCGCGATCGCGTCCAACATCCGGAGCTGCGCCCGGAAGTCCGGCGTCGCGTCGAGGAGCCAGCGCGCGCCTGAGGCCGGGTCCACCACGGCCGCGCAGGCCGCGTGGCGCCGGCGGGCCGAATCGGCCCAGGCCGGCGCGCAGCACGCGCCCCGGCAGCCGGCCTGGGGATAGCCGGCGTCCTGGGCGATGCCGAGGATGACGACAAACGGGCCTGCGGCGGCCGTCGGCGGCGTCGAGGGGTCCGGCGCGGTCGCGGTCAACCGGTCGGGACCTGCCCGGCCGGGCGCCGACCATGCCTCGGAGTCGCCCGAGGGCGGGGGCGCCGCGCGATCGGACTTGACCGCCATGCTTGGAGGCGCCGCGTCATGTGTCGGGGCCCGGTCGGTGGATGGTGGCGACGGAGTTGCCAGCGGCTCCGTTCGGGGGTACCCTAGCCCAGCCCGCGTCAGGCTCGGCGACGCCCATCGCCATCCGGGCCACGCTCCGCACGGGTCGGCTTCCCACAGGAGTGGCTGCGATGCATGCATGGCGCACGATTTTAGGACGCCGCTCGCCCGCGCGCACATCGCCAGGGCCGGATGTGCCGGCGGTGGACGACGACGCCCGAACAGTGGCGGTGATCTACGCGGTGTGGCTGGTGGCCTTCCTCTTCAAGCACGCCGGGGCCGCCTGGGACATCGCGTGGCACTTCCGCTACCTGCGCGACGACCTCGCGCCGCCGCACCTCCTCAACACGGTCGGCACGCTGATCGCCTTTGGCCTGCTCGTCCTCCAATCGTGGACCGGCCGCGCGGTCGAGATCGTCGGCCTCCGGCTCCTCCAGGCCGGGTGGATCATCTTCCTTGTCAGCATCCCGCTCGACGCGCTCAACCACCGCCTGTTCGGCCTCGACATGACCACGTGGAGCGCCACGCACATGCTCCTCTACTGCGGCACGACGCTGATGCTCGTCGGCGTGCTGCGCAGCTGGTATCGCCTGGCACCGCCGGGCCGCGGCGCGCCGGCCTACGCGCTGGCCATCTGGGTGCTCCTGCTCGACGACGTGCTGTTCCCGCTCGGCCAGCAGGAATACGGGGTGCGCGCCGTGGCCGACTACCTGGCGGGCCGCACCACGGCCGACCCCGAGCTCGTGGCGCTGGCCGGTGCCGAGGTCAGCCGGTTCGCGTACACGGCGATCCCGGCCTGGGTCTATCCGTTTTGGCTGGTGGGCATGGGATCGCTGCTGCTCATCGCGGCCCGCCGGATCCAGGGGCTGCGCTGGACGGCAACCGCGGTCGCCGTCGGTTACCTGGCGCTCCGCCTGATCGCGTACGCCGTGTTCACCGCGAACGGCTACTCGCCGTCGTTCGTGCCCGTCATGCTCCTGGGGGCCGCCGTCGTGATCGACGTGGCGACGCAGCGTGGCTGGCGGCCGGCACCGACCGTCGCCGCGCTGCTGGTGGCGTACTACGCCGGGGCGGCCCTCGTCGGGCGATTCACCCTCATGCCGGCGTTCGAGGCGTGGACCGCGCCGCTCGTCGGCGCGTTCCTCTGGGGAGTGCTGTCGGCCTGGGAGCGCGGCTGGCTCCGCCTGCCGCAGCCGTTGTCGATGCGCTGGCAAGCCCGCTGACGTTCGGCCGCCAGCCTCGCTCCGCGGGGGGCATTGGAAGGTCCCCCCGCCGAGCTCACCCTTCGGCTCCCGCCTCACGCGCCGGCCCGCGCACAGGGAGCCGCCCGATCGATCGCCCGTAACGAACGCGGCGCGCGCAGGGTTATCGTCGCCACCGACGGCGCGGGCACCGCGCGCCCTGTCGGCCGGGTCCATTCGTGGGGAGGAGACAGAAACCGTGATGCGCGCGCGCGTCGCCGTGGCCGTGCTCGCCCCGGCGCTTGCCGCCGGCGGGCTCGGCGCGAGCGCGCCCCGGGCGCACGCGGCACCGGCGCGGCAGGCCGCCGCTGTCGCCTACGCGCACCTCGAGACGTGGTCCAGCCAGCCGCCCCCCCTCTTCACGCCGCTGGACTGGCCGGCGGGGCACGTGGCGGGCGGCGTGGGCTACGATGTTGCCGGCGGGCGGGTGCTCGTCACCGACCTGACCGATCACGCCGTGCGGATCTACGGCGGCGACGGCGCGTTCGTCGCCGCCATCGGGCGCCGCGGGTTCGGCCCCGGGCAGCTCAATGCCCCGCGCGACGCCGACGCGCTGCCGAACGGCGACATCGTGGTCAGCGACACCGACAACCACCGCGTGCAGGTGCTCCGGTCGGACGGCACGCCCGTCACGAGCTGGCCGGTCAACGTGCCGCAGGGCATCGCCGTGGTCCGCGACTGGGTCTACGTCGTCTCGCGGGGCGACCGCAAGGTCTACGCGTTCACGGCCGGCGGCGCGCTGCAGCGGACCATAGACCTCGCACCGCGCGCGACGGCGCCGGAAGGGCTGGCCTACCGCGGCGACGTGGCCGGGGCCGTGTCTCCCCCTTACGCGGCGCTGGCCGTGTCCGACCCGGTCGCCGGCGTGGTGCTCGGTGCCCGCGACGGCAGCAACCAGGTCGTCCCCCTGCTGAACACCCTGCCCGGCGTGCGGGCCGCCGCCCCGTGGTCCGATCCCGCCGCGCAGCTGTGGCTCGCCGCGGCGAGCGCGGGCGTCGCCGTGGCCCGCGCGAGCGGCGAGGTCGTCACCACCCTCCCGTTCGGCGCGGCGTCGGACGTGGCGGTGGCGCCGGACGGCCGGGTGTTCGCCGCCGTCGGCGCGGCCGGGGCAATCGCGGTCCCCGACCTGCCATACGTGGTGGGCAAGGATGCGGACACCTTCGGGCGGCTGCTCGGGCCGCGGCGGATCGCGGTGGGCAACGAGGTGGCCATCGCCGACGGCGCGCCGCGCCTGCAGGTCTGGTCGCGCGCAGGGCGGCCGGAGCGCGACATCCGCTTCGTCCTGGCCGGCACGGGAGGCGCCACGAGCCCGGGCGTCGTGCCCGCGGTGCTGCCGGAGGCCGACATCGCGCCGCCGGCCGATGTCGCCGCCGCGGGCGACGCCGTCTTCGCCCTGTGGCGCGGCGGCCGGGTCCGGCGCTGGGCCGGCGGCGCGTTCGGGGCCGAGCGGGCGCCAGCCGCCGGCGAGGCGCGCTGGCTGGTGGCCGTGAGCGCGTGGGACGTGCGGGTGGCGGCTTTCGACGCCGTCCAGCAATCGGTCATGCTGTGGGACCGCGACCTGCGGCCCGCCGGCGGCTTCCGGGTGACGGACGGCGACGCGAGCGGCGTCGCGGACCTCGCGCTGACCGCCGACCGGGTGTTCGTCATCGACCCGCGCCGCTACCGGCTCTCGGTGTGGGGCCTCGACGGGTCCGCCATCGCCGCGCGCGATCTCGCCGGGCGCCCCGAGCGCGTGGCGGCCGATCCGTCGGGCGGGGCCTTCGTGCTGACCCGGGCCGGTTGGGTGCTGGCGTTCGACGCCGCCGGCGAGCCGCGCGGCGCCTGGCCGGTCGCCGCCGGCGACGAGCGGCCGGTGGACCTGGCCGTCGGCGCCGACGGCCGGGTGTACCTGGCCGACGCGGGCGGCGTGATCCGGGTCTACGGCCCGGACCCCGAGGCCGTGGCGGGCGTGCCGCAGCTCGGCGGCAGCGGCGCGTGCGGCGCCATCGCCCACAAGAGCGCCCAGCCGGGGCTCGTCGCGCTCGGCGAGACGGTCGAGGTGCAGCTCGTCGTCGACGGCAGCTGCCCGCCGGACGACCAGACGGTGGACGTGGTGTTGACCATCGACCGCTCGGGCTCGATGGACGGGCGCAAGCTCCTGGCCGCGAAGGACGCCGCCATCGGGTTCGTCAACCGGGTGCGCGCGCCGCGCTCGCGGGTCGGCGTCACGTCCTTCAGCACCGGAGCCGAGCGGGTCCAGCCGCTGGCCGAGGACCGCGCGCCGGCCATCGCCGGGATCGCCGGGCTGGCCGCCGGCGGCAGCACCAACCTCGTCGACGGGTTGGAGGAGGCGCGGCGCACCATGATCGCCGCCCCGTGGCGGGCCGAAGCCAAGCGCGTGATCGTGTTCATGTCGGACGGCCGGCACAGCATCAGCTCGCCGAGCCTCGACGACCTCGCCAAGGTCATCACGGCGGTCAGGGGCGACCACATCGAGGTCTTCGCCATCGGCCTCGGGTCCGACATCGACCGCGCCGCGATGAAGCGCATGGCCACCGACGACTCGCACTACTACGACAGCCCGAGCGAGGACGAGCTGGCCGGGATTTACGACGGCATCGCGGGGCGGATCGGATCGGCGCCGCTGTTCCGCGCCGCGACGGTGGTCGACGTCGTCCCGGCCAACATGACGTTCCTGCCCGGCACCGGCAAGCCGGTCGAGCCGGCGTGGGACCCGGCGGCGCGCACGCTGACCTGGGATCTCGGCGCGGTGCCGGAGCCCGGGTTCCGCCTCACCTACCGGCTCCGGCCCGAGGCGGGCGGCGTGTGGCCGACCAACGTCGAGGCCCGTACCCGCCACACCGACGGCCGCGGCCAGCCCGGCCAGCTGGTGTTCCCGGTGCCGTTCGTCCGCGTGCTGGCGCCCGACCCCACGCCGACGCCCACCCCGACCGACTCGCCCACGCCGACGCCGACCGTCACACCGCTCCCGTCGGCGACGCCGACCCCGTCGCCCACCGTCACGCCGACCACGACGCCGACGCCCACGCCGACCGACTCACCCACGCCGACGCCGACCGACACGCCGACGGCCACCGTCACGCCGACGCCGCCGCCGCGCCCCATCTACCTGCCGCTCGTGCTCGTCGACCTCTGCAGCCCGCAGACGCGCAAGGCCGACATCGTGCTGGTGCTCGACACGTCCAGCAGCATGGCGGCGGCGACGCACGCCGGCGGCCCACCCAAGCTGGCCGCGGCGGCCGCGGCCGCGCGTGAGTTCATCGGGCTGCTCAACGCCCCCAACGAGTCCGTGGCGGTGGTCCAGTTCAACGACGCCGCGGCGCTGCTGCAGGACCTGACGCCCGATGTGGCCGCGGCGATGCGGGCGCTCGACCGCCTGACGATGAGCCAGGGCACGCGCATCGACGCCGGCATCGGGATGGCGCAGGCGATCCTGACCGGCGCGCGCCGCCGGCCCGACGCCCACCCGGTCGTGGTGCTGCTGACCGACGGCCGGCCGACGCGGTCGAGCCTGTCCGACGTGATCCTGGCCGGTGAGCGGCTCAAGCGCGCCGGCGTGTCGGTGTTCACGATCGGGCTGGGGCCGGACGTCGACCCGGCGCTTCTGCAGGTGATCGCCACCAATCCGGGCTTCTACTTCTTCGCGCCCGGGACCGGCGAGCTGTCGGCGGTGTACCGGGCCATCGCGAAGAAAATCCCCTGCCCGCGGACGTGGCCGTAGGCGCGTCGAGCGGCGGGCGAGGTCAACCCGGGGAAGCGGGTCGAGGGGGGCAGTGGGGTCGTCGCCGCCCGATGCCGGTCATTCAATCGTGTTGCTGCAAGATCGCCTCGATCTGGGCGAGGAGAACCGGCAAGTCGTCGCGCAGGATTGCCCAGAGGACATCCAGATCGACGTTGTCGTAACCGTGAATCAGGCGATTGCGCAGCGCTACAATCTGGGACCAGGGCACGTTGGGATACGCTTGACGCGTGTCCGTCGAGACGCGGGACGCGGCTTCGCCGACGACTTCGAGCAGGCGCACCAATGCCAGCTCGAGCATCCGATTCTCATCCAAGTCGGCGCGGGTACGGCCTCTCGCCATCTCCAGTGCTTCGCGGGCATGATCCCGCAGGTGGCTCAAGCGGACCCATTCATCCTTCCGCCACATACACGTCCTCGGCGTTGGCCAGCACCTCTTCGCGGAAGTACGGGCTGATGAAACCGGGTGTGTTGAGATCCACCGGCCGACCGATCAATGCCGTCAGTTCTTCCTGAAGACCGAAGAAACGCAACCCCATCGTCGTTCCAGGCTGAAACTCGACCAGGATATCGACGTCGCTCTGCGGCCCGAAGTCGTCACGCAACACCGAGCCGAACAATGCGAGGCGTCGAACGCGATTGCGGCGGCAGAGCGCCTCGATTTGTGCTTGGGGAATGTGGATCTTGGGGGTCATGCCGTTGAATCGCGGCAGAATGGATCGGCGGGCTGCGTCCGACTCCAGCCGCAGGGGAGACGGCCACGTGGAATACCACTACATGATAACCTTACGCGTGATTCGCAGGTGCGTCAAGCGCCTCATGACTGATCCATTAGTAATCCATCCCGATCCGGCCATGTCTGGATCCACCCACCCTGGTCGCCCTGACCAGTCACTGCGATTCCCCCCGCCGCCACACCGGGTGAGATCGTGATGCGGGTGGGGAGGGTCGGTTAACGAACCTTTTCGGACGATCCACCCGATCGTGCCCTTGCCCACCCCCGGAATGCGATACAATCAGGCGCGGACGATCGATCGCCCCGCGGCCGGCGCGGGGACCGCCCGGGACCACGAAAGGACCGACCGTCGTGAAGCGCACGCATGCCCTGACCCTCAGCCTGTTCACGCTCAGCCTGGCCCTCGCGGCGCTGTGGATGGCGCCGCGCGCGGCGGCGGGCCCGGCGCCGGGCGACGCGCCGCAGCAGAACCGCAGCGCGCCGCGCAGCGCGTGCAGCGTCGAGGCGGCGGACGTCGTCCGGCCGGCCAACCCGCGCGTGTGCGACACGTCCGAGGTGACGGTGACCATGGCGGTCACGTGCCCGCCGGTGCTGCCCGTGCACCTCGTCATCGCCGTCGACCGCTCGAAGTCGATCGCCGACCCCTCGGTCAGCCAGATCCTCAAGGAGATCCAGCAGTCGGCGCGCGAGGTGATCGACGCCATCGACTTCGAGGCGCACCCCGACAACCGCGTCGGCGTGGTCTCGCACGGGTTCCGGGTGACCGTCGAGACCGAGCTCACGCCGCAGAAGAGCCGGGCGCTGGGCGCGGTCAACGGGATCAAGTACCTCGCCAGCGACCTCGGCGAGGACCCGGGCAAGGCGGTGGACAAGGCGCGCCAGATGCTCGAGGACGGCCGCGGATCGGGATCGCCGATCGAGATCATCCTGCTCTACGGCGACGGCTGCGACCCGAGCGAGTCGGGCTGCGAGGCGGCCGCCAAGCGCGCCGCGGCGCAGGCCGATGCCCGCGGCATGGCGGTGATGGCGCGCTGCTTCAGGGAGTCCGACCGCGAGACGTGCGCCACCTCGTACCGGCAGATGGCCAGCCAGGCCAACTTCTACTTCGAGTCGTCGGGCCAGCTGCCGAACCGGGTCAAGGAGGTGGCCAACCTGGGCAAGGCCCTCAAGCTCACCGGCCTGACGCTGCTCGAACGCCTGGCGCCGGGCCTGACGTATGTGGCGGCCTCCGGCCAGCCGGCGCCGCAGGTCACCGGCCAGGATCTGCTCTTCACGTTCGGCGAGGCGCTCCCGAAACAGTCGCTGACGGCCCGCTACCGGGTCGGCCGCGCCGCCGAGGGCACGACGGCGCTGCGCATCAACGCGGCGACGACCGGCGTCAACCTCGTCGACAGCCTGAACCGCACGGCGGGCCCGATCGCCGTGCCGACGCGCGAGCTGACGTTCGGGCCGTGCGTGGTCGACACGCCGACGGCGCCGCCGACGCCAACGCCGGCCGACACGGCGACGCCGTCGCCGACGATCCCGCCCACGCCGACGGCGTCCCCCGCAGCCAGCGCGACGCTGTCGCCGACCGCGACGCGCGCGGCCACCGCGACGGCTTCCCTGCCGCCGCCGACCATGACGGCGACGCCGGCCACCGTGCTGGCCTACCTGCCGCTGGCGGTGCGCTTCGTGTGCAAGCCGGCCGACGTCCACGTCGACGTCGCGCTGCTGATCGATGCCTCGAGCAGCATGCGCGATCCGAGTGGTGGAACGACGAAGATCGACGCGGCCAAGGCTGCCGCGCGCGCGTTCATCGACGTGCTCGACCTCGGTGACGACCGTGCGGCGGTCGTCGCGTTCAACCAGTCGGCGGCGATCGAGGCGCAGCTCTCGGCCGACCGCGCGGTGCTGCGGGCGGCCATCGACCGCATCGGCACGGGGGTGGGCACGCGGATCGACGTGGCGCTCGTCGCGGTGGGCGACGCGTTCGGGGACGGCGCGCCGCGCCCGGACACCAACCGGGTCGTCGTGCTGCTGACGGACGGGCGGACCGACGCCGGCACCGACGCGGACGCCCTGCTCGGCGCCGAGGCGCTCAAGCGGGCGGGGATCTACATCTACACGATCGGCTTGGGCGACGACGTCGACGCGGCGTTCCTCCAGGCGGTCGCGACCAACCCGTCGACCTACCTGCAGGCTCCAACGGCGGCCCAGCTGGCGGACATCTACACCCACCGGATCGCCAGCACGCTGCCGTGCCCGGGGGGCGAGTTCTGGTGGCGGTAGGGCATCGCATCGAGATCCCAGGGCGTTGCCCTGGGCTGCATTGAGATTGCCCCTTTGGGGCGCTGATGATCGTGGGGGGCGCCGGGGGGGTGTGCCTCCCGACGCCAGCGGGCACGGGCTTAAGGGCGGACGGTTCGGGCAAAGGGGGTGTGACGCCTCGGCCACCCCCACCCCCGGCGCTGCGCGCCACCCCCGCCCCCAAAGGGGCCAGGGGAACGGCGGGGCCTTCGGGGTGGGGCACCCTCACACCAGCGCTGGGCGCCGCCCCGCCTCCCAAGAGGGCAGGACACCATCGGCTGGCCGGTCAGGCGCACGACGAGTCAGTGGCTTCATGGGCCCACGTAGGCCTACCGGCGACCCTCACCACCGAAGATGGCG
>CAYQBA010000040.1:0-27757 GCA_964415605.1 uncultured Anaerolineales bacterium | reverse complement strand
TCCGGCTCGACGCCCAGGCGCGGCCGGGGCGGGAAGCGGGTCGGGCGACGGTCGTGGCGCGCGTGACGGACGGCGGCGCGCCGGTCGGCGGCGCGCGGGTCGAGGCGACGGTGATGGGCGACGCCGGCCCGGTCGCGGTGCCCATGACCGACATGGGGCAGGGCGTCTACGCCGCCCAGCTCCACGTCGCCGGCGGCGGCTGGCGCCACGTGGCGGTGCGGGCGACGGGCATGACGGCGGGCGGCGTGGTGTTCGCCCGCGAAGCCGCGGCGATGGTCGCGGCGGCGCCATGACCGGCGGCGCGGGTTGGGCAAGGGATCTAAGGGATCGGGGCATGCGACCAGAGACGACGATCGAATGCCGGGGCGCCATCGGGCACCGACACGCGACGGACCGCCAGCGGGCGGGACCGCGATCGGGACGGATCCGGGATGTCGCCGCCGCCCTGGCCGCGGCGCTGGTGCTGGCGGGCTGCGACCGCGAAGCGCGGCCGCCCGACGCCCCGCCGCCGACGGCGGTGCCGGCCGAGCTTGCGCCGGAAGCGTACGCGCGGCTTGTCGGGGCCTTCTATACCGGCGTGACGGCGTACCGTGTCGGCGACAACGACCGCGCCCGCGACCGGCTGGCCGAGGCGGCGGAGATCGCTCCCCACGAGCCGGCCGCCTGGGCCGACCTCGCACTGGCCGACCTCCGCGCCGGCGACCGCGAGGCGGCGCTTGCGGCGGTGGCCGAGGCGCGCGCGCTGGCGCCCGAGAGCAGCGCCGTGACGCTGTTGGCGGCGCTGGTCAGCGGACGCCTCGGCGAAACCGACCAGGCGCTTACGCTCCTGCGGGAGGCCGTGGATCTCGACGGCGCGAACCTGCGCGCCCGCTACGCCCTGGCCGACGAGCTGGGCCGCGGCGCGGTGGCGGGCGAGGGCGCCCACGACGCCGAGATCAGCGCGCAGCTCGACGCGATCCTGGCCGCGGACCCCGGCAACCTCGTCGTCCTGATCGAGCGCGCCCGGCAAGGCGCCAAGGCCGGCGATGCCGCGGTCGTGGAGCGCATGCTCGACGCGCTGGTGTGGGAGTCGGACACCTGGCCCGCCGAGGCGCGCGCCAAGCTCGACGAGGCGCGGGCGGCCGACGCGACGAACGCCAAGACCATGGGCCTCAAGCTGGCGCAGCTCAACAACCTGGTGGTGACCACGCCGGCCTACCAGCAGAGCCAGGCGCGCCTGACGAGCAGCGTCGGCGACGTGGCCGAGCCCATCGAGGCGTTCCTCCGGCTGCCGGCGCCGGCGGCCACGCCCGCCGAGGCCGACCTCGCGGTGACCTTCGCGGCGCCGGCCGCGGGTGACGCTCGTGCGGCGGACGGCACGGACGGTGCGTGTCGGCCGGCCTGGCCGCCGACCGTCATCCGCGTGGACTGGGACAACGACCAGCGACTCGACACGGTGTGCGCCGCCGGCAGCCTGCGGCTCTGGCGGGCCGGCGAAGCCGATGGCGCGCCGGGCACCGACGCGACGGCGGGCGTCGAGCCGGGTGTCGCGGGCCGGCCCTACACCGGCGTGTGGGCGGTCGACGTCGACCTCGAGGGCGACCTCGACCTGGTCCTCAGCCTGGCGGGCGACGACCCGGACCGCACGCCGGTCGTGCTCCGCAACAACGGCGACGGCACGTGGACGGCGCAGGCATCGCCGTTCGCCGACGTGGCGGCCATCGCCGACCTCCGCTGGGCGGACATCGACGGCGACAACGACCCCGACGTGGCGCTGATCGACGCCGCGGGGATGCTGCGCGTGCTCGACAACGAGCGCGCCGGGCAATACGCGGACGCCGGCCCGGCGGACACGCCGGCCGCGGCGCTGGCCGTCGCGGACGCCGACCGCGACGGCCGGTTGGACGTCGTCACGTGGGGACCGGATGGGACGATCGCGCGCCAAGCCTGGGACGGCAGTCCGGGCGGGTGGACCAGCGCCGAGCTCGTGCGCGGGGCGGCCCCGCCGGCCGACGGGACGGCCCGGCTGTGGTGGGCGGACCTCGACAACAACGGGGCGCTCGACGTCGTGGCCTCGTCGGCCGCCGGCACGGCGGCCTGGCTGGTGGACGCCGATGGCGAGCTCGTCTCGTTGCCCGGCGCGCTGCCGGCGGCGGTGGTGGCCGCGGCGGACGCCGACGGCGACGGACGCGTCGACCTCGCGGTGGCGGGTCCGGCCGGCGACGCGCCGGGCGTCGCGCGCAACGAGGGCGGCGAGCGGGCCTACCATCACCAGATCGTACAGCCGCGGGCGCTGCGCGAGGGCGACCAGCGCAACAACGCGTTCGGCGTCGGCGGCGACGCGATGATCCGCGCAGGCCTCGTGGCGCAGGTCCAGCCGATCACCGGGCCGGCAGTGCACTTCGGGCTGGGCGAGCAACCGGCGTCCAACGTCGTGCGCATCCGCTGGCCGAACGGCATCGCGCAGGCCGAGTTCGACCAGCCGGCGGACGCCACGGTGGTCGCCGAGCAGCGGCTCAAGGGCTCGTGCCCGTGGCTGTTCGCCCACGACGGCACGGGGGTGCGGTTCGTCACCGACATCCTGTGGAAATCGCCGATCGGGCTGCGGCTGAACGCCCAGTCGACGGCGGGCGTGGTCCAGACCCGCGACTGGGTCAACGTCCGCGGCGACCAGCTGGCGGTGCGCGAGGGCCAGTACGACCTGCGCATCACGGCGGAGCTGTGGGAGACGCACTACTTCGACCACGTGGCGCTGATGGTGGTCGACCACCCGGCCGGGACGGAGGTTCGCGTCGACGAGCGCTTCGCCGTCCCGCCGCCGCCGCTGGCCGTCCGCGCCACCGGCCCGAGCCGCCCGGTCGCGCGGGCGGTCGACGACGCGGGCCGCGACGTGACGGACCGGGTCGCGGCCCGCGACGGGGTGTACCTCGACACGTTCGCGCGCGGCGCCTACCAGGGGATCGCGGCCGACCACTTCGTCGAGGTCGAGCTCCCGGACGGCACGGCGGACGGCGACGTGCTGGTGGCATCTGGCTGGATCTACCCGACCGACAGCTCGGTCAACGTGGCCATCAGCCAGGGGGCGCACGACCTGCCGCGGGACCTCTCGATCGAGGTGCCGGACGGCCGGGGCGGCTGGCGGGTCGCGCAGCCGCACCTCGGGTTCCCGGCGGGCAAGCACAAGGCGATGCTCGTCGACCTGGCGGGGCTGTTCGGGGGCGAGGCCGAGGGCAGCCCGCGGCGACTCCGACTGCGCACGAACATGGAGGTGTACTGGGACAGCCTCGCGGTCGCCACGCCGCTGCCGGACGCCGCGCTGCGCGAGCAGACGCTCCTGCCGGCGTCGGCGGTGCTGCGCTACCGGGGCTTCTCGTACACCAACCACACCGACGGCACGGGATCGCGCAGCGTGCCGGAGATCCCGGACTACGACCGGCTGTCGGGTCCGGGGCAGATGTGGCCGGACCTGGTGGGCTTCTACACGCGCTTCGGGGACGTCCGCCCGCTCCTGACGGCGGTCGACGACCGCTACGTCATCCTCAACGCCGGCGACGAGATCGCGTTGCGCTTCGACGCCCCGGCCGCGCCGCCGGCGGGCTGGGTGCGGGACTACGTGTTCGTCAGCGACGGCTGGGAGAAAGACGGCGACCTGAACACGTCGTACTCCAAGACGGTGCACCCGCTGCCGTCGCACGACCGACCGGAGTACGCCGAGCCGTGGAACGCCGGCCGGGTGGGGCCGCTGGCGGGCGACCCGGTGTACCAGGCGCACGCGCAGGACTGGGTGGACTACCACACGCGGTACGTGACGCCGGAGCGGTTCCGGCGCGGGGTGTGGCCGTAGGGGGGTCGACGCCGGCCCCAATCAGCCCAGGACCACCCGCTCGTCCTCCGCGAACGCCTGCAACACGTCGTCCGACCGCACCGCCAGGATCACCTGGGCATCGAGGTCCTCCGCCACCCGGCGCAGCCGGTTGATCACGCGCCGCTGCCGCTCCGGGCTGCGCGGGATCGCCGGCTGGCCGATGGCGATCACCGCGCCAGGCCGCTGCCGCTCGCGCAGCACGCCGAAGATCGGCAGCGCCTGCGTCTCCCAGAGCGTGGCCGGCGCCGGATCACCCGCCCCGTCGCCCGCGCCGTCCCCGGCCCCCGCGCCGCCGCGGGCACCCGGCCCCGCCGCGCCGTCGCCGCCGTCGCGCACCGCGCCCATCGGCGCCACGCCGTCCGTGGCGTCGAGCGATCGCAGCGCGTCCACCGACGTTCGCACGATCCACGCGCGGGTGTCGGCGGCGTGCGCCAGCCGGACGTGCGGCGCCGTCGCCCAGTTGAAGCCCGTCGCCGGCGCCGGACCCGCCGCCGCCGCCTCGTCGGCCTCGGCCTCGTCCAGCCCGGGGAAGTAGAGCAGCCCCCCGTGCAGGTCGGCGCCGCGCCGCATGCGCGACACCGCCGAGAGGAGCAGGCTCGAGAGCGCGCCCGCGTTCGTGAACGGCGCGTCGTCCCCGACGCGCGGCGCCAGGCAGGCCAACAGCGTCGACCACTCGCGCACCGGCACCTGCGGCGCGACGCCCTGCCGGCCGACCTCGATCTTGAGGATCCGGCTCCGCGGCGCGTCCGGGGGGATCGGTTGCTGGTAGAGGTGCTCGAGGTCGCTGGTCGTCAGCTCGAGCTCCAGCCGGATCAGGCCGCCCGCCATCGCCTCGTGGATCAACGGCTTGGGGTGGCGCGGGTCGACCGCGTAGGACAGGAGCGCGTCGATGGCCTCGAGCACCGTCGCCTTGGCCGCCTCGTTGGGCCCCGCGATCGCCGTCACCGGCCGCACGTGGTCGGTCCGGGGGTCGACGAACGAGACCGCGGTCACCTCGCCAAAGTCGCGGAAATTGTGCAAGACGAGCTGTCGGATACGCATGGGGCAATGCTCTGCGGGCGAAACATTAAGGATATTAAGGCAAGGCTATTCTAATACCAACCCGGCCAACTGGCGATTTCCCGGCATCGGGCGCCACGGGGGGACCTCCGAGCATCGATCGCAATGTCATGACGTCCCAGCCGGGCCGTTCGACACGGCGACTTCCGCGTCCCGCGCCGCAACCGCCCGCCGTGCCGGACCGCTGCGCCACGCCAGCCACGCCGTCTGGGCCGCCGAAGCCGCCGCCAGCGCCACAAGCGCCACCACCACGCCGGGCACGTCCCGCCAGCCGGCCGGCACCGCCGCCAACGGTCCGAGGGCCGGCGCGCCGCCCGCCTCCCCCAGGCGCGTGCCCGCCGCCAGGATCGCCGTGCTGACCGCGAGGTACACCGCCACCGCCTCGGTGACCCCGCGCGTGCGGCGCGCATGCAGCAGCGCGCCCTGGTACCAGCTCTGCAGCACGCTCAGCGCCGCCAGGGGCCAGATCAGCGGCAGCCCGCGCAGCGCCAGCCCGGCCAGGTCCGGCGGCAGCCCGGCCACCCCGCCGAACCACGCATCCGCCAACGGGGTGGCCGTGAGGAGCAGCGTCAGCGCCGTGCCCCCCACCGCGAGCAGGCGCGTGAACCGCCGCAGCGGCCGCGTCGACCCCGGCGCGTCGAGCAGGGCCACCACCACCTCGTTGAAGGCGATCCCCCCGCTGCGCAGGATGAACAGGAGCCCCGCGATCGCCGGCCATGCCGCCAGCGACGCCATCGCCTGGGGCATGCGGCTGATGGCCGCGCTCCCGATGGGCTGCGCCACCAGCGTCAGGAACGACGTCAGGACGAGCGGGACGTAGAACCGGAGGAACGACCCCAGCGTGATCGGGACGGCCATCCGCGGCTGGTCGCGGAGCGGCCCCGTCAGGACCGGGCGGACCACCTGCCGCGCGTAGAGCGCCTCGGCTACCACGCCGGCGCTGATGGCTGCCGCGCCCACCGCCACGCCCGGCGCGCCGCCCCAGGCGTAGCCCACCGCCAGGAGCGCGGCGTCCACCGCCAGGCGCACCGCGGTGCCGACGCCGACGGTGCGCGCCCGGCCATAGCGGATCAGCACGCCCTGGTGGAAGCGGCGGTAGGCGATCGCCCACGTCCACGGCGTCATGAGGACCAAGCCCAGCCGTGCCGGGCCGACGATGGCTTCCGGCGCGCCGATCACGTCGCGCACGACCACGAAGTAAAGCGGCGTGGCCGCCACCGCCAGGTGCACCGCCGTCAGCACGGCCCCGGCCCACATCATCCAGCGGTACATCCGCCGGTAAGCCTCCCAATCCTGGCAGAGCGCCGTCGAGGCCGCCAGCAGCATGATCACCGGCGACTCGACGATGAGCGCCAACGGGAACACCACCCCGCCGAACGCCGCCAGGTTGACCTCGGCCTCCGGCAGGCGCGCGACCACCGCGACGATGGCCGGTAGCTCCGCCGACATGAACAGCCAGCTCGCCGCCAGCGGCCACCACGTCCGGGTGACCCGCCCCAGGCTCGGGGGCGGTCTCATCGAACGTTCATCTTGCCCCCCTATCATGGCGCCTTCATCGGGCGTATGGTCTGATGAATCCCATCGACTCGACCGTCCTGACCATGGAGCAGAGACACATGCGACGTTGGAACACCATCATTGCAGCCGCCGCGCTTGCGGCCATCCTGCCGTTGGCCGCCTGCGCCGAGAACCCGGCCGACAGCGTGCCGGCGGCCCAGGTCGCGGGCGGCACGGCCCCCGACACCGCCGGCAACGCCGACGCGGCCACCGACGCCGGCATGCCAGCCGGCACGGCGGCCGACGCCGCCGCGGGCTCCGACCTGTCGGGCGCGGCCCTCGCGGTCCCGGCGGGCGCGGACACCGCGGCGCTGGCCGGCAGCGGCCCGATTCCGCTGACCGGCACCGTCACGGTCCTGGCCAGCAAGGTCACGCGGGCGCACACCCTCCTCTTCCAGTCGTGGACCGGCACGCTGGACCCCGGCGACGGCACGCCGCAGTCCGCGACGCTCAGCTTCGAGGTCCAGACGGCGTCGGTCATCACCGATCCCGACGACCGCGGCATGATGAGCGAGAAGCTTGACGAGCACATCAAGAGCCCCGACTTCCTCGACGTCGCCACCTTCCCGACGGCGACGTTCACCTCGACCGCCATCGAGCCGGGCGTCGACGCCACGACCTACACGGTCACCGGCGACCTGACGGTGCGCGGCGTCACCAAGAGCATCACCTTCCCGGCCACGGTGACCATCGCCGACGGGACCGTCACCGCCAAGGCCGAGTTCAGCCTCAACCGCAAGGACTTCAACGTCGTCTACGAGGGCAAGCCGGACGACCTGGTGCGCGAGGAGTTCGTGATGCAGATCGACCTGCGGGGGCAGCGGTAGGCTTCGGCCCGCCCTCGCCCGCTCAAACCGACGCCCCCCGTCCTCGCGAGGACGGGGGGCGTCGCACTTCCGGCAGGCGAGCGGCCGGTCAACCCGGGCGCCTCACGGCGCGCGGCCGGCCGCCCCGGCGGCGACCCTTACGGGCAGCCGCACTTGTAGAGGACGCTGTTGAAGATCGGGTGATAGGGCGCGCTCGGGTTCTGCAGGCCCAGTCGGCTGCGCTTCCCGTTGGTCGGGCTCATCGGCAGGTTCGGGTTGCAGAGCTGGTCGTAGCCCTGGATGCTCGCCGGGTTGGCGGCGGCGTAGTCGATGGCCGCGCGCGGCACGTAGCGCTCCAGGCCCGGGCACACCGACGGCGGCACGGGGCCGGGCGGCGTCCTGGTCGGGGTCGCCGCCGGCGCGGTCGAGGTCGGGCCGCCCGGCGTGTTCGTCGGGACCGGGGTGTTCGTCTGGACCGCCGCCGCGCGCGTGCACTGCAGCGCGTGCGTCGTGCGCTGGATCGTCGGCTCGACGATCACGTCCGGCGCCGTCGGGGTGCCGGAGCCCAGGACCTTGCGGCCGAGCGTGAAGATCGAGGCCTTCTGCTTGGTGTCGTAGAACATCGTGCCGCCGATGCGGTCCTGCAGCGACGCGCCGCTGATGTTCACCCACTTGGCCGGCGTGGCCGCCAGGTCGAGCGCCATCGTGCGGTTCTCGGACGACTCGTTGTTCTTGAGGTAGTTGCGCGTGACGCCGCCGTAGATGAACATCGCGTTGAGGTCGCTGTCGTACGACGCGCCGTGGTAGAACGTCGCCGGGCCGCTGCCCGTGGTCGACAGGCTGGCCGCCTTGGCGTTGTCGGGGTTGGCGTCGGAGATGTCGACCGCGCTGGTCGTGCTGCGGCCGTCCTTGGCGTTGATCGAGCCGCCGTGGATCACGAGGCGCTTGCCGGCGGTGTCGACCACCATCGTGTGGCCGAAGACGTTGTGGTTCACGCCGACGGTGTTCCACTTCAGGCTCGGGTCGAAGCTCAGGTAGCCGAGCGCCATGTTCGAGCTCGCGCAGCCGTTCTGGTTGACGACGTCGTCGAACGAGCAGTTGTTGATGCCGCCGCTGACCCAGATGACGTCGTGCATGCTGTCGTACGCCGCCGCGGCGCTGTGGCGGCCGGCGAACGCGCCCGCCACCGTGACGTTCTGCTCCCACGCGCCGGTCTTGGCCATCAGGCGCTGGATGTAGGTCTGGCCGCGGCCCTCGTCCATGACCTTGTCGCTGCCGCCGAAGCAGTACAGGGCCGAGTCGTCACCCTTGTCGCGGAACGCGCAGGCCGCGCCGAAGATCTCGCGCGCGCCGCCGCCGGCGTTCTTGTGGGTCACCGAGGGGCTGGCCTGCATGCCGGCCATCGTCAGCTCCTCGATGCGGCTCGACAGGTCGTTCTTGTCGTCCATCCCGCTGTAGACCCAGGCCTTGGCCTGCGTCGGGCCGTAGCCCGAGCTCGTGCCCCACAGCGTGGTGGTGGCGCTGCCGACGTTCTTCCACGCCGTGCAGCTGAGGTCCCCGGTCTGCTGCATCGGGGCCGCCTTGGCGACGTCGGCCGGGGCCGGCGTGCCGCTGAAGATCCCCACCGCGGAGGCGGCGATGGCCGTCACCACGGTGGTGCGCATGACAAAGCGCTTGAGGTTCACTCGCACTCTCCTTCGTGATACAAAGCTCGAATGGGCGGCGGGCCGCCGCCCGTGGGCCAATGATGAGGGACGCGCCGCCCGCCGTCGCGCGGCATGCGGGTATCCGGGGCGCGGCGTCCACCCTTGGAATAACGCAGAATCGAGCCAAAAGATGCGGTCTCGGGTCGCGTCGTCCCGGTTCGTGGCGCCGCTTAGCCTAGGGACACGGCAGGGTTACAGCTCGATGCTCGCCGTCGCGAGGTCGGGGGCACTGTCGGTGACCGTGAAGCCCAGGCGGTGACAGATGGCGCGGACGGCGACGTTGGACGGCAGCATGCGGCCGACGACCCGCCCCACGCCTTCGGCGCGCGCCACACCCAGCATGCGGCGGACGAGCTCGGTGCCGAGGCCGCGCCGCTGCATCCGATCGGCCACCAGCATCGAGAACTCGGCGGTGGCCGAGCCGGGCACGCGGCTGAGGCGCCCGACCGCGACGATGGCGGGCCCGCCGCCGCTGCCGTCCCCCCCGCTCCCAGCGCCGCCGTCGTCGACCTCGGCCACCATCGCCAGCTCGCGGTCGTAGTCGACGAAGCACGTCCGGATGAGGCGGTCGTGCCACACGCGCTCCTCGTGCGGCAGCGGCGGGATGCCGGGCGATGCCGTGCCGTCGATCGGCGCGGCGCGCTGGAACGCCACCATGCCCGGCTCGTCCTCGGGCCGGATCGGCCGGAACCGGACGCGCGTCCCGTCGCCGGCCGTCCACGTCCCGACGTACTGGGCCGGGTACGGCCGGATCGCCGCGCGCGGCAGGTCGGCAGGCGCCACGTCGCGCGGGTGGAGGACGACGCGCGCGTCGAGCGCGACGAGCCCGCCGTCGCCGGGCGCGGCCATGAGCGGGTTGATGTCGATCTCGCGGATCCACGGCTGCTCGACCACCAGCCGGCTGAAGCGCACGAGGAGCTGCTCGAGAGCCGCCAGGTCCACCGGCGCGCGCCCGCGCACCCCCTGGAGCGCGCGGTAGACCTGCGTGCCTTCCATGAGCCGGCGCGCCAGCGTGCTGGTGAGCGGCGGCAGCCCCAGCGCGCGGTCGCGGTACACCTCGACGAGCGTCCCGCCGCCCCCGAAGAGCAGCACCGGCCCGAACTGCGGGTCGATCGAGCTGCCCACGATGAGCTCGTAGCCGTCGAGCCGCACCATCGGCTGCACCGTCACGCCCTGGAAGTGCTCGGCCCCCGCCCGCTCCGCGACCGAAGCGCGAATCGCCTCGAACGCCGCCCGCACGGCGGCCGCGTTCGCCAGGTCGAGCTTGACGCCGCCGACGTCGGTCTTGTGCGTGATCGTGCGGCTGTGGAGCTTGACCACGACGGGGTAGCCGAAGCCCTTCGCCGCCGCCGCGGCGGCGGCGGGCGTGGCGGCGACGACCGTCGGCACGGTCGGGATGCCGTAAGCGGCCATGACCTGCTTGCTCTCGACCTCGGTCAGGAGTGTCCGGCCCTCGGCGCGCGCCGCGTCGACCACGACCGCCGCGGCCGCGCGCCCGGCGTGGCCGCCGGCCGGGTCGTCGGCCACGCCGGGCGTCTCGTACAGGCCCCGCAGCCGGTCGTGGTACTGCCACATGTAGTTGAAGATCCGCACGGCCGCGTCGGGGTAGGCGAACGTCGGGATGCCGGCGGCGTTGAGGCGCGCCTCGCCGGCGGCGATCTCGACGCCGCCCATCCAGCTGGCCAGGACCGGACGGTCGCTGCCGGCGGCCATTCCCACCAGCTGGTCGGCGATCTCGGTGGGGTCGGTCAAGGCTTGCGGCGCGATGATCACGAGCGTCCCATCGCTGTCGGGGTCGGCCAGCGCGACCTCGAGGGCCTGGCGGTAGCGCTCGGGCGTGGCGTCGCCGATGATGTCGACCGGGTTGGCGTGGCTCCAGTTCGGCGGGAGAAACCGGTCGTACTGGGCGCGCGTGGCGTCGGACAGCACGGCCAGCTCGCCGCCGTCGGCCACCAGCGCGTCGGTGGCCAGCACGCCCGGGCCGCCGGCGCTCGTCAGCACGGTCAACCGCCGGCCACGCGGCAGCGGCTGCTTGCCGAGGACCTCAGCCATGTCGAACAGGTCGTCGATCCGGTCGACCCGCAGGACCCCGCAGCGCCGGAAGGCCGCCCGCAGCACCTCGTCGCTGCCGGTGAGCGCCCCCGTGTGCGACGCCGCCGCGCGCGCCGCCTCGGCGCTCCGCCCGGGCTTCAGCACGATGATGGGCTTGGTCAACGCCACCTCGCGGGCGGCGCTCATGAACGAGCGGGCGTCGCCGACGCTCTCCATGTACATCACGATGCTGGCGGTGTGGGGGTCCCGGCCGAGGTGGTCGATCAGGTCGCCCCACCCGATGTCGGCCATCGAGCCGACCGAGACGAACGCGCTGAACCCCACGTGCTCGCGCAGGCTCCAGTCCAGGATCGCGGTGCACATCGCGCCGCTTTGGCTGAGGAAGGCGACCTTGCCGGGGTAGGCCAGCCGGTTGCCGAACGTCGCGTTGAAGCCCGTGATGGGGCGCATCACCCCCAGGCAGTTGGGGCCGAGCACGCGCATGCCGGCCGCGCGCGCCTCGGCCAGCACCGCGGCCTCGAGCGCCGCACCCGCCGGCCCGGCCTCGCGGAAGCCCGCCGAGATGATCACGGCGCCGCGCGCGCCGGCGGCGGCGCACTCGCGGATGACCTGGGGCACGCCGGCCGCGGGCGACGCGATCACCGCCAGGTCGATGGGCTCGGGCAGCGCCGCCGGGCTGGGGTAGGCACGCACGCCGAGCACGCTGGGGCGCTTGGGGTTGACCGGGTACACCGTGCCGCCGAATGGGTCGCGCAGCAGGTTCCACATCAGCGTCCGCCCGATGCTGCCCGGCCGCTCGGTGGCCCCGATGATCGCGACGCGCCGCGGCTCGAAGATCACATCCAGCGGGCTGCGCGCCGCCAGGAGGACGTCGTGCGCGGGATCGCGGGCGGGCGCCGGGGCGGCGGTGCCGGGCAGGCTGTCCGGGGCGGCGGTCGTGGGGGTCGGGCGGACCGATGACAACGGGTTGGCCGATGGGAACGGGCGGTCGCCCGCGGCGCGGGGCGCGGTCGGCTCGGGCTCGGCGTAGGCGGCGGGCATGGATCTCTCCTCCGGGAATCGCGGGCGTCTACAACCCGCCGGCGCCGCGCCACCAGTCGGCGAGGTGGCGCATGCCGGCGGCCGGCAGCTTGTGGCCGGCGTCGTACTCGTGGTAGCTGAGATCCGCCCCGGCCGCCCGCAGCGTGTCGGCGCCGGCGCGCGACCGGTCCAGCGGGATGTACGGGTCGTGGCGGCCAACGGCCACGAAGATGGGCAGCCGCTCGAGCG
Organism: uncultured Anaerolineales bacterium; assembly: GCA_964415605.1. Classification (GTDB taxonomy): domain Bacteria; phylum Chloroflexota; class Anaerolineae; order Epilineales; family Epilineaceae; genus UCB3. Next base: position 15,464 of record CAYQBA010000040.1, on the reverse strand, counting down.
GGCGCGCCGCCGCGCCGGCGCAGGCCGTCGGCACGAAGCCGACGATGCCGGCGATGGCCCGAATGCCTCCCCGGCGCCGGAGCGCCGCAGCGTAGGCGGTGGCCGCGCCCTGGCTGAAGCCCATCAGGCCGATCCGCGCGGGATCGGCGCTGTAGGCGGCCGGCAGGCCCTCGACGAGCCTGGCCACCGCGTCCACCGCGTCGTCGAACTCGGCCAGCGCCGGCCACTCGTCGTGGCGGCGCGGGTGCCAGGCGAAGCCGCCCGCGGGGCCGGGATGCGGCGCGCGGGGCGCGACGACGAGCCAGTCGCGCGGCAGCGTGCCGGCGAACACGGCCATGGCGCCCTCGTCGCCGCCCATGCCGTGCAGCATGACGACGGCCGGGTGCGGGCCGGCGCCCGCCGGCACGCGCGCGCGGTGCGCCAGGCCGAGGGCGTCGCGCGGCGGGCCGTGGTCGACGTGCGTGGGGAGGGTGGGCATGGGGCGAGGAACCTGGGGCATCGGGTGGGATCGTCCGGTGGTCGACGGCGGCCCGGCGGCCGCCGCGAGCGGGTCAGCGATCGGGTCACGGTCAACGGTTGGACGCGTGATGCCGGCCCGCCTGCTCGCGGCGCGATTTGGCGCCGCCCCGGCCGCCGCCCATCATTGGGCGTTCGACAGGCTCGACATTGTACCCTGGAAAAGGTGGAAACGTGACGGCATCGGCATCGGTCCTGGCATCGGCCCGCGTGCTCCTCGAGGCGTGCCCGCCGCTCGAGAAGCACAAGGACAAGGCGTACGCCATCCTCGAGCAGAACCTGCGCGCCTACACGCGCTACGACGCCATTAGCATCCCCGACATCCAGGACACGGCCGAGTTCGGCCGCAGCACGACGCGCGTCCCCAGCCTGGCGTTCGCGGCGTGGATCCGCGCGCGCGTCGACAAGCCGATCAACCTGTACAAGGTCAGCGTGGCCGACACGGTGCCCGGGCTCGAGGACTGGCTGCGCCAGGCCGGGGACCTCGGCTGCCGCGACGTCTTCGTCGTCGGCGGCGACTCGAGCAGCCGCCAGCTCCCGGAGGGCAGGGTGTCGGTCGGGCAGGCCACCAAGATCGCCCACCGGCTGGGGTTCCACTGCGGCGGCATCATCATCCCCACCCGCCGCCGCGAGTTCGCCTCGCGGCCAGCCAGCCTCGACGAGCTGGCGCGCATCCAGGACAAGCTGCACACCTGGCGCATGGGCTTCTTCTCGACGCAGCTGCTCTACGAGGCCGAGTGGATGGCCTGCCTGCTGCTCGACCTCTCGCGCGCGCTGGCGCCGGAGGACTTCCCGAAGATCTTCCTGACGTTCTCGCCGTTCGTGTGCGAGGAGGACCTCAACTTCGCCATCCGCGCCCTGGGCGTGTACGTGCCGGGCGACGTCGAGCGCATGCTGCGCGGGGCGCGCAACATGAGCGAGGCGGCCATCGGGCAGCTCATGCTGGTCTGGGAGCGCCTGACGACGTTCGCGGCCGAGATCGGGGTGCCGCCGGACCGGCTCGGCGTCAACGTCGAGTACCTCAACAGCCGCAACCCGCGCAACGTCCGCGTGGCGTTCGAGCTGGCCGAGGAGTTCGGCCGGCTGCTCGGCGTGCCGGGCTGAGCCGGCGCCGGCGCGATCGGCACGCCCGGGCGTGCCGGGCGCGGGTGACCGGTGCCATCGGCCCCCGCCCGCCCCGTTTGACGCTCCTCCGTCAGCGTGATACAACGTCGCCCATCGCTGCCGGTAAGGAGAGACCCCATGTTCCGCCTCTGGATTCCCGTACGCGCCGTCATCGGCACGCTCGTCGCCGCCCTGGCATTGGCGTCGACCCTCCCACCCGCGCCCGTCGGCGTCGCGCTCCCGGACACCGGCATCGCCCCGTCGCCCGCCTCGGCCCTGCCGGCCCTGCCGATGACCTCGGCGCCGTCCGCGCGATCTGACGGCCCCGCCGCCATGGCCCAGGCGCCGATCGCCCCCTACGATCCCGCGCCGGCGATGACGCTGCCGACGACCGCCGGCGACCTGGCGATCGGCGGAGGGGCGTCGGACGCGAGCTACGTCCTGATCGGGCACAGCCCGCGCTCGCCTTCGGGCGAGGCGATCTGGTCCGCCAGCCCCGCGGCGCTGATCGCGAGCTCGCCGGACGACGTGCACTACGTGTTCATGTCGTACGCCGACACCCCGGACGCCGTGGCCGCCGACATCGCGGCGATGCGCGCGCGGGTCGACGCCGCGATCGCCGCGCTGCCCGACGCGGCGGACCGGCAGCACTGGGCGGACCACATCCACTACGTCACCGCCAACCCGATGACGCTCGGCGGGCCGGTGGCGGCGTGGCTCGAGGCATGGGGCATGATCGTTGCCGACGTGCGGGCCGAATGGGTGGACGCCGCCGGGATGCCGCAGAGCCTGCGGGTCGAGGGCACCACCGACACCGGCTGGGCGGCGCCGCTGACCAAGGTCGGCCCGGTGACGGCGCCGCTGGCGGATTACGGCAACCTGGCGTGCGGGGCCGACGTGCCGGCCGCGGACCTGACCGGCCGGATCGCGCTCGTCGAGCGCGGCACGTGCACGTTCTCCGAGAAGGCGGCCAACGCCGTCAAGCACGGCGCCGTCGGCGTCGTCCTGTACACCGACACCCGCCCCAAGCTGCAGATGGGCGGCACGTGCGGCGCGTGCAACGTGCCGGTGACGATGATCGACCGCGACCCGGGGCTGCTCCTCAAGGCCCAGCTCGCGGCCGGGCTGGGGGTGACGGCCGCGCTCGGCGTGGCGACGGTGGTCGGCGCCGACGGCGCGGCGGTGGACCACCTGGGCCGGGTGCGCGAGTTCGGCACCATCCCGTTTCCGTTCCCGCAGTTCACCGACCCGCCGCTCGACAACCTGATGCTCGTCGCCAAGGAGGCCCAGCTCTACCACTACGAGCACACGCTCGACCGCCGCCTGGCGGCCGAGGACCAGGCGGGCGGCGTCAAGGAGGTCCCGGTCTACACGGGGGTGTGGCACGACGACCCGGGGTGGACCGGGCGGCGCGCCATCGCCGAGGTCGCGCTGCCGGACGCTGCCACGATGGCCACGTTCGACACGCTCGAGGTCGACTTCGAGATGCGCTGCACCGGCAACCGCAAGAGCCAGTGCCCGGCGTGGGATTACCTGGTCTACCTCTACCTGTGCGACCCGGACAACCCCGACCAGTGCAACATCGAGTTCGGCCGCTGGATCACGCCTTATTGGAGCGGCGGGCGCTGGGTGACCGACCTCTCGCCGATGCTGGCGCTGATCGGCGAGGGCGGCCCGCGCCGGTTCGGGTTCTGGACGGTCCAGCGCTACCAGCTCGACATGACCTTCCGGCTCTCCAACCGCGGCAAGGGGCTGGTGCCCAAGCGGGCGGTGCCGCTCCTGACCGGCGGGGACTACCGGCAGGGCTACAACCAGCGCTATTCCCCGATGGCGTTCGAGATGCCGGACTGGGCCGAGAAGGTCGAGGTCGTGGCGCTGATCACCGGCCATGGCCAAAACGACGACGAGGGCTGCGGCGAGTTCTGCAACCACACGCACCACTTCGCGATCAACGGCGGCGCCGAGCACGTGCGCGAGCACCCGACGGCCGGCACGCTGATGGGCTGCATCGACCGCGTCGGCGACGGCGTGGTGCCCAACCAGGCGGGCACGTGGATCTTCGGGCGCGCCGGCTGGTGCCCGGGGCTGGACGTGCCGCCGTGGACCTTCGACATCACCGCGGAGGTGCGGCGCGGCGCCGACAACGTGCTGACCTACAAGAGCCTGTTCAACGGCAAGGACTACGTGTCGACCAGCGGCGGCGATCCCAACACGCCGCCGGCCAACGGGTGGGACGCGCGCATCGAGATGACGTCGTGGCTGGTCTACTACGCCAAGCCCGGCGTCGCCGCCGGCCCCGTCGCCGCGCCGCGGGCGCTGATCACGCCGACGGCGACGCCGGAGACCTCGGCCACGCCCGAGCCGACGGTCCCGCCGACCCCGTCGCCGCTGCCGTCCGCCACGCCGACGGCGACGACGGCGGTGCCCGCCCGGCCGACCGCGACGGCGACGCCGACCCCGGCGCCCGCAACCGCCACGCCGATGCATCTATCGCCGACGCCGAGCGGCGGTGAGATCCGCGTGTGCGCCGGCATCGCCATGCGCGTGCCGGTCACGGCGCTCAGCGCCAAGCTCAGCAACCCGAACCGGATCAACGGTTGGGGCCAGCGCTGCAGCCCCAACCAGCCGGCCAGCCCGTGGAACGGCCTGCGGACGTCGCTGACGCTGCAGTACGCGTCGCAGCCCTACAACCCGCTGTTCAACGACCTGGTCTTGAAGTGCGGGTGCCGGTAGGCGAGGCGCGCGGGATCGACGGTCCGGCCGGGCGCCGCCTGCGCCCGGCCGGACCGGATCGGCGCCGCTGGGCCCGCGCCGAGTCTATCGGCTGAACCCGTACCGCTCGCTGCCCAGCTCCTCGGCCAGCGTGAAGTTCGCGCGGACCCATGCCTGGTAGTCCGCGGTGAGCACGTCGCCGTCCCACTCCAGGACGGCCGGGACCCGGTAGCGCTCGGTTGCAGCGATCAACCCGTCCGGCGTGATGAGGCCGACAGCGATGGCGCGGCTGTTGATGACCGCCGCCTCGGGGGGCAGGCGGCGGCCGGCGTGAAAGGCCACGATCTGGTGATCGGTGATCACGAAGTCGCCCGGCGCGCTGTGGGTGCGCAGAAACGCGGCGCCGGCGCGGATGGCGTCCTCGCGCCGCGCTTCCTTGGCCGCGTCGTCGCTCCCAGGCCACACGACCTCACCCGTGTTGTCGTAGCCGCGTGCGCGGCGCAGCGAGCGGTCGACCGCCACGACGTGCTCGAGCGCGTGGAGGTAGAAGAGGCCACAGGCGACGACGATGCCGATGAACAGGCGGGCCACGCGGGTCGTGCGCGCCGCGCGCCAGCGCCCAAGCCCATGCGCCGCGTTGCCGAACGCCACGCCGGCGAGGATCGCGAGCACGAACAGCAGCGGCTCGAGGTGCACCTTGATGTACAGCGGCGCGTAGCGCAGCGCCGTCGCGATCGCCAGCGCGCCCCAGGCCAGCGTCGCGGTCCCCGCGCGCGCCGGCCGCGCGGCGGAGGCGAGCGCGCCGGCGGCCGCCAGCGCCGCCAGGCCGCCGTTGTCCGCCGCCAGCCACGTCCAGACCTCGGCGGCGTTGGCGCGCGTATCGACCGGGAAGCGCGCGAGGGTCTGCGCGAACGAGCGGACGCTCTGGTCGATCATCGCCGCGGCATCGAAGACCACGAGGCTCAGGGCCAGCGGCAGTGCGGCGACGAGCGACCACGCGGCGGCAGCCACAACAGCCGGCCGCCATCCGGAGGCAGCCACATCCGCGGGTGGCCCTGCCGCGGCATCGTCGCCGGGCTGTTCCGCCAGCGGTGAGACGTCGGTGCGCCGCACGGTGGCGACCACCAGCGCGAGCGTGATGGGCGCGAGGTACACCATGTGGTACTTGATCCACAGGCTCGTTCCGAACGCCGCGGCGCTGGCGAAGAACCATGAGCGGCGCCGAGTCCGGCCGTAGGCGAACACGCACGCCATCGCCAGCGTCGCGACGGACAGCATGGGGATGTCGATCATGGCCGCCCGCGACGCCCACCAGAAGTTGGGCGCGACGGCCAGGACGGCCGCGGCGATCCACGCCCCGCACCAGGCCGCTCGTCCCGAGCGGCCTTGCTCCAGCACGACCTCGCGCGCGCACAGCGCGGCCGCCGCCAGGCCGACGAGGCCAAAGGCCAACGTGACGCCTCGCGCCACCGCGAGGCTGACCCCGAAGACGCGAAAGGCCCAGGCCATCACGACCACATACCCCGGCGCGTGGTCCGACCAGACACGGGCATACAGCGGGTAGCCGTCGCGCACCAGCCACGCGAGGCTGACGTTGATCCCTTCGTCGGAATCCCATTTCAGCCCGTCCAGGTGCCACAACCCGACCGCGGCGTACACGCCAAGCAGGACCGCCAGCACCGCGGCGCCGATCGCGTCGGTCCGGTTCGGACGCGGGGTCCAGCGCCGGCGCCCGCCCGCGGCGGCATGATTGCCCCCCCCCGCCGGGGCGCCTGGGCCCGGCAGGACGGGACGGCCGGTGCCCGTCATGGCGCGCCGCCCCCCGCCTCCCCCGCCTCGCGCGCCTTCGCCGCGATGGCGGGCGCGATCGCCCGCGCCAGGATCTGGTTGCCGGTGTGGTTGAAGTGGCAGCAGTTGTCGACGTAAAGGTCGTCCGTGACGGCGACGAAGACCTGGGTCAGGTCGTGGAACGCCACGCCGCGCACCCGGAGCTCCGCGCCGGCTTCCCGCAGCCGGCCGTAGTGCCGCCGGGCGGCGAGGCCCCAGGGATGGCCCGCCTCGATCGCCACGGCCCGTTCGCGCGCCGAGAGCGGCTTGCTGCCCTCGACGTACTGGTTGGGCTGCAGCACGTGGACGTAAGGCAGGCCACGCTCACGGCACACGGCATCGATCATGGCCGACGCGTCGCGCCAGGCGGCGACGGCCGCGTCGACGGCGGCGTCGCCTTCCGGGCCGGGCGGCCCGCGGAACGCCGGGGGCAGGCCCGCCTGGGCCGCCTCGGCGAGATCGGCCTGCATCCGGCCGATTCGCGCGGCGCTCAGTTGGGCGTAGCGCGCGCCGAAGGCGTTGAGGAAGACGCTGTGGCGCAGCGGCACCGCCTCGACCAGCTGCAGCACTCGCCGCTCGCGCGCGTAGGCGTCGAGCACCGCGGCCATGGCGCGGATCGCGCGGGGGTCGGCGCGCGTCCCGACCGCGGCGGCCATCTGGCCGGCGTGGCTGCCGGACGGGTACAACGGGTGGATGCCATGCGACGCGTTGTCGACGGCCAGGGCAAGGTCGTTGAAGCCGTCGATGTTGAGGACGAGATCGAACGCGAAGCCCTCGAGCAGCATCGACTCGAGCATGAAGAGCTGCTGGGGCTGCTTGAAACCGCCGAGCGCGAGCGACAACATGACCACGCGCCGGCCGCGGAACGCCGGGTCCGCCTCGGCCAGGGCGGCGCCGAGGTCGGTCTCCATCGTGTTGGCGAAGATCTCGGCCACGCTGCCGCCGAGGACCGCGATCACGTAGTCGCCCGGCTTCCGCGCGTAGGGGTAAGCGTGGCCGGGCACCGACAGCAGGCCAAAGGCGTTGAACGGCGTCGGGTCGCCCTCCCACGGCCGGGCTCCGGGGCGGCCGGCGAACCCGACGTAAGGGTGGAAGTCGTAGAGCCCGCCGCCGGCGTCGCCGTCGGCGTCGCCCACCGGCGCCCGGCCCGAAGTGCCATCCGCCCCATCCGTCCCGGCGGGGTCCGCGCCTGACGCGCGCCCCACACCATCGGTGCTGCCGAGCCGGCTGTCGATGACGGCAAGCCGGTCGCGCCGCGCCCGCGCGAGGTCGGACGGGACGTATGGGACACCGGCCAGCGGCTGGAAGCCCAGCCACGTCCCGATCTCGACCGCGGCGACCGTCACGAGCGCGAGGGCGGCGCCGCGCAGCACGCACCCGGCGCGCGACGGCCGCCGCGGGCCCGTGTCCGTCGTCGGCGTCACGCCCGGCCATCCGTAGGCCGCCCGGTCAGCCCTCCGGCCTGCGGATGCCTCCAGGCGCACGCGGTCACCCTCGTCATCATCAGCCTCCCCCCGACGCCGCACCTCGCGCCTGTCGTCACAATCCACGTCCGGCCGGTGTTATCCTGTCAAGCCGCCGCGATCGTGCCCGGCTCGCAGCCAGAGATCGTCCCGCAGATGGTATCATCGTCGCGCGCGAGATGCCGAAAGCCGACACCCCCATGACCGAAATCGCCCACGACGTCGTCGAGCCGCGGCTCGGCGGCACGTTGCGTCGCCCGGCCGCGCGCGCGGCCGGCGGGCCGGATGCCGCGTTCGAAGCGGTGTTCCGCAAGCATTGGCCGCAGGTGTACGGGGTCGCGTTCCGGCTGACCGGCGACCGCGCCGAGGCGGAGGATCTGGCGAGCGCGACCTTCTGGCGGCTGTGGGAGCGGCCGCCCGCCCACACCGACAACCTGCCGGCGTGGCTGCACCGGGTGGCCGTACGGCTCGGCTACAACGCCCTGCGCGCCCGGCGCCGCCGCTCCGACCACGAGCGCCGCGCCGGTGCCGACACGATCCACGCGCCGGATCCGGCCGTGGCCGCCGAGCTCGCCGAAACCCGCGCCCGTGTCCGCGAAACGCTGGCTCGGCTCGGCGACCGCGAGGTGCAGCTCTTGATCTTGCGGCACTCCGGTCTGTCGTACGGCGAGATCGCCGCCGCGCTGGGCGTCGCGCCGACTTCGGTGGGAACGCTTCTGGCCCGCGCCGAGCGGTCGTTCACGCAACACTATCCGGCCACGGCCGCGCCGTCGAACTGGAGTCCACCATGAGCACCCTCGATCCCATCGCCCCTCACGTCCCCGACGGCAGCCTGCGCGCACGCGCCGACGGCGCCGTATCCGACGCCGTCGCGGCCGCCGCGATCGACGCGCATGTCGCCGCTTGCCCGGCGTGCGCAGCGCGCGCGGCCGACCTCGCCGCGATCGCCCGCACGGTTGGGGGCGCGCTGGCGGCGCTCGACCCCACGACGGCTGAAGCCGCCCCGGACGCCGGTCTGGCCTTCGCGCGCTGGTCGACCCGGCGCCCGGCCGACAGCCCATCGACCCTTGAACGCCTCGCCCGAAAGGTGAATGCCATGACCACGGTTCCCTCGCTCTCGCCGCGCGCGCGCCGGCTGGCCGTCGGCACGTCGCTGGCCCTCGTCGTCGCCGGCGCGTTCGGCCTGCAGCCCGTCCGGGCGCTGGCCAGCCAGTTCCTCCAGCTCTTCCGGGTCCAGCGGGTCCAGGTGCTGCAGCTCGACCCGGGCCAGATAGACACCCTGACGGACGGCGGCATGGGTGAGGCCGTCGGGCAGCTGCTCGCCGAGTCGGTGACGGTCGACCGCGACCCCGGCAGCCCGCGAACCGTGGCCGACGCGGCCGCCGCCAGCGACGCGGCCGGCTTTGCCGTGCGGCTGCCGGAGAGCGGGCCGTCGCCATCCGAGATCGAAGTCCACGAGGGCCCGGCATTCTCGTTCGTCGTCGACCGCGCGCACGCGCAATCCGTCATGGACGCCGCCGCCGAGCTCACGCGCGACGCGGGGAACACCGATGCCGTCGACGCTCCGCCGGCGCTGCCGGAAGCCATCGACGGCGCACGGGTCGCGGTCGACGTGCCCAACGGCGTCGTCGCGTCGTTCGGGGACTGCCCGTCGCGCCAGCAACGGATGGAGAGCCGGTCGGTGCCGGCGGACGGCGCGGGGGAGGGTGACGGGTCGACTGACGGCGGCGCCCATGGCGACGTCCAGGTCTTCGGCCAGCCGGTGGGCGGCTCGGACGCCGATGGCAGTGCCGACTCGGACTCGGCCGACGAGGCCGAATCGGCCCACTTGGCCGGCGCCGCCGGCCGCGACTGCGTGGTGCTGACCCAGATGCCCAGCCCGACGGTCAGCGCCCCGCCGGGGCTCGACATCGCCGCGATGGCCGAGCTCGGCCTGCGGTTCACCGGCATGTCCGCGGCCGACGCGCGGACGTACAGCCACACCATCGACTGGTCGTCGACGCTCGTCGTGCCGGTGCCGCGCGGGTCGGTCGACGCGTCGGAGATCGCTGTCGACGGTGTGACGGGCGTGCTCCTGCTGCAGCACCTCGACGACTACCACCTCCCGGGCTACACGATCCTGTGGGCCAAGGACGGGCGCGTCTACGCGCTCACCGGCTCCGGCACCGACGCCGCGGCGGGCCTGCGGCTGGCCGAAGCGCTGCCGTGACGCCGGAGCTCGCCATCGAGACCCACGCCCTGCGCAAGGTCTTCGGCGACGTGACGGCCGTTCAAGGCCTCACCCTGCAGGTCGCGCGGGGTGAGGTCTTCGGTTTCCTGGGCCCCAACGGCGCCGGCAAGACGACGTCGATCAAGATGCTGCTCGGGCTCATCGCCCCCACCGCCGGCGAGGCCTGGCTGCTCGGCCGGCCATTGGGCGACCGGGCCGTGCGGGCGCGGGTGGGGTTCCTGCCGGAGCACTTCCGCTTCCACGACTGGCTGACGGCCAGCGAGTTCCTCGACCTGCACGGCGAGCTGTACGGGATGCCTCGGGACCGGCGCCGATCCCGCGTCCCCGAGCTGCTCGACCTCGTGGGCCTCACCGCCTTTCGCGCCAAGGCGCTGCGGACGTTCTCGAAGGGCATGCTGCAGCGGATCGGGCTGGCCCAGGCGCTGCTCAACGACCCCGAGCTGGTGGTCCTCGACGAGCCGACGAGCGGGCTGGACCCGGTGGGGCGGCGGCTGGTGCGCGACATCATCCGGGACCTCAAGGTCCGGGGAACCACGGTGCTGCTCAACTCGCACCTGCTCAGCGAGGTCGAGATCACGTGCGACCGCGCCGTGTTCATCAAGCACGGCGCGGTGGTGCGCATCAGCCCGCTCGGCAACCTGATCGACGGCGACACCAGCGTGACCATTCGCACGGGCCCATTGCCAGAAGGCGTGGTGGATTCGCTCCATCGCTGGGGACGCGACGTCCGGGTCGACGGGGCGGAGCTGCGGCTGACAGTGGCGGACGAGGCGGCGTTGCCGGCGATCACCCGCCACCTCGTCGCGCACGACGTGGACGTCTACGCGGTCCAGCCGCACAAGCTGTCGCTCGAGGACCTGTTCCTGCAGATCCTCGGCACCGAGGGGAGCCTGTGATGGCGGCGGCATGGACGGTGATGCGTCTGACGTTTCGAGAGGCCGTGCGGCGGCGGATCGCGCTGGCAGCGCTGGTGCTGGGGCTGGCATTCCTCGCGCTCTACAACACCGGGCTGTACTTCATCCAGCGCGAGATGACCGCCAACAGCCCGGGGCCGGCCCTGGGGGTGAACGCGGCATACAACTTTTTCTTGATGGCCGGCTTGTACGCGGCCAACTTCCTGGGCGTGGCCATGGCGGCCCTCCTCACCGCCGACACGCTGGCCGGCGAGATTTCGACGGGCACGGTCCAGACGCTGGCCACCAAGCCGGTGCGGCGGAGCAGCCTGGTGCTCGGCAAGTGGCTGGGGCTGGCGGGGCTGCTCATCCTCTACGGCCTGCTGATGGTCGGCGGGGTGACGCTGAGCATCTGGGTGCAGACCGGTTACCAGGCGCCGAATGTGGCCCGCGGCGTGGCGCTGATCGTGCTCAACAGCCTCCTCATCATGTCGACCACGCTGGCGTGCAGCAGCGTGCTGAGCACCTTGGCAACCGGCGGCGTCATCTTCGGGCTGTTCGGCCTGGCGTTCGTCGGCGGCTGGGTGGAGCGGGTGGGGGCCATGATCCAAAACGCCACGGCCGTGAACGTCGGCATCGCCTCCAGCCTGCTCCTGCCCAGCGAGGCGCTATGGGGCCGCGCGGCTTTCGACATGACGTCGCCGCTCATCCGGGCGCTGGGGGTGTCGCCCTTCAGCTCGGGATCCGTTCCGAGCCCGCTGATGGTGGCCTACGCGGTCCTCTACCTGGCCGCGGCGCTCGGCCTCGCGGTGCGGTGGTTCGGGCGGCGAGACCTGTGAGCCGGCCGCAGCCACCGCACTCCGAGACCCCCTTCTACCGCGACGGCCTGCGCTTCGAGTGCCAGCCGCGCTGCGGCGCGTGCTGCGCCCAGCCCGGCAAGGTGTACGTCACGCGCGACGAGGTGAAGGCGCTGGCGGCGCACCGGGGCCTGGGCATCGCCGAGTTCCGCCGGCGCTACGTCCGCCGCGAGCGCGGCGCGCTCCTGCTCGTCGACCGCCCCGAAGGCGGCTGTGTGTTCCTGGGCGACGACCTGCGCTGCGGCGTCTACCCCGCCCGGCCCACGCAGTGCCGGACCTATCCGTTCTGGCCGGAGGTCATCGCCGACGCCACGACATGGGAGTGGGAGGGCTTGAAGTGCCCGGGCATCGGCAAGGGGGAGCTGATTTCGGCGGATGAGATCGAGGTGCGGCGTTTGAATCACGGATGAACGGATAGCACGGATGAACGAACACCGTGGATCACGCCGGGCAACACGGCTTCTCTCCGTGCCTTCCGTGCCACCCGAGCCATCCGCCGCAATCCGTGATTCCCGCCGTTGCATCAAACCACGCCCCCGCCTACTCGCCCCCGCCCATGCTCCGTGCTACCCTCCCCCGCCATGAAGCGCCCGCCCGCGCCGTCTCACCGCGCCGCGCCCCCGCCTCCCGGCCTCGTGCGCGCCGACCCGTGGCTCGCGCCGTTTGCCGACGTCATCCGCCGCCGGATGGACCATGTCGCGGCCGTCGAGGCGCGGCTCACCGGCGGCCGGCCGTTGGCGGACGTGGCGCTCGGGCACCTGTACTTCGGGCTGCATCGCGACGCGGGCGGCTGGGTCCTGCGCGAATGGGCGCCGAACGCCACCGACATCTACGTCGTCGGCGAGTGCAACGGTTGGCGCGAGGCGGATGCGTATCGGCTGGCGCGGGTCGGCGACGGCGGTGTGTGGGAGTGGCGGGCGGACGGCGGCGCGCTGGTGCCCGGGCAACGCTTCCGACTGAGCGTCCATTGGCCCGGTGGCCAGGCCACGCGCATCCCCAGCTACGCCGTCGACGTGCGGCAGGACCCGGCGACGCGGGGGTTCGACGCCGTGGTGTGGGTGTCCGACCACGTCTGGCGGCACGCAGTTCGGGACGCGGCGCCGGAGCCGCTCTTGATCTACGAGGCCCACGTCGGGATGGCCCAGGAGGACGGCCGGGTCGGGACCTACCGCGAGTTCCAGGCCCACGTGCTGCCGCGCATCGCCGAGGCGGGCTACACCGCGATCCAGCTCATGGCGGTGCAGGAGCACCCGTACTATGCGTCGTTCGGCTACCAGGTGACCAGCTACTTCGCCGCCTCGTCGCGCTTCGGGACGCCCGACGACCTCCGGGCGCTCGTCGACGCGGCGCACGGGCTGGGGCTCGCGGTGATCATGGACCTGGTGCACTCCCACAGCGCCCCCAACGTGCTCGAGGGGCTCGCGGCGTTCGACGGGACCGACCACCAGTACTTCCACGCCGGCCCGCGCGGCACCCACCCCGCCTGGGGCTCGCGCTGCTTCGACTACGGCAAGCCCGAGGTGCTGCACTTCCTGCTCTCGAACTGCCGGTACTGGCTCGACGCGTTCCGCTTCGACGGGTTCCGCTTCGACGGCGTGACGAGCATGCTGTACCACGACCACGGGCTCGGCCGAACGTTCAATCGTTATGACGACTACTTTGGCGGCAACGTCGACGACGACGCCCTGGTCTACCTGTGCCTGGCCAACACGCTGGTCCACGCCGTGCGGCCGGGCGCGGTGACCATCGCCGAGGACGTCAGCGGGCTGCCCGGCATGGCGCGGCCGGTGGCCGAGGGCGGGCTGGGGTTCGACTACCGGCTGGCGATGGGGCTGCCAGACCACTGGATCAAGCTGATCAAGGAGCAGCGCGACGAGGCGTGGGACGTCGGCGACATCTGGCACGTCGTGACCAACCGGCGGCGCGATGAGCAGCACGTGGCGTACGCCGAGAGCCACGACCAGGCGCTGGTGGGCGACCAAACGCTGATCTTCCGCCTGATCGAGCGTCACATGTACACCGACATGTCGGTGTTCGTGCAGAGCGCGGCCGTGGACCGCGGGGTGGCGCTGCACAAGCTGATCCGGCTGATCACGCTGGCCGCTGGCGGCGAGGCCTATCTCAACTTCATGGGCAACGAGTTCGGCCACCCGGAGTGGATCGACTTCCCCCGGGAGGGCAACGGGTGGAGCTTCCACTACGCCAGGCGGCAGTGGTCGTTGGCCGCGGACGAGACGCTGCGCTATCGCCATCTCGCGGCCTTCGACGCGGCGATGCTGCGTCTCGCCCGCGCGGAGGGGCTGCTGGCGGCGCGCGACCTCTGGCTGCGCTACGAGCACAAGGCGGACCAGGTGCTGGTGTTCCAACGGGGGGCGCTGGTGTTCCTCTTCAACTTCAGCCCGGCGGCGTCGTACGCCGACTACGCGGTGCCGCTCGAGCCGGGTGACTATCGGTGGGTGCTCGACACCGACGCGGGGGCGTTCGGCGGCCACGACCGGATCGCGCCGGGCCAGCGGTTCTTCACGACGCCGGACCCGCCGGGCGCGCCGATCCGTCACGTGGCGCGCGCCTATCTGCCCGCGCGGACGGCGATGGTGTGGCGGGCGGGCCGGTGACGGCCGGGCGGCCCTGAATCGTCCTGGCGGATAGGGGACGTGGGCCGACAGGGTCGGTCAGGCGGCGGCCGCGATGCGCCGCGCGTCGCCCGACCGAGACCCGGTTCTAGCCGAGCGCCGCCTCGATCCGCGCCAGCGCGGCGTCGTCGAGCACGAGGTCGACGGCCTGGAGGTTGGCCTCGACCTGCTCGCGGCTGGTCGCGCCGGTGATGGCGCAGGTGATCTCCGGCCGGCGCAGGATCCAGGCCAGCGCCAGCTGCGCCAGCGTCACCCCGAGGTCGGCGGCGATGGGCGCCAGGCGGCGTGCGGCCTCGACGGCGGCTGGCTTGATCTGGCCGCGCATCCACTCGTTGGTGTCGGCCCGGCTGCCGGTCGGGATGCCCTCGGCGTACTTGCCGGTGAGCACACCCTGCGCCAGGGGGCTCCACACGGTGAGGCCGAGGCCGAGCCGCGCGGCCGTGGGCATCACGGCGGCCTCGATGGAGCGGTCGACCATGTTGTAGCACGGCTGCTCCACGATGGGAGCGTAGCAGCCGAGCTCGCGGGCGAGCGCCACGGCGGCTTCGATCTGCTCGGCCGTCCACATGCTCGTGCCCCAGTACAGGACCTTGCCCTGGCGGACGAGGTGGTCCATGGCGCGCACGACTTCCTCGAGCGGCGTGTCGTCGTCGTAGCGGTGGCAAAAGTAGAGGTCGACGTACGTGGTCTGCAGCCGCGTCAGCGACCGGTCGATGGACTCCAGGATGTGCTTGCGCGACAGGCCGCGGTCGTTGGGCTTGTCGGACATCGGCCAGAAGACCTTGGACGAGATCACGAGGTCGTCGCGCCGGAAGTCGCGCATGAGGTTGCCGGTGAACTCCTCGGCCGTCCCCTTGCCGTACACGTCGGCCAGGTCGATGAAGTTCACGCCCTTGTCGACCGCGGCGCGCACCACCTCGCGCACGCCGCTCAGGCGGATCTCCTCGAAGGTGATCCAGCCGCCGATGCCGATGGCGCTGACCTTGAGCCCGGAGCTGCCGACGCGGCGGTACTGCATGGGGGATCTCCTGTGTCAGGGATGGGTCGGGGACGACGGAACGCCGGCCGGGATCGCGCGGGTCCGCACGATCCCGGCCGGTATCATGATAGCGCAGCGCGGCGGGGGCCGATCGGCGCCGATCCCCTCCGCTACGCGGCCCGTCGGCGCCCGGCCCGTCGGCGGCGGGTCCGCCCCGGGGTCGCGGCGACGTCGCGGGTGGCGACGGCGG
>CAYQBA010000039.1:0-28221 GCA_964415605.1 uncultured Anaerolineales bacterium | reverse complement strand
ACCGAGACGACGAAGATCGAGTGCCCGGCCATCCAGGTCGAGAAGACCGTGTCGTTCAATGGCCAGTGCCCCGGCACCTCCAGCCGCATCAGCGTGCCCACCGGCAAGCGGCCGACCTTCTGCTTCGCGATCACCAACGTGGGCACGACCTATCTCGACGAGATCGTGCTCGTCGACACGATCCGGACCACGATGGGAACCATCGAGATCCACCGCGAGGTGATCCGCAGCGGCAAGACCAGCAAGATGCCGGTGGCGCCGGGCGAGACCGTGCTCCGGCAGGTGGAGATCCCGCCGCTGACGAACATGTGCGGCACGGTGACCAACGCGGTCGACGTGACGGCCATCCCGGTCAACTCCGGGCGGACGGTCTACCCGTGCCTGTCGCCGGTGGCCCACACCGACAGCCTTTCGCTCGACGTGCCGTGCGGTGGTGCTGACTACCGCATCGCCCTGCCGGCGCTGAACCCCGACACGTGCGAGACGTGGCTCCAGGTCCAGAACGTCGGCGACGAGCCGACCAAGGCGCTCATGCTCCTCTGGGGGTTGCCGGGGGCGTGCCCGCCGCAGGCCGCCGGCCCGCTCAAGCTCGAGTGCACGGGCCTCCTGCGGCCGGGCAGCGCGTGGAGCTTCCCGAGCGACCGGGTGCCGCCCGGCACGCGCAGCGCCATCGTCTACTCGTTCAACGCGGCCGACGAGGTCAAGACGCCGCAAGGCAACCTGCTGCCGTTTGCCGACGTGGCCTGCCGCTCGCTGTTCCAGATCGTGGTCGGTGACGACCTGCAGTGGATCCAGTTCGACCACGCCTACCGGGCGGGCGGCACGTTCCTCGGCCCGCTCGGCAGCTTCGGGGAGCAGCTCGTGCTCGACTTCGGCGCGCACCCCGGGCAGCCCGTGGCCGTCAGCGTCAACCGCACCTGCCCCGATCCGGTGGACCCGAACCGCGACGTGAGCGCCGCTTACACCGGCATCTCGTCCGATCGGCTGGGGACGTACGACCCGGTCTACGGCGGTTTCGCGTACTACGCACCGCTGGTGTTCGCCAACAAGGGCGGCCTGAACAGCGTGATCCACCTCCAGAACCTCGGCATCGAGTGCTCGTCGCTCGAGCTGTGGTTCAAGGGCCAGGACAACTGCCTGCGGCCGATCCTCGGCGACGTGCTGGCGGTGGCGCCGGGCGAGAGCATCGTGTTCGACCCCAACAGCGTGGTCGGGCCGGACTGGGTGGGCAGCGCGTGGATCCGCGCCAGCGAGCCGATGGCCCTGGTCATCGACACGCTGGGCCCGAACCACTTCACGAGCTACACCGGCGTGCCCGCCGACGTGTACGACGCCGACAACTTCAGCCTGGGCAGCATGGTCAACTACGCGCCGCTCGTCTACAGCGAGTACCAGGGCTGGGACAGCGCGATCCAGGTGCAGAACCTGTCGGGCGCCACCGCGGCCAAGGTCAAGGTGTACTTCCTGGACCGCAGCGGCGACGTGATCACCACGGTGGTGGACTGGATCTGCCCGCGCGGCAGCCAGACGTTCTTCCTGCCGGTGATCAGCAACATGCCGGGCAACTGGGTGGGCCATGCGCGCGTCGAGAGCCAGGAATGGTGGACGCCGGGCACGACGCCGGTGTCGATGCCCAACATCCAGTCGGTCGTCCTGCTCGAGCGCTGGTCGGACCCGGCGCGCAGCGAGCGCCGCGAGGCGGTGGCGTACAACGCCCTGACCGAGCAGCTCGCGTTCGACTGGCAGGTCGGCAAGCTCGGCGGCGGCACGCAGAGCGGCTCGGCGGTCATCGCGGTCCCGCTGCTGGCCAAGGCCAACCGCGGCATCAGCTCGGAGCTGGCCATCACCAACCTCGTGAGCAAGCCCGGCTTCACCGACTTCGCGATCTACATCTACGACCAGAACGGGCTTCTGGACCACGTCTGCCAGAAGCTGCACGACCGGCAGGTCGAGTACATCGACCTGGCGACGTGGGGCTACGTGCCGCAGCGCTACCTCGGCTCGGCGGTGATCTCGGCGACGTTCTGGGAGCACGAGGTGTTCGATCCGGGCGGCGGCTTCCAGCGCAACCTGGTCGGCCTGGGCGCGGTGGTCGTCGAACGGGTCAACGGCGCCCAGAACGGCACCGACGTGCCGGGCGACGAGTCCAAGGCGTTCGAGGCGATCCCGATCTTCGACCAGTTCGTCGAGGAGCCGCGCCCGAGCTGCGGTCCGTAGGCGGCCGGCAGGGCGCTTGGTCAAAGAAGCGCAAGCGGCCATCCCGTGCCCGTTCCCGGGCACGGGATGGCCGTGCTTTGGCCGCCGCGCCCGGCGCCGCTATAATCCTGTGTTTGTCGCCGGTGGCCCGAAGGCCGCCATCGGCGCGCGACAACACACGCCATCCCCGCGGCGCAACGCCGCGGTGCACGGAGTCAAGACCCCATGGGCAAGTGCAACTGGTGCGGCAAGGGGCCGCAATTCGGGCAGAACCGCCCGTTCTCGCTCAAGGCGACCAACCGCCGCTTCAACGTGAACGTGCAGCCGGTGACGCTCTACAACGGCAGCCAGAAGGTGCGCGTCAAGCTCTGCACGCGCTGCATGCGCACGCTCGTCAAGACGAAGTAGCCGCCGCCTCCCGCAGGCGGCGGACCGCCGCGGCCACCGGCACGCCTGCCGCGAACACGGCCGACCCGGCCACAAGCTGGGTCGCACCGGCGGCGGCGACGCTCCCCGCCGTGTCCGGCGCGATCCCCCCGTCGACCTGGATCGATGCGGTGTACCCATCGCGCGCCACCCAGTCCCGCAGGCGGGCGATCTTGGGCAGCATCGATCGGATGAACCGCTGCCCCCCGAAGCCGGGGTTGACCGTCATGATCAGCACCAGGTCGGCGTAGGGCAGGATCTCCTCGAGCATGCCGAGCGGGGTGGCGGGGTTGAGCGCGACCCCGGCCTGGAGCCCGCGCGACCGGATGTGCTCCACCGTGCGGTGGAGGTGCTCGCAGGCCTCGACGTGGACCGTGAGCACGTCGGCGCCGGCGTCGGCGAACGCATCGACGAACCGCTCGGGGCGGTCGATCATCAGGTGCACGTCGAGCCGCGCCGCGGTGGTCCGTTTGAGCGCCTCGACCACGGGCAGGCCCACCGAGATGTTCGGCACGAAGTGCCCATCCATGACGTCGACCTGGACGGTCTGGATGCCGGCGGCCAGCGCCGCGTCGACCGACGCGGCCAGGTGCCCAAAGTCGGCCGACAGGATGGACGGGATGATCTCGATGGCAGGCGTCGGCATCACGGGTGCTCCACGGTGAAGGGGGATGTCGCGGGTAACGGGATGGTTCGCCCCACGCGGCCGCCCTCGACGCGGCTGCGGAGCTGACCGCAGCCGGCCTGGATCTCGATGCCGCGGCGCATGCGCAGCGTCGTGCCCAGCCCCGCGTGCCGCAGCACGCGCTCGAAGGCCACGGCGCGCGGGTAGGGCGAGGGCCGCAGGTCGCTGCCGGCCGTCGGGTTGAGGGGGATCAGGTTGACGTGGGCGCCGAGGCCACGCAGGACGGCCGCCAGCCGCGCGGCCTGGGCCGGGTGGTCGTTCACGCCGTCGATGAGCACGTACTCGAACGTGATGCGCCGGCCTCCGGACGCCTGATAGCGCCGGCAGGCCGCCAGGATCGCCTCGATCCCGTAGGTGGCGTTGACGGCCACCAGCGCGCCGCGCAGCGCGTCGTCCGGCGCATGCAGCGACACCGCCAGCCGCACGGGCAGGCCGGTCCGGGCCAGCCGGTCGATGCCCGGCACGATGCCGACCGTCGAGATCGTGATCCGCCGCGGGCTGAGGCCGAAGCCGGCGGGGTCCACCAGAGTCTCGACGGTGCCCCACGTGGCCTCCCAGTTGGCGAGCGGCTCCCCCATGCCCATGAACACCACGTTGGTCAGCCGCTCGCCCGCCGCGGCCAGCCGACGCGCGCACCACGCGAGCTGCTCGACGCATTCGCCGCGGTCGAGGTCGCGCACCAGCCCCATCTGCCCCGTCGCGCAAAACACGCAGCCCATGGCGCAGCCGGCCTGGGTGGACAGGCAGACGGTGTGCCGCCCGACCGGGATCGGCGCCTCGGCGCCGCCGGCGAGGCGCGCGTCGCTGGCGGCGTCCCCGTCCGCGTCGCGCGCGTCCGCCTCGGCGCGCCCTTCGGCGCCCGGATCGTCCGCCGGGTCGACGTAGTGCATCAGCACGGTCTCGATGGACTGGCCGTCGCGCAGCCGAAACAGGACCTTGGTCGCCAGGCCGTCGGGGTTGTCGGTGCGGGCGGCCTCGGACAGGGTGTGCAGCCGCGCCGCCGCCGCCAGGCGGCCGCGCAGGGCGGCCGGCAGATCCGTCATGGCGCCGAAGTCGTCGACGAGCCCGCGATACAGCCACCGCCACACCTGTGCGGCGCGGTAGCGCGGCTCGCCGAGGCCCGCGACGAAGGCAGCCAGCTCGGCGCGGCCGAGGGCGTAGAGCGGGACGGGGTCGTGGGGCTGCGGGTGGTGCATCGTCGGGTCGAAGGCCGCCGCATGGATGATGGGCACGCAACCCAATGATACCCCAGCGCCGCTGCTCGGCGAGCGACGGCGCTGAACCCGCCGGGGCCCGGCGCCGTTGTCGTGGTGGCCGCGGGTGGCCGATCCCGGGCCCGGCGGCCGGGCGTCACCCGGCCGACGGCCATGCGTCCGGCCGGCGCCGGATCCACGGTGCTATGCTTGAGGTCTCACATTGAACGCCTTCGGAGAGGTGAACCACGCCATGAACGTCAACGCCATCGCGCGCAGCGTCATCGAGAACGTCGAGCGCGTCATCGTCGGCAAGCGCCTCGAGGTCGAGCGCCTGCTGATCGCGCTGCTGTGCCGCGGCCACGTGCTCATCGAGGACGTCCCGGGGGTCGGCAAGACCGTGCTGGCCAAGGCCATCGCCAAGAGCCTCGGCTGCGAGTTCAGCCGGATCCAGTGCACGCCCGACATCCTCCCGAGCGACATCACCGGGGTGTCGATCTTCAACCAGAAGACCGGCGAGTTCGAGTTCCGCCCGGGACCCGTCGTCGCGCAGATCGTCCTGGCCGACGAGATCAACCGCGCCACGCCCAAGACCCAGGCCGCGCTGCTCGAGGCCATGGAGGAGCGCCAGATCACGGTCGAGGGGCGGACGCTCGCGCTGCCCGAGCCGTTCCTGGTGCTCGCCACCCAAAACCCCATCGAGTACGAGGGCACGTTCCCGCTGCCCGAGGCACAGCTCGACCGCTTCCTCATCCGATTGCGCCTGGGCTATCCCAGCCCGGCCGACGAGATGCGCGTCATGGATGCCCAGCGCCAGGGGCACCCCATCGACACCCTCGCGCAGGTCGTGCGCGCCGGCGACCTCCTGGCCGCCCAGCAGGCCGTGCAGTCGGTGTACATCGACGAGCTGATCAAGCGCTACATCGTCGACATCGTCTCGGCCACCCGCGAGCACGCCGACATCTACCTCGGCGCGAGCCCGCGCGGCAGCCTGGGCCTCTATCGCACGAGCCAGGCGCGCGCCGCGCTGATCGGGCGCGACTACGTGGTCCCCGACGACGTCAAGGTCATGGCGCGCGACGTCCTGGCGCACCGCATCATCGTCAACCCGTCGGCGCGCGTGCGCAACGTCGCGGCCGAGACCCTCATCGACGACATCATCGGCCGCCTGCCGGTGCCCGGCACGGCCGTCCGGGCCTGACGCCGTGAACGGCCGGTTCCTGATCGGTGTGGCGGTCGTCGTGGTGTTCGCCGCGCTGGTCACCAACAACCCGTTGCTCGTCCGCCTGGCGTACGTGCTCGGCGGGGTGCTCGGGCTGTCGGCCGCCGTCACGTGGTACTCGGTGCGCTGGGTCGACGTCGAGCGCCACGCCCGGGCGTCGCGGTCGGAGGTCGGGGGCGTGGCCGAGGAGGTGCTCCGCGTGCACAACCGCGGCTGGCTCCCGAAGCTCTGGCTCGAGGTGCGCGACCACAGCGACCTGCCGGGGCACCACGCCAGCCGGGTGGTGTCGGCCCTCGGGCCGGGCCGGACGCGGACGTGGACGCTGCGCACGCTGTGCCGGCGGCGCGGCGTGTACCGGCTCGGGCCGATCACGCTCGCCGGCGGCGACCCGCTCGGCATCTTCCGCGCCGAGCGCGAGCTCGAGCCGACGGCGTCGTTCATCGTCTACCCGTTGACGGTTCCGTTGCGGGGGGTGGACCTGCCGACCGGCTACCTCAGCGGCGGGCAGGTCATCCGCCGGCGCGCCGAGTTCGCCACGACCAACGTCCGCGGGGTCCGCGCCTACACGCCGGGCGATGCGTTCAGCCGCATCCACTGGCCGACGACGGCGCGTCGCCGGCGGCTGTTCACCAAGGAGTTCGAGCTCGACCCGATCGCCGACTTCTGGATCGTGGTCGACCTCGACAAGGCGGCGCACGTCGGCATCGCTCCCGAGCCCGGCGAGGACGCCGCGCCGCTGGCCTGGCACGAGCCGCGCGCGGTGACCCTCGAGCCCACGACCGAGGAGTACGCGATCACCGCGGCCGCCAGCCTGGCCCGCCACTTCCTGGATGCCGGCAAGAGCGTGGGGCTCATCGCACACGGCCAGCGGCGGATGGTGGTCCAGCCCGACCGCGGCGAGCGGCAGGTCGCCAAGATCCTCGGCAACCTCGCCGTGCTGCGTGCCGCCGGCCGGGCGAGCCTCGCCCAGGTCCTGTCGGTCGAGAGCCACGAGTTCACTCGCCATACCACGCTCGTCGTCGTCACGCCCACGACCGGAGTGCATTGGATCGAGGGCCTGCGCGAGCTGCAGCACCGCGGGGTGGGCAGCCTGGCGGTCTTGATCGAGGCCAGCACGTTCGGCGTGGCGCCGAGCAGCCTCGGCACGGTCTCGGCCCTCGCCGCCCACGGCATCCCGTCGCGCCTGGTCAAGAACGGCGGCGACATCGCCGCGGCGCTGACCAGCGGCTGACGGGGCGGCCCGCAGCGGCGGCACGCGGGATCAAGCCGCCGTCCGACCGTCCCCAACTTGCACGACGCATCCCTTTCAAGTTACCCTATCGCGCCGCCGGACGAACCCTTCCCCGCCCAGGAGGAGATGCCGCCATGCCCCAGACCGCCCCAGACCGCAACCTCGCCCTCGATCTCGTCCGGGTCACCGAGGCCGCCGCGCTCGCGGCCGGCCGCTGGATGGGCCGCGGCAACAAGAACGCCGGCGACCAGGCGGCCGTCGACGCCATGCGGCTCATGCTCGGCACCGTCGACATGGACGGCATCGTGGTCATCGGCGAGGGCGAAAAGGACGAGGCGCCGATGCTGTTCAACGGCGAGCGGGTGGGGACGGGACACGGCCCGCAGATCGACGTCGCCGTCGACCCCGTGGACGGCACCACGCTCCTCTCGCTCGGGCGGCCCAACGCCGTGGCCGTGGTGGCCGCCGCCGACCGGGGCACGATGTTCGACCCGGGCCCCATCATGTACATGGACAAGATCGCCGTCGGCCCGGCGGCGGCCAACGCCATCGACATCAACGCGCCGGTCGAGAAGAACCTGCGCGGCATCGCGCGCGCCGTGCGCAAGGACCTCGACGACCTCACCGTGGTGGTCCTCGATCGCCCGCGGCACGCCGACCTCATCCGTGACATCCGGGCCACCGGTGCGCGCATCAAGCTGATCACCGACGGCGACGTCGCGGGCGCGATCATGGCGGCGGTCAACAACACCGGCATCGACGCGCTCATGGGCATCGGCGGCACGCCGGAGGGCGTCATCGCGGCCTGTGCCTTGAAGTGCATCGGCGGCGGGATGCAGGGCCGGCTGCACCCGCGCAACGACGACGAGCGGCGCGCCGCCGAGGCCCAGGGCTACACCGTCGACGCCGTCCTGACCATCGACGACCTGGTGTCGAGCGACAACGTCTTCTTCGCGGCCACGGGCATCACCACCGGCGACCTCGTGCGCGGTGTGGAGTACCACGGCGCCGGCGCCACGACGTACTCCATGACCATGCGCTCGCGCTCCGGCACCGTGCGGCTGATCGAAGCGCGGCACCATTGGGAGAAGCTGATGCAGATCAGCAGCGTCAACTACGACCCATCGCCACCGAGTTGACATTCCCGCAACACGCCACTTATAATGGGCCGCCGTTCATGATTGGGCCGTCTGTGGCTCTGGCGGTGCGTGCCCCGCACCGCCCCCACCCGCCGACATAGACCGCCGGTTTGCCAGGACCGCGCGTCGGCACCCACCACCATCCTTGATCCGCCCTGCGTCGGCCCAACCCCCGAATGGATCGTCCTCGCGCGGGCAGCCCCACCGGGCCGCGCCCGCTGGGCGTGTCCGCCGGGGCCACCTCCTGGGCCGACGGAATTGGAGTGCTGCGCCTTGCACATCGCCGAATTAGAGGGCAAGCCGGTCGACGAGCTGCGCGAGATGGCGCGGGAGTTCCAGATCGCCGGCTACAGCCGCCTCAAGAAGACCGATCTCGTCTTCCGCCTCCTGCGGGCCAACGCTGAGCGCCGCGGGCTGATCTTCGGCGGCGGGGTGCTCGAGATCATCCAGGACGGCATCGGCTTTCTGCGGTCGTACAACCTCAAGCCCGGCAACGAGGACGTGTACGTCTCGCAGTCGCAGATCCGCCGTTTCGCGCTCCGGACCGGCGACATGGTCATCGGCCAGGTGCGCCCGCCCAAGGACAACGAGAAGTACTTCGGGCTCCTCCGGGTCGAGGCGGTCAATGGGCTCGACCCCGAGACCACGAAGACCCGCCCGCGGTTCGACAAGCTGGTGCCGATCTTCCCGAACGAGCGGCTCACGGTCGAGACGGCGCCGAACATCATCACGACCCGGCTCATCGACCTCTTGGCGCCGATCGGGCGCGGCCAGCGCGGGTTGATCGTCTCGCCACCGAAGGCCGGCAAGACCACGGTCCTCAAGCAGATCGCCAACGGCATCACGCACAACTGCCCGGACGTGCACCTCATGGTGGTGCTCATCGGCGAGCGCCCCGAGGAGGTCACCGACATGGACCGCTCGGTCGAGGCCGAGGTCTTCAGCTCGACCTTCGACGAACCGGTCAGCGACCACGTCCGGGTGGCCGAGATGGCGCTCGAGCGCGGCAAGCGGCTGGTAGAGCACGGGCGCGACGTCGTCATCCTCCTGGACTCGATCACCCGGCTGTCGCGTGCCTACAACCTCGTCGTCCCGCCGAGCGGGCGGACGTTGTCGGGCGGCCTTGATCCGGCGGCGCTCTACCCGCCCAAGCAGTTCTTCGGCGCCGCCCGTAACATCGAGAACGGTGGCAGCCTGACCATCGTCGCCACGTGCCTGGTGGACACCGGCAGCCGCCTCGACGACGTGATCTACGAGGAGTTCAAGGGCACGGGCAACATGGAGCTGGTCTTGAGCCGGCGCCTCGCCGAGCGCCGGATCTACCCGGCCATCGACATCGAACGCTCGAGCACGCGGCGCGAGGACCTGCTGCTCGAGCCCGACACCCTGGCCCGCATCTGGCTCGTCCGCCGCATGATCGACATGATGGGGGGCGGCCCCGAGGCCACCGAGGCCGTCGTCCAGCGCATGCAGAAGACCAAGGACAACGCCCAGTTCCTGGCGACGATCAACCAGGACGCCCTGTAGGGGGGCGATTCGGCAAGCGTCGGTTGAGCGTGGGGCAAGCGACGGTTGCCCTGCCTGCAACCGTCGGCCCGATCCGTGCCGTGAAGATTGACAGCGCGTCGGGAACGGGGTATAAATTTCCAATATATCCTTGATGCTGCAATCAGTGTTCGATTACCGGCTACGTCACGACCGCGCCCGCCCGATCTGAGCGGCCGGTCTCGTCTCCCGAGCCATCTGCCCAACGGTGACCGTTCACCGTGTGGCGAGGGAGCACCCAAGGGGGGGGGGGAGGTTGACTACCTACCACATGCCGGGGCATCGAAAGATGTTGCACGCCCAGGCTGGGCGTCGGGCTCGCGAGCGAGCCACTTTCGGAGCCGACTCACCATCATCCCACGATCGCGACCACAGACCGACCACCGCCAGCTTCACCGTCCGCAAAGTCACCTTGTCCGTTCCGGGCGTCGTCCGGCGTTCCCCGGACAGTTGGTTGGCGCGCCGCGGCCGGGCCATGCTTCGGGTGATCCGCGGCGACACGCCCATGCTGTGGCGCGTCGCGGCCCATTCGGCGGTGCTGGTGCTCACGCTGGGCGTGCTGTTGGTTTCGCGAGGCCCCTCGCTGGCGGCGATGGGCACGGAATCCGGGGACGACGACCCCATCGGGTTGTGGGCGCGCCAGGCCACGGCGTTCATCCCCAGCCCGGTGCTCGACACCGTCGCTGCCGGGGGTAACCGCGAGGCCAACGAAGACGCGAGCCCCGGCTTCGTCTCGCCGGGCGCCATCGCCGAGGCCGACCAGTCGCTCCTGCCTTGGGACAAGCCCGAGGTTCATGTCCTCAAGTACGGCGACACGCTGACGTCCATCGCCGCCGCGTACGGCATCGAGCCGCTGTGGCTGCTCTGGGCCAACCCCGACATCCAGAAGAACCCCGACAACGTGGCCCTCGGCACCGAGCTCACCGTGCTGCCGATGAAGGCCGTGGTCCACGTCGTCAAGGACGGCGACACGGTTGCCTCCGTGGCCGAGGCGTACGGGGCCAGCGCCGAGGACATCGTGACCTACGCCGCCAACGGGCTCACGGCCGAGGCCACGCTCACGGCCGGCTCGCGCATCATCGTCCCGGGCGGCGAGAGCGACGTGCGCTTCCCGCAGCCGGTCGTCGAGATGGCGCCGCGATCCATCCCCAGCTGGTCGCAGGAGGTCGGCGGGACGCCGGCGGTCGGCAGCGGCAGCTTCGGCGTCACGGCCTACGGGCGGATCACGAGCACGTTCACCCGGCGGCACCGCGCGGTCGACATCGCCAACCGCACCGGCACGCCGATCATGGCCGCCGACGGTGGCACGGTCGTCGTGGCGGGGTGGTATGGCTGGGCCGGCAAGGCGGTCAAGATCGACCACGGCAACGGCTACGTGTCGCTCTACGCCCACATGTCCAGCATCAGCGTCGGCGCGGGCCAGGCGGTCCAGCGGGGCCAGGTGCTCGGCGGCATCGGCTGCACGCGCGGGCGCGGGGGCTACTGCAGCGGCCCGCACCTGCACCTCGAGATTTACTTCCAGGGCCGGCCGGTCAACCCGTGCTCGGTGGGAGCCTGCTACTGAGCGACGGTCCGGCGCCGCGATCTGGCGACGTGATGAAGCGGGGGCCCGCGCTGCGCGGCCCCCGCTTTGCGTCCGAGGCGGGGCGGCGGCCACGCCCGGGCCGCGGCGCGCGTGCTATACTGCCCGGGCGAATCAAGGGGAAGGGAGGCCCATGCCATGCCTGGAGCACTGGAACAGCGCGTCGCCGACGACCTGGCGGCGGCCATGCGCAGCGGCGACGAGGACCGCAAGCGCACCCTGCGCCTGCTGCGCGCGGCGCTGAAGAACGCCGAGATCGAGGCGCGATCCCGCGGCAAGCTCGTGCCGGGCGATGCCCTGGCGGACGACGCGGTCATCGGCATCGTGCAGCACCAGGCGAAGCAGCGGCGCGACGCCATCGATCTTTACCGCCGCGGCGGCCGGGATGACCTGCTGCGGCAGGAGGAGGCCGAGTTGGCGATCCTCGAGTCATATCTCCCGGCCGGCGTGGGCGCCGAGGAGATCGAGCGGGTGGCCCGCGACCAGATCGCCGCCCTCGGTGCGACCGGGCCGGCCGACATGGGCAAGGTGATGGGGCCGGTCGTCCAGGCGCTGCAAGCAGGGGCCGAGGGCCGCCTGCTCGACCGCAAGCTGGTCAGCGACACGGTCCGGCGCCTCCTGGCGGGCTGAGTCGACCCGCGCCAGCGCTTCCCTGCCCCGACATGGCCTCCGCGCCGCACACCGAGCTGCCCGCCTCGCGAGGGTCCGCACCGCTCACGCGCTGGCGCGTCCGATCGCCGGAGCGCACCGGGCTGATGCTCGGCGCGGCGCTGGTCGCCGGCCTGGCGCTTGCGGTCACGCTGCCGCTGCACACCGGCACGGCGCTGAGCCCCGGCGTGCCGAGCCCGCGCGACTACCAGGCCACCCGCGCGCTGGCGTACGTCAGCCGCGTCCGCACGGACGAGGCGCGTGACGCCGCGGCGGCCCAGGTGGCGCCGGTCTACGAGCTCGACCTGACGGCTGCCGAGCGGCAGGTGGCGCGGGTCCGCGCCGTGATGCACCACGTGGATCTCCTGCGGGCGCTGCCGGGCTACGCCGAGCCCGACGACGACAAGCGCGCCTGGCTTGATGACATCCCGGAGCTGCAAGGGCTGCCGCCGGCGCGGGTCGACGTGCTGCTCGGCCTGGCCGACGATGGAGGGTTGTCGGGCGAGACGCTGGCCGCCATCACCGACGAGGCGGCGGAGGTCGTGGCGCGGGTGATGCGCCAGCGGGTCAGCGACGCCAATCGGCCGGTGTTGCTGGACCGCCTGATCGAGCTGGTCGACCCCGGCATGGACGGCGCGCAGGCGCAGTGGGTGGCGGACCTGGCCGCCCGCTTCGTGGTGCTCAACACCGTCGAGAACGCCGCGCGCACCCGCGCGCTGCGCCAGGCGGCGCGCGACGCCACGGCGCCGGTGCGGGTGACGTACGTCCGCGGAGAGACCATCGCCCGGCAGGGCGAGCGCCTGTCGGCCGCGCAGATCGAGGCCCTGACCGAGGCGGGCCTGCAGCCGGGGCTGTTCAGCTGGCGCGCCCTCGCCGGGCACGCGCTGCTCTTCCTGGCGCTGGTCGGCGTGCTGGCGGCCGGCCTGGCGCGCCTGCGCCCGGGCTACTGGCGCCGGACGCGGGCCCTGACGCTGATGACGGCCATGCTGTTGGCTTTCACCTTCGCGGCCCGCTTCGCCGTCGCGTCGGACGAGGCGCTCCTGGCGCCGGCGTTCCCGGCGGCGGCGGCGGCCATGACGGTGGCGGCGGTCTTGGGGGTCGAGACGGGGCTTTTCGCGGCGGTGCTCCTGGCGGTGGCGATCGGGCTGATCGGCGGACCGCACCTCGAGACGACGTGCTTCGTCTTGCTGGGCGGGGCGGCGGGGGCCATCGCGCTGGCGCGGGTGGAGCGGCTGAAGACGTTCCTGTATGCGGCGGGGGTGGTGGCGGTGGTCGACCTGGCGGTGATCTACGGCTTCGCGCTGGCGGGGCCGGCGGACGACGCCGTGGGCTGGGCGGAGCTGGCGGGCGTGGCGGTGGCGCACGCGGCGCTGTCGTCGGGGCTGGCGGCGCTGGGGGTGCTGGCGGCGGGGTCGCTGTTCGACGTGACGACGTCGTTCCAGCTGCTGGAGCTCCTGCGGCCGGACCACCCGCTCTTGCACGAGCTGCAGATCAAGGCGCCGGGCACCTATCAGCACTCGATCGTCCTGGGCAACCTGGCCGAGGCGGCGGCGGTGGCCATCGGGGCCGACGCGCTCCTGGTGCGGGTGGGGGCGTACTACCACGACATCGGCAAGACGGCGCGGCCGTACTTCTTCGTCGAAAACCAGCTGGGGGTGATGAACCCGCACGACGGCCTGGACCCGGGCGCGAGCGCGCGCATCGTCATCGACCACGTGACGGAGGGGGTGGCGCTGGCGCGGCAGCACCGGCTGCCGGCGCCGGTGATCCGGATCATCGAGCAGCACCACGGGACGCAGCGCGCGGAGTACTTCTATCATCGGGCGGTCCACCAGGGCGATCGGACGGCGGGGGTGGACCCGGACGCGTTCGCCTACCCGGGCCCGCGGCCGCAGTCGCGCGAGGCGGCGATCGTGATGCTGGCGGACGCGGTGGAGGCGACGGTGCGCGCCGAGAGCCCGCAGTCGGCGGCGGAGATCGACGCGCTGGTCCACCGCCTGATCCAGCAGCGGGTCGAGTCGGGCCAGCTCGAGGACAGCGACCTGACGCTCGGCGACCTCAGGCGCATCCGCCGGGCGTTCGTCCGGACGCTGCGCACGATGTACCACCCGCGGGTGCAGTACCCGGCGGGGGTCGCGGCGGCGGGCGGGGAAGCGACGGCGCGATGACGCGGCCGATCGTGCTGCACCACGCGCCGGGCTGCGGGACGGCGGCGGAGGCGGACGCGGCGGTGCGGGCGCTGGCGGACGCGATGGACCGTCTGGGCGTCGACGCGGCGGCGGAGGTGGCGCTGGTCCTGGCGGACGACGCGGAGCTCCGCCGGCTCAACCTGGCCTTCCTGGGCCTGGACAAGCCGACGGACGTCCTCTCGTTCCCGGCGGACCCGGACGACGCGCCGCCGGGCGAGCCGCCGTACCTCGGCGACATCGTGATCTCGGTGCCGTACGCGGCCGGGGGCGCGGCGCGGGCCGGCCACCCGCTGGCGAGCGAGCTCTGTCTGCTGGCGGTGCACGGGCTGCTCCACCTCCTGGGCCACGAAGACGAGACGGACGCCGGAGCGGAGGCGATGCGGCGGCTGGAAGTGGCGCTGGGGGTGCGGGCGGCGGAGGACGGGTGAGGGGGTCTCAACTTCCTTGCTTCAGGCAGGCAACTTCCTGGCCTCAGCCACATCGGTTCCTTGCCTCACCCGTACAACTTCCTTGCCTTGTCCGAGCCCGTTCCTTGCCTTGGTCAGGCCCGTTCCTTGCCTTGTCCGAGCAAGCTGCCTGGCTTGCGCGGGGGCGTGCCTGCCGCGTGTCGCGCGACCACGGGCTGGCACGCCCCCAACACCCGCCGTCACTGCACCGTGAACGCCTTGATCATTCCCTTCGCCGCGTGCGGCGTGCCGTCGGCGGCGTCCGGCACGAAGCAGACGAACATGTAGTTGCCCGGCTCGAGATCCAGCGTCGTGAAGCCGCTCGCGTTGAGGCCGAGCGGCCCCATCCCGCCGGCGCCGCTGGTGGGGGGCGGCCCGCTGGGCGGGGCGGTCTGGCTCATCATCTCCAGGAAATCCTCCGCCGACGTGCCTTCGGCCAGCCGCATGACGATGGCCTCGTGCAGCTGCGGCCCCTGGTTGACGACCTTGATCGTCTGCCGGCCCGCCGCTAGCGTGCCGGTCGTCTCGAAGCTGTAGTCCTTGAGGTCGACCGTCACGTCGGCCGCCGGGGCCTCCGCCTGGTCCGCGGCCGCCGTCACCTCCAGGACGCGGATCATCCCCTTGGCCACGTCCGGGACTTCCTGGCCTTCAAACGACAGGAGCGCGTAGTTGCCCGGTGCCAGATCCAGCACGGCGCTGCCGCGCTTGCCCGGCTCGATCCCCCCGACGCCGCCCGGGAACGTCACCCACTCCGGGATCCCGGCGCTGCCCGACGTTGCCGCCTCGACTGCCTTGGTGACGTCCTCGAGGGTCTTGTCCTCGGGGAAGCCCATGAAGAGCAGGGAGTGGGGTTGCTCGCCGGCGTTGACGAGCTCGATCGCGGTCATGCCGCCGGAGATCGACTCCGGGCCGTCGTAAGCGTATTCTGTCGCGGTGAACGTGACCGGCGCCCGCCCGCCGGCCGTCCCCGGCGCGTCAGCCGGCCCGCACCCAGCCAGACCGCCGAGCACGAGGGCCCACACCGCGACCGCCACGGCCCATCGCTGCACTTCCTGAGGCATCACTTCTCTCCTTGCTGGCAAGTCCTCCAGAGGCGCGCGCCGCCCATCGGCGGGCGCGGAGGGGTACGGTAGCGCAAGGAGGGAAACGTGTAAAGCCCCAACGGCATGGCGCGGCCCACGTAGCCGCCGCCTCGACTTCCTCCCGACCGCGGAGCCGGCGACTTCTTGCCCTCTCTGGGGGCGGAGTGGCCCGCAGCGTCGGGGTGGATCACCCCATCCCGAAGGCCCCGCCGTTCCCCTGGCCCCTTTGGGGGCGAGGGTGGCGCGAAGCGCCGGGGGTGGGGGTCGTAGCGGGGGTTGCGCGACGTCCTGGGGATGGGGGGTGATCCGAGGTGGCGAGGCCGCCTTAGGTCACGCCCTCCCCACCGCCGGCGCCAGCATCACCAGCGCCAGGAGCGCCGTGCGTTCGGCGAGCCGATCGAGCCGCACGTGCTCGTGCCGGGCGTGCGCGCCGTCGCCGATGGCCCCCAGGCCGTCCAGCGTGGCCGTGAACTGGCTGGTGATGTTGCCGTCGGAGCCGCCGCCCACCGCGGTCTCGGTCAGGTCCAGCCCCAGGGCCCGGCCCGCCTCGCGCGCCAGAGCCCACAGCCGCCGGTTGGCCGGCGTCCGCTCCATCGGCGGCCGCCCGATGCCCCCGGAGATCGAGAGCGAGACACCCGGCACCGTCGGGGCCAGCCCGAGGATCGCATCCTCGATCGCCCGCGCGTGCGCCATGGTCGGCACCCGGACGTCCACCGCCGCGCGCGCCTCCGGGGCCACCACGTTCGACCGCAGGCCGCCCTCGATCACCCCGACGTTGACGCTCACGCCCGCGGCCGGGTCGTTCAGTTCGTGCAGCCGGCGGATGACGTGCGCCAGCTCGAGGATCGCGCTCGCGCCCTTCTCGGGTTCGAGGCCGGCGTGCGCCGCCCGCCCGCGGGCCACCACGTGGAAGACCCCGATGCCCTTGCGGGCCGTCTTGAGCGCTCCTTCGGCGCCGGCACCCGGCTCGAGAATCAGCGCGCGGTCCGCCAGCCGCGCCAGGCGCGCGATATGCCCGCCCGATTCGCGGCTGCCGATCTCCTCATCCGCGTTGATCAGCACCACGGGCGCCACCGGCGGCGTGAGGCCCAGCGCCCGCATGGCATCGAGCGCGAAGACCAGCATGGCCAGCCCGGCTTTCATGTCGAACACGCCCGGCCCCGTCATGACCGGGCCTTGGACGTCGAGGGGCATCGTGTCCAGCGTCCCCAGCGGCCAGACCGTGTCGGTGTGCCCGACGATGAGCTGGAAGGGCGCCGCCCGCCCGGCCGGCCGGGCGAACACGAACCCGCCGGTCTGCCGCCCCGGGTAGATGCGCGCGCGGTGGCCCAGGCCCTCCAGCCGCGTCGCGAGCAGCGCCTGGACCGGGCGCTGCGCCTCCGGGACGTGCGACGGCGACTCCGCCACGACCAGCCGCGCCAGGTAGTCCGCCTGCTCGCCCTGGCGCGCCCGCAAGTGGTCGATGAGCCGGCCCGCCAGGCCGTCGTCCGCCCAGGGCGCGGGTGCGGCTGTGTCGAGCCCGGCCGTCACGCGGCTGCCACCGTCACGCCGTCGCCATCCCACCGCGTCGCCGTTGCGCCGTCGCGACGATCCCACCGGGTCGCCACGGTCACGCCGTTGGCGCGATCCAAGCGCGCTCCCATCGCCGGGCCGCCGCGACAGCCCTGCTGCGTCGCCGCCGTCATCGCCGCGTCGACGCCCACGGCAGGAACACCCGCCGGACGTCGCCGACGAGCAGCGTGACCGTGGCCGTCGCCGTGGCGCCCGCCGCGTCGGTTGCCGTGACCGTCGCGACGTGGATCCCGGCCGGCAGCCCCTGCGGCAGCGCCAGCCGCCCGCCGCTTGCCAGCAGCCCGATCGACCCGATGCGCCACGTCAGCCGGCCGTCCGCGAGCGGCCCGTCCTCCGGGTCCACGCTCGCAGCCGACAGGGCCAGCGGCTGGCCCGGCCGCAGCTGGATCAGCCGGTTGCCCGCCACGTCGACCCGCGGCGGCAGGTTGGGCAGCGGCCCGAGCGCCAGCTGCCGCGTCGCCGACTGCGTGCCGGCCGTGGCCACCACCTGCAAGAGCCCGTTGGCGCAGCCGGCCAGGTCGCGCCGGTCGAGCAGGATCTGCGCCTCGCGGACCTCGCTGACGAGCTGCCGCCACGTCTGCCCGCCGTCGGGGCTGAAGCGCACGCCGGCCGTCGGCGCGCCGCGCCCGCCCGTCGCCTCCCAGAGCACCGTCAGGTGCTGCGGGTCGCGGGTCGACGGCGGGAGCACCGCCGCCTGGAGCTTGAGCGGCGTCACGGCGCCCGCGCGGTCGATAGGCATTCGCGCCAGCAGGCGGTCGTCGGCCAGCAGCACCACCTCGGTGGCGCCCGACACCTGCGGCACGGCCATCCCGAAGCCGGCCGCGCCCAGGTCGCCGCGGCCGGCGACCATCGCCATCGGCTCGAACGCATGGCTGAAGAGCGCCTTGCCGGCGCCGTCGCGCAGCACCACCTGGAAGCCCCCGCTGCCGGCGGTCGCGGCCGGCTCGGCGTTTGCCAGCGCTTCGAGGGCGTCGAGCGCGCCCGCCTTGCCACCACCGCTGATCGTGCCCGACACCAGCCACGCCGCCCCGCGCTCGGCCAGCGCCGCCAGCGGCTCGTCGCCGTTGCCGCGGGTGCCGGCCTGACTCAGCCGGTCGTAGAGCAGGCCGTAGTGGTAGTCCGACACCCACGTCGGCTCGCAGTCGCTCATGAAGTCGTGGCGGGTCGGCGGCATCGGCATGAGCCCCAGCACGTCGAGCCCGACGTGCCCGATGATGCCGCCGGGGTACGGGTAGGCCGGGTCGACGCCGGCCACGTCCGCTCCGCCGCAGGCCACGCGGTGCAGGCCGAGCGCCAGCCCGATGGCGCGCGCCGCCGCCGCCGGGCGGTCCGCCGGCCCCGCCGCGACGCCCCCGCCGCGGAACGCCAGCGCGCCGGCCCCGCCGGCCTCGGCCGGCAGCACGCCGTAGTAGATCGGGACGCCGTCCGCCGCACCCGTGCCGAGCCCGTCGGCGCCGGGGGCCCCGGTGACCCACAGGCGGTCGGGATGCTCGCGCAGGCGCAGCTCGGCCAGCGCCTGCAGGAGCCCGCGCTGGCCCGCCGCGCCGCCCAGCGTGCCGGCGAAGCGCAACGGCGCATGCAGCGCGACGTCGACGCCCGGGACCGGGTAGAGCCGCTCGAGCCAGCCCACGCCGAGGAGGTCCACCCGCTCGAGATCCGGGCGCGTGATCGGCCCGACGCCGCCCGGCTGGACCTCGACCGGGACCACGACCACCCGCAGCGGCGGCACCGGGCGGAACGACACGATGAGGTCCGGGCTGCGGTTGTCGGAGTAGTCGTACTCCTGAATCGAACGGTCGGGGTTGAGCTCGACCCACAACGTCACCTCGCCCTCGGCGACCCAGGCCTCCGGCAGAAGGAAGTTGAGCGTGTCGTCGAGCTTGAGCGGGTCCGGTGCCGGCGGCGCCGTGATGGCGCCGCCCGCGTGGAATGCGGCCAGGGGCGCGCCGGGCAGCGGCAGGCCGTCGCGCACGCCGTGCAGCCGGCCCGTCACGCCCGGCACCGGCCGCTGGCCCCAGCCGACCCCGACGGTCACGCGCACGAGCGTGGCGCGGCCGGCCACGAGGGGGATGCTCGAGAAGGCCTGCTGCACGGCCTGGTTGATCTCGACCTCGCGCACCGAGAGGTTCGGCAGCGCCGCCGTCGGCTGTGGTTCCAGTGTGCGGGTGGCCGTCGGCGGGATGGGCGTCGCCGTCGGCGTCGGCGAAGACGCGCGCGTGGCGGTCGCCGTCGGCGTCGGAGGCTCCGGCGTTCCGGTCGGGCTCGCCGTCGCCGTCGGGGCCGGCGTGACCGTGTCGGGCACGGGCGGCACGGTGGGCGTGGCGGTCTGGCCGGGCTCGGCCGACGGGGTGCCGGTCGGCGCGATCGGCGCCGTGGCCGGCGTGTCGCTGGCGGCGGGCGAAGCGGCCGGCGTCGCGGACATGGCGGCGGTGGCCTTGGCCGTCGGCGACGCGGCCCCGGTGGGGGCCGCCGTCGGCGACTGGGAGGCGGTCGGGTCGGGCGGCCGCGTGGGGGTTGGAGACGGCGAGGCGGTCGCATCGGGCGGCCGCGTGGCCGTCGCCGACGGGGTGCCCGTGGCGCCCGGCGATCGCGTGGCCGTCGCCGACGGCGGCGCGGTCGTCACGACCGCCGTCGCGCTCGCCGTGGCCTTGCCGGTGGCCGTCGGCGTTGCGCTTGCCGGGACCGCGGTCGCGCGCGTCGCGCTGGCCGTGGGGGTGGCGAGCAGCGCGCCGAGCCGGATCTCGCGCAGCTCGGCCTGCTGGTCCGGGAGGTTGTCGGGGTAGTGGAACAGCATGCCGAGCCCGCCCAGCCGGCCGCCGAGATCACAGGCCGTCTTGGCCCGGATGTCGATGCGCAGCGTCTCGCGGGCGGCCACGTCCAGCGTCTGCTCGACGCCGCCGATGCCGCCGGATCGGTCGGCGAGCTCGAGGCACGAGAGCGCGGCCTGGTCGAACGTGAAGGCCTGGCCGCGCCGCATCCCGTCCGGCGCGTAGTCGCGGCCCTGGAAGCCGGGCTGGACCGGGAAGTCGTCGACGGCGTCCACCGCCATCACGGCGAAGTCGAAGGCGGCCTTGCCCTTGTCCAGGTCCAGCCCCAGCTCGCGCGCCGGCAGGCGCAGGATCGCCGTCGCGGTATCGAGGTCGTACGGCTGCGCCCAGCGCCGCGGCGCCGCCCGCTGCAGGTCCGGCTCGAGCGTGCCCGGGCTCACCGGCGCGTGCGTCACGACCCACTGGCCGGGCGGGAGCTGCCCGTCGAGGTCGTTGGCCGGCCGGTTGAACACCACGCGGTCGAACGTGCCGTCGCGCTCGAGGTCGATGTACACGCGGTACTCCACCTCGGCCGGGATGCGCTGCGGCGCCCGCGCGTGGATCGCCCAGGCGATGAGCGGCTCGTTGTCGTCGCCCTTGTCCGCCCGGCGGCCGAACCGCACGCCGACGGCGTCGATGTCGATCCGCGCGGGGAAGCCGTCGACGACGCCCGACTCGGCGTTGTCGGTCCCGCCGAGGTAGAACGGCATCACCGTTCCGCCCGTGCCGCAGTCGTTGCGCCACGCCTGCGTCAGGCGCTCGCCGGGCTCGAGGAACACGAGCGGGTCGCGCGACGTCGACGCGACGCACGCGTGGCGGCGCGGCAGGACGTGGAACGGCACGCCGACCCGGTCACCGCCGGCGACCGGGCGGCCGTTGCCGTCGACGGCCGTGATGCCGACCCAGCCGTCGACCTCGAGCCGCTGGAGCGCCGCCTCGTTGCGCATCACCTCGGCATCGCGCAGGTCCCAATCGCGCAGCGCCTTCGGGTCGAGCGTCATGGCGACGACGAAGCGGCCCTCGGCGCCCGCCGGCACGGTCAGGCGCTCCGGCTCGAACGCCAGCTTGACCCCCTGGCGGTCGTCCTCCTCCGGGAAGGCGAGGTCCACGCTGGCCGCGTACGTCTGCGACCGCGTGGCCAGGTTGCGCACCCGCAGCGTGCGCGTGATCTCGACCCGGGTGTCCTGGACGTGCGCGTGCCCAAAGCCGAGGGCCGCCAGCCCGTGGTCCGAGCGGACGAGCGTGGTGCCGGCGGCGCTGCGCAGCGCGTTGGCGCGCCCGCTGCCCTGGCGCATGACGGCGGCGAGGGGGCCGGTGTCCTGGCGGACGATGTGCACGACGGGGTCGGCATAGTTCATGACCAGCGCGCCGACGTCGGCGCCGCCCAGCGCCAGGCCCTGCGCCCGCCCGCGCTGCCACAGGATCGCCGCCGTGCCGGCCACCGCGGGGCCGGCCATCGACGTGCCGCTGAGGGTGAGCGCCTCGTCGCCGCTGCCGACGAGGGCCGACGCCACGTTGGTGCCGGGCGCGGTGACCTGCGGCTTGATGCCGGCGTCGAAGCGCGCCGGGCCGCGGCTGCTGAAGTCGCTGATGGTGTCGACGAGGTAGGTCTTCTCGAACGTCCCGAGCGTCATGTTGACGGTGACGCCGTCCATCAGGAGGTCGCGCAGCTCGATGCCCGGCTGGCGGTCGATCATCACGGCCGGGATGTTCGGCCGGATGTGGCAGGTGGACGTCGTGCCGCAGGTCATGATCGACTTCTGCCAGCCGTCGGTGAACACCACCACGGCCACGGCGCCGAACCGCTCGGCGTTGGTCACCTTCTCGTAGAAGTCGCAGTCGCCGCGCTCGACGAGCGCCACGCGCCGGGCGACGTCCTGGATCGGCCGGCTCGGCTGGCCCAGCCCGGTGTTGCACGCCGTCCCGTACCACGCGAGCGTGCTGCGCACCGGCCCGGTGGACTCGAGCGAGGGCAGCCAGTCCGGCGAGCCTTCGATCGCGTCGAAGTCCTTGGTGGTGATCCGGCCCTGCTCGCTCCACCCGGCGGTCACCCGCAGCTCGAGCTCGCCCGCAGGGATCGAGCTCGCGACGCTCAGCGCCAGGTCGGCCGAGCTCGGGGAGTTGACGACGTAGGGCAGGGGCCCGGAGTTGCCGGCCGAGGCCACGACCGTCACGCCGGACTGGACGGCCGCGTCGACGGCGCGGTTGATCTCGACCATGTGACTGGACCAGTCGGCGCCGAGGCTCATGTTGATGACGTCGATGCGCCCCTCGGGCGCCGTCCCGGGCACGGTGAGCCCGAGGTTGTGCCGCACCACCCACTCGATGGCGCTGATGGCCAGGTCGGTCGTGGCCGGGGCGCCGACGGGGTTGCCGAAGATCTTGAGCGCCACCAGCGTGGCGCCCGGCGCCACCCCCGCCGCGAGGTGCGGCGTCGCGGCGCCGGCGACGATGCCGGCGACGTGCGTGCCGTGCCCGAGGTCTACGGGGTCGAGCGGGTCGTCGTCGGGCTGGGGCGTGCGGTGGCACGTGTTGCCCCCGACGTCGGGGCAGGCCGGCGAGTAGCGCCACCCGGCGAAGTCGTAGCCCCCGACCACCTTGGCGGTGGGGAAGCTGCCCGCCTCGACGCGGTTCTCCTCGTTCAGCTCGTAGGCCCCGATGGTCCCGGGCCCGCCGAACGCGGCGTGCGTGTAGTCGATGCCGGTGTCGATGACCGCGACGGTCACGCCGCGGCCGTCGAACCCGAGCTGGCTGGCCGCCTTGTCGGCGCCGATGGTGCGGACGACGTCGCCGACGGCCGGCGTCAGGCGCGGCGCGCGCGTGACGGCCGCGACGCCCGGCAGCCCGGCGATCGCGGCGGCGGCTTCGGGCGCGGCGTGCACCACGAGGCCGTTGTAGACGACCTGGTAGCGGTCGACGACCGTGCCGCCGAGATCGGCCACGGCGCTTGCCACCGCATCCTGGGTGGTCTCGATGGTGCGCCGCCGGGCTTCGAGCACGGCGGGCGCGGCGTCCAGCGCCGCGCCGGCGCCGTGGCCGCCGGTTGGGCCGGCGGTCTGCCCGTCGGCAGCGCGGAGCTCCCAGACGGTGGGGCCATCCAGCCGGACGATCCAACTCGGGAAGGCACCGGGCGCGCCGGGCGCGGCGGACGCCAGGGCGCTCGCGACGCACACCGCCAGGAGCGCGGCGGGGATGCCGGCTGCCAGGCGGGGGGCTCGGGACGCTTGCATGGGTCTCCAGGGACGATCGCGGTGGCCACACGCGTGGGGCGCGCCTGGCGGGTGCCGACACAAGGGTCGTCGGTCCCAGATGGATGAAGTCGACGCGCGATGAAGTGCGGCGAAGCGCCGGCCACCGATGACGGCGCGAGCGAGCGGACCCGCGGGCGTCTTCCGGCGGCCAGCGTGGCGCATGGCCTGGCACTATTATATGACGTGCCAGCCGGGCGGACGTAACGGTGGATTTGGAGGGCCCGGCAAGGCTTGGCATGCGTGGTTCATCAAGGCGGCGGGTGCCCGATGCGATCAGGGCGGCTTGGGGTCACCCCGTCGGCGATATGCCAAGGGCCTGGCGGCGGTGTCAAGTGGTCAGCGGGCGAGTTTGGCCCCCCACCCGCCGACCAAGATGACACGGTTGACCGCCTCCGCCAACCCTGAATTTGTGACGGTAGGGATCGCCCACGCCCGGTCCGCCGATCTCACGGCCGCGGCACGGTGAACTGCTTGGCCACCAGCGGCACGTAGATCGCCGGCCGCGGTCCCGGGCCGGTCGGCGTCCGGGTCGGCGTGGCCGCCCGCGTCGCGCTGGGCGTCGGGCTGACCCGCGTCGTCGCCGTCGGCGTGGCCGTCGGCGGCGCCTCCCACGGGTTGGGCTCGAAGGTCGTCGACAACACGTAGTCGCCGAACGAGTCGATCTCGTTGGACGCGACGACCCGGTAGATCCCCGACGGGATGCGCAGCTCGAGGCGCGCGTCGAGGTTGACGTCGCTGATGTTGGCGTTGTACGCCAGCTCGTTCCAGCGCAGGTCGTAGAGCGTCAGCTCCGGGTCGAGCCCCAGGGCGCGGTACTCGATCTCCATCAGCCCGTTCTGGGGCACGTGCAGCTGGAAGACGTCCACCGCCGACGTGCGGAAGCCGCCTCCCGGCAGGTCGAGCATCCGGCAGTCCTCGGTCTCCGAGAGGTCGCCGTCGTGCCGCCCGTCGACCGCGAGGTCGGCCATCGGGCACGGCTGGACCACCGGCACCGGCGTGAACGCGCTGATCAGGCGGTAGGCGCCGCTGTTGGCGAAGATCGGCGTCGTGGCGTGCACGATGTAGTCGCCCGGCGGGAGGAGAACCTCGAGCTCCGCGTTGAAGTCGTTGGCCGCGGCGTTGCGGTCGTCGTTGTAGGCGATGGACGTGTAGGTGTCGGCGGTGAAGATCTCGACCCAGGCGTCGACCGCGGTCGAGTTCATCCGGAGCTGCAGCGTGCCGCGCTGCGCCAGCTTCAGGCTGAAGCGATCCATCAGCTTGTCGGTGGCCGACGCGGGCAGGGCGTCGAACACGCGGCAATCGCCCGCGCCGAGGCTGCCGTTGACGGTGGCCGAGGGCTGCAGGGCCTGGAGCGGGCAGCCGGCCGGCTGCGGCTCGGGCGTGAACGTCAGCTTCACCTGGTAGCTCCCGGACTGCGGGCGCGCGCCGAGCGACGACGCGACCAGCGTGTAGTCGCCGGGGGCGAGCGCCATGTCCAGCGTGATCCCCCCGGGCTGCGTGCCATACGCCACCATCGTGCTGCCGGCGTTGAGGACCGCCAGGAACGGGTCGGCGATGCTGCCCGTCATCTCGGCCTTGAGCAGCCCGCGCTGGGTGGCCTTGAAGCGGTAGACGTCGGCGCGATCCTGGCTGCTGTTGACGTAGACGTCGGCCAGGGTGCAGTCGGTGAGCGTCAGCTCGCCCGACACCGTTCCGCTGGGGCCGAGGAGCGTGTTCACCGTGCAGGGATCGCCGTCGGCCTGGAACTCGAGCTCGAGGCGGTAGCCGCCGAGCCGCGGCGCGTCGCCGGTCCAGCTCACCGCCAGGACGAAGATGCCGGGGATGAACGACACGGTCCGGCTCAGGCTGGTGGACCCGGCCAGACCGGTCATCGGCGCGACGGCCGGCGCGTACGACCATTTGAGGATGCGCAGGCTCGGCTGGAAGTCGTCGGCCAGCACGTTGATCCGGTACAGCCCGGTCTGCGGCACCACGACCTGATAGAGGTCGACCGTGGCCTGGTCGTAGCCGCCGCCCGGCAGGAACGGCATCCGGCAGTCGCTCGACTCGAGCTTGCCGTCGACCGTGGCGTCCAGCGCCACCGCCTCGGGCACGCACGGGGCGTCCGACGCCGTGAACGAGGCCGACAGGCTGAAGTCGCCCGTGGCCGCCAGGCGCGAGCTGACGAGGATCCAGTACGTGCCGGGGTCGAGGTGCGCGGTGGCCTCGACCGGACCGCCCGATGGCTCGGTCGCCGCGAGCGCGGCGTTGAGGGCGGGGTCGAGCACCGCCAGGAAGCCCGCGTACCCCGCGGGCGTGTAGGCGAGGTCGAGGGACCCGTTGCGCGGGACCTCGACCTCGTAGAGCGCGACGAAGCTGTCGCGGAAGACGTCGCCCAGCACGTCGAACAGGCGGCAGTCGCCCGGCGCAAGGCTGCCGGTGACCTGGGTGTCGAGGGCCAGGGCGGTCGGGGACAGGCAGCCGGCCGGCGCGGGCTCGGCCTGGAACTGTGACGTGATCTGATAGACGCCCTGCCCGTCCGGGGTGTCGGGCGCCGCCGCGACGACGAGGACGTAAGTGCCGGCCGGCAAGACCACCGCGACGCGCGCGGCGGCACCCGACGACGTCGACTCGGCGATCGGGAAGTACAGGTCGTCGACGAGCGCGATGTACGGCTTGAACTCCCCCATCGGCACGCTGATCGTCAGCCGCCCGCGCTCCTCGAGGGTGACGACGTACTGGTCGGCCAGCGACGGGTTGTCGCTGTCGATGAGCTGCGGCACGTGGCAGCCCGAAGTGCCCAGGACGCCGTCGACGTCCGAGCCGATGGGCAGCGGCAACGGCGGGCACGTGACCTCCGTCGTGGCATCGCCTGCGAGTCTGCCGGGCCGCCATGCCGCGTCGACGGCAGGGGATCCGGCCCGGCCCGCCGCGTGCCCGGTGGTCCCGGGGCGGA
This sequence comes from uncultured Anaerolineales bacterium, assembly GCA_964415605.1. Classification (GTDB taxonomy): domain Bacteria; phylum Chloroflexota; class Anaerolineae; order Epilineales; family Epilineaceae; genus UCB3. Next base: position 2,072 of record CAYQBA010000039.1, on the reverse strand, counting down.
GGCGCCCCGCTTGCGCCCCGGTGTCCGCGTCGAGGAGACCCAGCAGCGCCGCCCGATCGACCGACCCGGCCGGCGCCGCGCCGGCCGCGGGATCGCCCGCGCCGGAAGCCTCGCGCCCGCTGCCCGTGCCTGTCGAGCGGGGGTGGGAGGCGCGATGGCCCATGGTCGCGCGGCCCAATGCCTTCATCTGCGGGATGGCCGGGACGACATCCGAGTCGACCGCGACGGTCTCGAACCGTTGCGCGGGAGTCAGCATGGGGATGGCGACCTGTGCCTGCAGCCCGGACGCGGGCGCACCGGCGCCCGATCCGACCGCGAACAGCGCCAGGACCACGGCAAACGGCACGGGAGTGAATCGCTTGGGCATCGTCGAAGACCTCCTGGACGGGGTGGCGGGGCGTCGCCGCGGCTGGGCGTCGCTTGACCTTGCTGACGGGCCGCGTGACGTGCCTGACAGACAAAAGCATAGTCCCGCAGTCGCGGGCTTGTCCAGCCTTAACCGCCGACGGGCGCCGATTCGGACGGCCCTCGGATCAGCCGAGCGCCTTGAGCGCCTCGACCGGGCGGATGAGCCCGTGTCCCCAGCGGTTGTCGGGGCGCCGCCGCCGCCCGCCGGGATGCCAGGCGGTGTCGCGCAGGGCCCGCGCGACGAGGTCCGGCGGTGCCTCCGGGCGCGCCGCCATGAGGAGCGCCGCGGCGCCCGACACGTGCGGCGCCGCCATGCTCGTGCCGTCCATGAACGCGTAGGCGTGCGTCCCGTCTGGCAGCGGCGTGGGCGGGATGCACGCGTACACCTGCGCGCCGGGCGCCACGACGTCCGGCTTGGTGACGGCCGCCGCCCGGTCACCCGGGAACTCCAGGCTGGCGCCGCCGCTGAAGAACGCCACGCCCGGCCGGCCGCGCGGCCGCCGCTCGACCGCGCCGACGCTGAACCCGTCGGGCGCGTTGCCGGGCGAGCTGGTGCTGCCGTGGCTGTCGTTGCCGATCGACACGACCGGCAGCACGCCGTACTCGGCCATGAGCACCTCGAACACGCGGGTGAACAGCGGCTCGTACGCGCTGAAGCCGAGCGAGAGGTTGAGGATGTCGGCGCCGTGCTCGACGGCCCAGGCGATGCCCTCCATCACCGTGCGGAGCGTCGCGGCCCCGACCAGGACGCCGGCGACGAGCAGGCGCGCCTCGGGCGCCATGCCGATCGATACGCCGTCCGGGGTCCGGCCGCCGGCGATGGTGCCGCACACGTGCGTTCCGTGCTGGCCGCCGTCGAACATCGGCTCGGCGTGGATGCGCCTCCCCAGCGGGTCGATGATCGTGCTCGCCGCCACCCGGCCGGCCAGCGCCGGGTGATCGGCGTGGACCCCGGTGTCGAGCACGGCCACGCGGATGCCCGCGCCGCGCGTGACGCGCCACAGCTCGGGCGCGCCGAGCGCTTCCAGGCCCCACGTCACGCCGATCCCCACCTGCTGGCGGCGGAGCCGCCCGTAGCCGATCGCCGCCGGCGGCATCAGCCGCACCGGCTGGTCCGGGAGGATGGCGACGACGTCGGGCTGGCTCGCCAGCAGCGGCAGCGTGGCGCGCGTGACCTCGACCAGCGCCACGGGCAGCGTGCCCGACGCGAGGCGTGTCACGGCGAGCGGTTCCCCGTGGGGGTCGGCCCGCCGGGCGGAGTCGAGGTAGGCGTCGGCCACGCGTGCCTCGACCGGCCGCCCGGCGGCCGCGAGATCCGCGACGTGCTCCAGGCGCCGGTCGAGGGCGCGCAGGCGGCTGCGCGGGCGCGACGTGTCGATGGGCGCGCCGCGGTAGATCACGACGGCCTCGTGCCGCTCGTGCGGCCGGCCGCGGGCGAGGAACGGCTCGAAGGCGGGCGAGATCTTGGGATGGTCGAGCGCGGTCATGGCGCGGGCACCTCCGGTTCGGTCCCGGTGCCGGCGGCGCGGCCGGCCGGCGGGCCGCCGGGCGCCTCGGCGCCCAGCGCACGGTGGATGGCCGCTTCGGCCGCCGCGCGGCCCGGTCCCGGCGGCCACCCCATCGCCACGCGCGAACTCGTCAAGCGACGCATCGCCCGACTTGCC